>DAOUEN010000126.1:0-29138 GCA_034430415.1 Dehalococcoidia bacterium
ACCCGTTGCGGGGTCTGCCGCGGATCTCATTCACTGCTGTAGGCTAGACGTCAGGCTTGCGAATCTCGCCAACTTGCTCGATTATCCCCAGCAGGGTCGCTCCGCGCTCAATGGAATCGTCGTAGCGGAAGCTGAGCTGCGGAATGTGCCTCAGCCTCAGGCGTGAAGACAGCTCTCTGCGCAAGAACCCAGAGGCGGCATTGAAACCTGCTAGCATCTCCGTCTTGTTCTCTTCGTTTCCCAAGATACTGACGAAGACCTTGGCATAGGTGAGGTCGGGGGAGACCGACACCCGCGTTACGGAAATGAGGGTGCTGAGTCTGGGATCGTTGACCTCGCGCTCAAGCAGCCAACTTATCTCTTGTTTGATGGTCTTGTTCAATCGCTCAGTGCGTCTAGACACCCTAGGCCTCTCGAAGAGCAAACAAGGACTGACTGGGAGATGGGAGAGCTGTGTTAGGTTACCTTCTCTCTTCTGTAGAGCTCGATGATGTCACCGACTTGGAAGTCGCCAAATCCTTCTATGCCCACGCCACATTCAAGGCCAGCAGCTACTTCGGCGATGTCGTCCTTGAAGCGTCTCAAGCCCGACACATGGGACTCACAGACTACCTCGTTTTGCCTCAGTACCTTGGCTTTGGCATCCCGCCACATTTTGCCTTCCTTGACATATACTCCCGCAACCTGGCGTCGCTTGCTGCTAGAGAATACCGCCCGTACCTCAGCACGTCCGCCGAGGACATCAGCATAGGTTGGCTGTAGCATCCCCTTTAGCGCCCTGTCCATATCTTCCTCGAGTCGATAGATCACGTCGTAATGCTGAATGCTCACTCCTTCGGCCTCAGCTAGCTGCTGTGCTCCAGGAGCTGGACTGGTGTTAAAGCCGATAACAATGCCTTTCGAGGCCGAAGCCAGAAGCACATCGCTCTCAGTGACGCTGCCGCTGGAAGCGTGAACGATATTGGCTCTCGTCTTCTCGCTATTCAGTTGCTCTATGCAGTTCCGTATTGGCTCTATGCTGCCTTGAACATCTGTCTTCAAGACAATGTTGAGTTCCTTCAGTTGTCCGTTGCTTATCTGGCTGGAGAGGGCGCCTAGGCTCAGGGGCAGGCGCGCCCTTGAGGCCTCATGCTTTTCTGCAACGCTTCGTGCTCGGTGCTCGTCGGCAACTGCGGCAAAGAGTTCACCAGCCTCTGGCACTGCGTTGAGGCCAAGGATCCCCACTGGATTCGATGGTTCGGCCTTCTTGACCCGGGCTCCGTTGTCATCGAACATGGCTTTGACTTTGCCCCAGGCATGACCGGCAACCACGATTTGGCCAATCTCCAGGGTGCCCTTTTGAACCAGGAGGGTAGCCAGAACGCCTTTCGTCTTGTCAAGCTTGGCCTCAATAACAACACCTTCTGCAGGGCAATCGGGAGCAGCTTTCAGGTCCAATATGTCGGCAACTAGGAAGAGGTTCTCCAGCAAATCAGGGATTCCTTGTCCTTGCTTGGCCGAGATCGGAACGCAGACGATATCGCCACCCCATTCCTCGATAATCAAACCCGAATCCGCCAGCTGTTGCTTTGCGCGGTCGATATTGGCATCTGGCTTGTCAATCTTGTTAATGGCAACCACCAGGGATACTCCGGCGGCCTTGGCATGGCTTATGGCCTCGATGGTCTGGGGCATGACGCCATCATCGGCGGCGACTACCAGGATCACCATGTCAGTTGCCTGCGCTCCGCGAGCCCTCATGGCGGTGAAAGCTTTGTGGCCGGGGGTGTCTAGAAAGGTAATTCTGCGTCCGTCCACCACGGCTTGATAGGCGCCCGTGTGCTGGGTAATATCCCCGGCCTCATGAGCAGTCACATTTGTCTTCCTGATAGCGTCCAGGAGAGTCGTCTTGCCGTGGTCGACATGTCCCATCACGGTGACTACCGGAGGGCGGGGTTTCAGTTTCCCCCTGCTTCGCCCTGCGCGCGAAGGCTGGACGTGACGCTCTGCCTGTTGCTTGACCTTGTAGCCAAGATCTTGGGCTACCCTCGCGGCGGTATCGAAATCGATGGTTTGGTTGATATTAGCCATGACACCCTGCCGCATGAGTTGCTTGATGGCCTTCGCTGGCTCTATCTCTAGCTTGTCGGCCAGCTGCTTCACAGTCAGAGAAAGCGCAAGCTCGAGTTTGGCTGAACCTGGGTGACTTGTTCCACCCGTGTCTTTCGATTTCCGGCTGACATTTGACTCTGGCTTTCGGCTACTCAATCCCAGTCTCTCCTTGGCAAGATGCTGTGTACTTCAGCAGAACTTGACGATCGTCATTGCTAAGCTTTGTCCGCAGGGCATGCTCTAAACGGTTCCCTTTGAGTGCTAACTCCCAGCAGTTCTTCTGCGGACATAGATAGGCACCCCTGCCCAGTTTCCTGGCAGATAGGTCCACCTCAACGTTCCCATCGTTGGTACGCACCAAGCGGATCAAGGCTTTCTTGTCTCTCCTCTGTCTGCAGGCTATACAAGTACGTTGAGGTAGACGCTCATTCCTCATGCTCTTCCTCCTCAACGTGCACCCTTCGTTTCCTATGCACCTTAGCCTTAGTTTTGCCTTTTGCCGGTGTGACAAATTTCTTTCTGTCTGGCATGATGTCCTCGGCGAAGCGGATATGGGTTTTTTCTGCCTGGCCCTCGGAAGTGGCTTCCGCAGCGGATGTGAATACGTCACTGGCCAGAAGTACCTCCAGCTTTTCCCCTCCGGTTTCGGCAGTCGATTCGATTTCCTCGCCAACGGGCTCTGTTTCTTGGATTTCGCTCGGTGGGATAGAGGGCAGTCCTTCCTCTACTGCCGGCTCGGTGACTGGCTCCGGCAAGCTTGGCTTCTCTGCCTCAGCGGCAGAAACGCTCTTGATGTCGATTCGCCAACCTGTCAGCCTGGCTGCCAGTCGGGCGTTTTGCCCTCCTTTCCCTATGGCTAGAGATAGCTGCTTGTCGGGAACAACTACGGTGGCGGTTTTCTCCGCCTCACCAAGTTCTATACTTACCACTTGGGAGGGGCTAAGGGCTCTGGGGATGAATATCTTGGGATCGGCGTGCCATTGGATCACGTCTATTTTCTCGCCATTTAACTGATTGATTATGCTCTGCACTCTGATGCCACGTGGTCCAAGACAGGAACCTACAGGCTCAATACCTTCTTGGCGACTTGACACTGCAACTTTGCTTCGGAGCCCTGCTTCGCGAGCTATCGCATTCAGCTCTATGACGCCGCTGTGAACTTCTGGGATCTCCAGTTCAAAAAGGCAACGCACCAGATTTGGATGAGATCGAGAGATCAGTATCCGAGGACCTCTGGCTCCTTGACTTATCTCCAGAAGGTAAAATCTGAGGTGCTGGCCTACGTGATAGCGCTCATTGGGCACTTGCTCACCAGCAGGCAGTAATGCCTCTCTCCTGCCCAAAGTGACGTAGATCTGATTAGGCTGGATAAACTGAATCACCCCAGTCACGATCTCACCTTCCCTGCCGACGAATTGCTCGTAGACCGCATGGTGTTCTGCTTCACGCAATCGCTGCAAGACCACTTGCCTCGCTGCTTGAGCGGCGATACGGCCGGCACCTTTGGGGGTGGATTCTATCTCAACTACTTCACCGACTTGGACATCGTTGCGCAACTCTCGCGCTTGGTCCAGGGAGATCTCTTGAAGTGGATCTGTAACAGGATCAGCCACAGCCATTCTCATGTAAACTCTGATATCGCTAGCTTCTGGGTCAATCCTGACCACTATGTCCTGCTCAGGCGAGAAGGCCTCTTTCTTATAGGCTGAAGCAAGCGCTGCCTCCAGTGCTTCTAGAATCACTTCTTTGGGCAAGTTCCTCTCTGATGAGAGTTGGGTAACAGCAGCCATGAACTCTGTCTTCATGTCTCTCCGGTCCAGTATCAACACTAAATCTAAAAAAAAGGTGGGTTCTACCCACTCTACGGATGCGATCCTTGCTACGATTTAATATAGCAGGAATCGGTGAGGAATGCAAATGGACTGCTTGTGAATGTGCCTCTTTGACATTTCCACACCTGCGTGTTAAATTATGTGACTGAAGTCTACTGGGAAGCAAGAGAGTTAGCAAGCTCAATAGGCCGACTAGTTAAGGCCCTGTGGACCAACTGAAGTAGACCGGCAAGGAACTAGGCGGCCTTTCGGTTGTCCATGAGATTGGAGGTTTCAAGGAATGCCGACGATTAGCCAGCTTGTTCGCAGAGGACGAAAGAAGCTGGAGAAGCGGACCAAGAGCCCGTCGTTGCACTATACTCATAACGCTATGAAGGGTGAAACGCGGTGGACCGATGGATCGCCCCAGAAGAGGGGTGTCTGTATCCAGGTCAAGACGGTTACGCCCAAGAAGCCAAACTCGGCATTGCGCAAGGTGGCCCGAGTAAGACTCAGCAACGGCAGGGAAGTGAATGCCTACATTCCCGGCGAGGGACATAACTTGCAGGAGCACTCCGTGGTGTTGATTCGGGGGGGCAGGGTCAAGGATGTTCCTGGTATTCGCTATCACATCATTCGTGGCGTCTTGGACAGCGAAGGAGTGGCTGGCCGGAAGCGGGGTCGTAGCCTCTATGGTGCCAAGCGCCCGGCAAAGCAAGAAGGGTGATTGCATAGATGCCTAGGAAACCGAATAAAGCAGTCAAGCGCATAGTGCCTGGCGACGCCAAGTACAACAGCAGCATTGTGGCGAGATTCATCAACGGGGTGATGGTGAGAGGACAGAAGGCTACTGCTGAGCGCATTGTCTACGATGCTATGGAGCTTGCCGGGCAACAGCTCGCTGGAGACCCAGTGGAGCTTCTGGAGCAAGCGGTGGCAAATGCTACTCCGCTCCTTAGAGTTAAGCCTCGCCGTGTCGGTGGTGCCACTTATCAGGTCCCGATTGAGGTGGAGAGACAGCGCGGGCGCTCTATGGCTATGCGCTGGCTCATTACTTCAGCTCGGGCACGCGCCGGGAAGTCCATGAGAGAGAAGCTAGCGGGCGAGCTAGTTGATGCGGCTCAAGGTCGGGGTGTAGCGATCAAGAAGCGCGATGATATCCATAGGATGGCTGAGGCGAATAAGGCCTTTGTCCACTACCGCTGGTGAGGCGGGTGCATTGAAAGCAGTACTTGAAGCAAAGGATACAGTTATGTCGCGGATCTTCCCTTTAGAGAAGACACGAAATATTGGAATCATCGCCCACATAGATGCTGGCAAGACCACTGTGACTGAGAGGATTCTCTATTACACAGGGCGTACCTACAAGATGGGTGGTGTGGACGAGGGCACGGCGGTGATGGATTGGATGGAGCAGGAGCGGGAACGCGGTATCACCATTACTGCTGCGGCCACTACTTGTGACTGGGAGGGGCACCGAATCAGTCTCATCGACACTCCAGGCCATGTGGATTTCACTGCTGAAGTGGAGCGTAGTCTTCGAGTATTGGATGGTGGGGTGGTGGTTCTTGACGCCGTGGCTGGTGTGGAAGCTCAATCGGAAGCCGTATGGCGTCAGGCGGACAGGTACGGTGTGGCAAGGATTTGTTTCATCAACAAGATGGATAGGGTTGGCGCCGATTTTTATCGCACGGTCAGCATGATTGAGGGAAGGTTACGGGCTAGAGCTCTGCCCCTGCAGCTTCCTCTGGGTGTTGAGAACTCCTTCCGAGGAGTTATTGACCTTGTGGAGAATAGAGCAGTTGTCTTCCCCGACGACTCTGAAGGGTTGCCTGTAGAGGAACCCATACCGGACAGCGATAAGGATAGCGTGGCTAAATATCGTCAAATGCTCATTGAGAAGCTGGCGCACAGCGACGACCAGATCATGCTGATGTATCTGGAAGGCGAGGAGATCTCTGCTGCGGAGATCAAGGCGGCTATCAGGAGGCTGAGTATATCCAATCAGATAGTACCAGTTCTTTGCGGCAGCGCCTTGCGAGGCAAGGGAATTCAACCATTACTTGATGCTGTCGTGAGCTATCTCCCTTCCCCTCTAGATGTTCCTCCTGTTCATGCTATTGATGCTAGAAATGGTGAGGAAATCCTTTGCCAGACGAGCGACGATCAGCCTCTTTCATCTCTAGCCTTCAAAGTCGTTTCTGACCCGTTCATGGGCAGGTTGACCTATCTGCGGATATATTCGGGTAAGGTGCGATCTGGAGATCAGGTTCTTAATGCCACCAAGGGGAAGAAAGAGAGGTTGGGAAGGCTGTACTTGATGCATGCTAATCGTCGCGAAGAAGCCAGTGAGGCTGGCGCTGGCAGCATCATTGCTACCGTGGGACTTAGAGGTACATCTACAGGGGATACCCTTTGTGATACTGCTCACCCCGTGTTCTTTGAGTCCATACAGTTCCCTGCACCTGTGCTTTCAATGGCCATTGAGCCCAGGAGCAAGGCTGATGAGGATAGACTGGACGATGTCTTGGTCAAGCTTGGTGACGAAGATCCCAGCTTCATGGTCTACCATGATTCGGAGACTGGGCAAGTTCTCATTTCCGGAATGGGTGAACTGCACCTAGAAGTGCTCGTGGAGCGAATGTCTCGCGAATTCGGCGTGAAGGTAAACGTCGGCAAGCCCAGGGTAGCTTACAAGGAGACGATCACCATTCCTGTGGAGTCGGAGGGCAAGTTCATTCGCCAATCTGGTGGTAAGGGACAGTATGGACATGTGTGGCTCAGACTCGAGCCTGGTGAGCGGGGCAGTGGCTTCAAGTTCATCAGTCAAGTTCACAGCGGGGCTATACCCAGGGAATTCATACCGTCGGTAGAGGCAGGAGTGCGAGAGGCCATGGGCACTGGAGGGCCCTCCGGCTACCCCGTGGTGGATGTCAAAACGACTCTGTTCGACGGTGATTTCCACGAAGTGGATTCTTCGGACCTGGCCTTCAGCATAGCTGGTTCTATGGCTTTGAAGAGCGGCGTGGCGAAAGCCAAACCCACTCTGTTGGAACCGATCATGAAGATGGAGATACTATCTCCGTCTCAGTTCTTGGGAGACATCATTGGAGAGCTAAGCTCGCGGAGAGCTCGTATTGATGGCATTGACACTCAGGAGGATTTCTGTGTCATTCACTGCTTTGTTCCCTTGGGGGAGACCTTTGGCTTTGCCACAGATTTGAGATCACTCAGCCAGGGGAGGGCGACTCACACTATGGAATTCTACCGCTACGAGGAATTGCCTCCTTACTTGGCCGAGCAAATCACGCTTAGAACTAAGGTGGTTGGATGAGCAGTCAGAAGGTTCGCGTCAAGGTCAAAGGGTACGACCACAGGTTGGTTGACCTGTCGGTAAGGCAGATAGTGGAAGCAGTGGAACGCACCGGGGGGGTAATTGTGGGCCCGGTGCCCCTCCCCACGAGCATAGAGAAATTCTGCGTCACGCGCTCTCCCAATATTGACAAAGACTCACGGGAACAGTTTGAAATTCGCACCCATAAGCGTCTCATCGATATCCTCGAGCCAACTCCCAAAACCATAGATGCATTGACTCAAGTCAACTTGGCGTCAGGGGTAGAGATAGACATAAAGCTCTAGGAGGACTATGCTGCGGAGCATTATTGGCAGGAAAGCAGGTATGACGCAACTGTTCTTGGACAACGGGCAGTTGGCGGCGGTGACTGCTATTGAGGCGGGCCCTTGCCTTGTTGCACAGGTAAAGGAACGAGACAGGGATGGCTACGATGCTGTCCAGATGGGTTTTGGAGAAACCAGACGTCTCAATGCTCCAGAGGAAGGTCATCTTCGGGATATTGGCAAGGTTGGTCACCTGCGCGAGTTTAGAGCTGAAGATATGAGCTCAGTGAAGCGCGGTGATAAGGTCGATCTTGGCTTTCTGAAAGCAGGGGACCTGGTGAATGTGAGCGGCATATCAAAAGGAAAAGGCTTCGCCGGGGTGGTGAAGCGCTATCATTTCCGCGGTGGGCCAAAGACCCATGGACAATCGGATCGTCATCGTGCTCCTGGTTCGATTGGCGCTACCACGTCGCCGGGACGGGTGCTCAAAGGGAAGAAGATGGCGGGACATATGGGACACGAGAGAGTTACGGCACGAAATCTGGAAGTGGTCAAAGTTGACGTTGAGCGCAATCTGCTCTTGGTAAGAGGATCAGTTCCGGGGGCTGTGAGAGGATTGCTGGCTATCAGAAAGGTGGGGGCGTAGAGTGCAGATTCCACTCTATGACTTGCCCGGCGAAACCGCTGGCCATGTGGAGATGAGAGATGATGTCTTTGCAGTCCCATTCAATGAGGCAGTAGTACATCAGGCTATGGTAAGGCAGCTGGCCAATCGGCGTCAGGGCACCGCGTCCACAAAGACGAGGGGAGACGTTTGTGGCAGTACAGCGAAACTCTTCCGTCAGAAAGGTACTGGCAGGGCGCGGCGGGGGAACGTGAAGTCGCCCCTGCTTAGGGGGGGTGGGGTGGCGTTCGGCCCTGCACCGCGGTCATATCGCCAGTCAATGCCCAAAGGAATGAGGCGATTGGCCTTACGGTGTCTGCTTTCCCTCAAAGTAAGGGAGGGAAAGATCAAGGCGGTACAAGAACTGACGTTGCAGAAACCAAGCACCAAGGACCTGGCTCGTATTCTGGCAGCGCTCGGCGTTGATGGCTCTGCTCTAATTGTCACCGAGCGATCGCAGCCGACCTTGGTCAAGTCAGCTGGCAATCTGCCGGATACCAGGGTGTTGCCTTCAGCTCTGCTAAGTGTTGTGGACTTGCTTTCCTATGATACGTTAATAGCTACGGCTCCTGCACTGCGCAATATGGAGAGAATCTGGGGACGGGAGGCTATTGAGAATGCATCTTCTTGAGGTGTTGCGGCGCCCTGTGATTACGGAGAAAGCTACTTACCTTCAGCAAGAGAACAAGTATGTGTTCGAGGTGGCGAGAGGAGCTAGCAAGCCTCAGATCAGGGATGCGGTTGAGAAGGCCTTCAAGGTGAAGGTGGCGAAAGTAACTGTGATGACCGTTTCGGGCAAAACAAAAAGAATGGGAAGGCGGGAGATAACCGGCCCTTCCTGGAAGAAAGCAATAGTCAGTTTGGAGCCTGGGCACAAGGTTAGCTTCTTTGAAGGAGTCTAAGCTGTTCGCCACGAATGGAGCGACGTTGGTCAATACCAGCCGGAGTGTTTCTACGGATCTCTCTGCTCTGGCTGGGAGAATATGAGGTGATCTTTGGGATCTGTTATTAAGTGGAGAAAGAAGAAGATGTCGAAGCACCAGCACCAGAAGCTTCTAAAGAAGACTCGTTGGCAGAGGAAGCATTCGTAGCGCTGTCAGCACACCCGTAAAGAAGGACAATACATGGCAATTAAAGTGTACAAGCCGACTTCCCCTGGCAGAAGATGGAAGGTCGGAGCAAATCTTGAAGGTGTGAGCAAGGTAGCTCCTGAGAAGTCTTTGCTTGTCTCATTGCCGAAGAAGGCGGGACGCAACAATCGGGGCGTGATAACGGTTCGCCATCGCGGTGGAGGTAACAAGCGCAAGCTTCGAATTATCGACTTCAAGAGAGACAAAGCTGACATTCCAGGGAAAGTGGCGTCTATTGAGTATGATCCGAATCGCTCAGCTCGAATTGCCTTGGTTCACTATGTTGATGGGGAGAAGCGCTATATCCTAGCCCCGTCGGGCCTCGAAGTGGGTGATGCCATAATGGCTGGAGAGGATGTGGCCAAGAAACCTGGCAATGCTTTGCCGCTGGGATTGATCCCCGTAGGCACTCCAGTTCATAGCGTTGAGCTTGAACCGGGCAAGGGGGGCCAGCTTGTTCGCAGTGCCGGATCTGCGGCACAAGTCATGAGCAAGGAAGGCAAGTATGTTTTGCTGCGCCTACCGTCAGGAGAACTGCGGAAGTTCCACCACAGGTGCTGGGCCACTGTTGGCCAGATTGGCAACGCTGATCACAGAAATGTAAAGTTCGGCCGTGCTGGACACAAGAGGTGGATGGGCATTCGCCCCTCGGTGCGCGGTTCAGCCATGACCCCCAGGGATCATCCTCATGGAGGGGGTGAAGGGAGATCTCCACGAGGGATGCCCCCGAAGACACCTTGGGGCAAACCAGCCTTTGGTGTCAAGACGCGACGCCGCAAAGTGTCAAACAAAATGATCGTCAAGCGGAGGGAGTAGAATGGGAAGATCACTGAAGAAAGGTCCCTATTGCGATGCCAAATTGATCAAGAAGATAGAGGCGGTTGATAGCTCAGGCAAGAAGGCGGTGGTGAGGACGTGGTCTCGGGCTTCTACTGTGCTGCCTCTCATGATAGGGCACACTATTGCTGTGCACAACGGCAGAAAGCACGTACCCATCTTCATAACTGAGAATATGGTGGGGCATAAATTGGGTGAATTCGTACCCACTCGAACCTTTAGAGGCCATGTGGCCAAGGCCAGGGCAGCGGCGCAGGCGAGGAGCTAGGCCAACGTGAAAGTAAGAGCTGTTGCTAGGGATGTTGGTATTTCACCAAGAAAGGTTATCTTGGCCGTGAATGCGGTTAGGGGCAGAGAGGTGAACGAAGCTTTGAGTATTCTGAATTTCTTACCTACCCCAGCAGCCAGAGCCGTGGCCAAGGTGGTCAAGTCGGCGGCTGCTTGTGCGGAGGATAATTTCCAGACGTCGCCTGCCGATCTCAAGATTGCTGATATTTTCGCTGACAAGGGTCGTACCTTGAAGAGATGGCGTCCAAAGTCTAGGGGAAGAATAAGCCCTATTCTGAAGCGGTCCAGCAATATCACGGTATTCGTGGAGGAGAAGTAGCTTGGGACACAAAGTTCATCCTTTGGGCTTTAGACTGGGAATCATCAAGGAATGGCAGGCCAGGTGGTATGCTGAGAAAGGCTATGCTGGGATGTTGCAGCAAGACTTCAAACTGCGTCGCACTATTGAGCGGAAATCTCGAGAGTGCGGCATTTCCCGCGTTGACATTGAGCGGGCTGGAGGCGAGGTGAGTCTAACGGTCTACTCCGCCAGGCCTGGCATCCTGATTGGCAGAGGGGGGCAGAGTGTGGAGGCACTGAGGGCTCAGTTGGAGAGAGTCAGTGGAGAGAGAATAAGACTGACAATCAAGGAAGTTGAGCGACCTGAGTTGGTAGCTTGTTTGGTAGCTCACAACATAGCCGAGCGGATCGAAGCCAGAGTGCCGTTCCGCCGGGTGATGAAACAGGCTACCTTTCGGACTTTGCAGGCTGGGGCCAAGGGGATAAGAATAAAGTGCTCTGGAAGACTCGGCGGGCGCGAAATCGCCCGTTCTGAAACCCTTCACCAGGGTCGAATGCCATTGCATACGCTGCGCGCAGATATCGACTATGGTTTCATAGAGGCACGTACCGTGATGGGACGCATTGGAGTCAAGGTGTGGGTCTACAGGGGCGATGTGCTCCCGGAAGTGAGGACAGAAAGTGCTACAACCGAGCCGAGTGAAGTATCGTAAAGTCCACAGGGGTAGGCGGAAGGGAGCGGCTCACAGTGGAGATACTATTGCCTTTGGGGAATTTGGCTTGAAGGCTGAGGGAAATGCTTGGATAACAGCAAGGCAAATTGAAGCAACACGCCGCGTCTTTGTGCGGTATCTGCGGCACGGCGGCCGTCTATGGGTGCGGGTTTTTCCAGATAAAGTGGTGACCAAGAAGCCGGCGGAGACGAGGATGGGTGGTGGCAAAGGTGCTCCTGATCACTGGGTAGCGGTGGTCAAACGAGGCAGAATTATGTTTGAACTGGCTGGTGTAAGCGAAGACGTAGCTCGGAAGGCGGTACATCTCGCCAGCTACAAACTCCCTATCGCTGCTAGCTTTGCAGTAGGAGAGGGGACGAGAATTGAAAGTTGACCAAGTTCGTGCCCTCGGCGACGAGGAGATGCGCAAGAAGCTCGAAGAGGCTCATGAGGAGTTGTTCAAGCTGAGATTTCGGCTGGCAACTCGGCAGTTAACTAACCATCGTGAGCTGTCCAAGGTCAAGAGAGACATTGCGAGAATGAGGACTATCTTGAGGGAGAGGGAACTGGGCGCTAGGTGAGCTACGCATGGAAAAGAGAAAGACTAGAGTCGGCCAAGTAGTGAGTGACAAGATGGACAAGACGGTGGTGGTGGCTGTAGAAACTAGGAGACATCATCCCTTGTACAAGAAAGCTGTCAAGCATGTCAAGAGGTACAAGGCTCACGACGCGAATAATGTCTGCAAAATCGGGGATGAGGTGAGAATTGCGGAGACGCGCCCTCTGTCGAAAGAGAAGCGATGGCGTGTAGTGGAAATAATGTCGCAGAGGGAATCGGCTGAAGAGAGCCAACCAGGGTAGAGAAGAATGATCCAGACTCAAACCAGATTGAAGATAGCTGATAACACGGGAGCCAAGCAAATCATGTGTATCGGCGTTCCCGGGGGAACCAGGAGACGATACGCGCATGTTGGCGACATCATCGTTGCCACGGTGAAGCAGGCTATACCGCACGGAGCGGTAAAGAAGGGCGAGGTGGTGAAAGCCGTAGTTGTACGCGTAGCTAAACCGTATCGTCGCTCCGACGGTTCCTATATCAGGTTTGACGAGAATGCTGCGGTAATTCTCGGTGAGAAGAACAACCCTCAAGGTAGCCGCATTTTCGGTCCCGTGGCCCGAGAGCTCAGGGAGAAGAGATTCACCAAGATAATATCCTTGGCCCCGGAGGTTCTCTGAAGTGAAAGTCAGGAAGAACGACACTGTTGTTGTGATAGGCGGGAAGGACAGAGGCAAGAAGGGCAAAGTGCGTCGTGCCCTCCCTGAGAAGGAGAGCGTGGTGGTGGAGGGGCTCAATATGATCAAGCGGCATTCTCGATCAGGTAGAGCAGCTCGGCAGGCGGGCATAATTGAACTTGAAGCTCCGCTCCATGTGTCCAAAGTAATGCTGGTATGCGATAAGTGCAACAAGCCTACGCGAGTTGGATCCCGTGTCTTGGAGGATGGGAAGAGAGTGCGCATTTGTCGTTTGTGCCAGGAAGTAATTGACTGAGAGGATTTGACTGTGACAGCTCGCTTGAGAGAGAAATACCTAGCGGAGGTGGTTCCCGAGCTCAAGACCAGGCTGGGCCGGAGCAATGTCATGGAGTTGCCCAAGTTGGAGAAAATAGTGGTGAGCATTGGCCTGGGCGAAGCCATTCAGAACGCCAAGGCCCTGGAGTCAGCGGAAAGGGACCTGGCTACTGTGTGTGGGCAACATCCCGTGGTCACACGGGCCAAGAGGTCTGTCGCTGCCTTCAAGCTGAGAACTGGAATGCCTATTGGGATGATGGCGACACTACGAGGCAGGCGGATGTACGATTTCTTTGACAGGCTGGTCAATGTAGTTCTGCCACGCTTCCGTGATTTCCGCGGCCTTTCTCGGGATTCCTTCGATGGCCGGGGAAACTACAACTTGGGTATGAAGGAACAGATAGTCTTCCCCGAGATTGACTATGACAAGATAGACAAAGTCCGTGGGCTTCAGGTGACTATAGTCACCACAGCCGAGCGCGACGATGAGGCTAGGAGCTTGCTGGAGTTAATGGGCATGCCCTTTGAGAAGAATTGAAATGGCAAAGACGTCTAAGATCGTAAAGTCAAAACGACCGCCCAAGTACCGGGTACAGCAACGCAACCGCTGCCAGTTGTGTGGCAGGGCACGCGGCTACATGCGCAAGTTTGGCCTGTGCCGTATTTGCTTCCGGAAGTTTGCCTTAGCGGGCGAGATTCCAGGAGTAAGGAAATCAAGTTGGTGAGGGAGTCTAAATGACAGTCACTGATCCGGTCGCCGATATGTTGACGCGCATCCGCAACGCTATCATGGCAGGTCACGATAGTGTGTTGGTACCCTCGTCTGGAGTGAAGCTGTCTATTGCGCGGATCCTTAAGGAGGAAGGCTTCGTCGACGACTATGAGAATCTGGAGGGGAAGCCGCAGCGAACGATCCGCCTGCGTCTCAAGTATGTAGACAAGCAGCCAGCCTTGCTCGGTCTGGAGAAGGTGAGCAAACCAGGCCTGAGGGTCTATGTGAATCGCCGAGAGGTTCCCCGTGCCTACGGAGGTCTGGGAATCGCGATTGTCTCTACATCTCAAGGTGTCATGACGGGCCGGGAGGCATGGCGACGCCATCTTGGCGGCGAAGTACTGTGTTATGTCTGGTAGAGAGGTCTAGGAGTTACGGATGTCTCGAATCGGCTTGCTTCCCATAACAATACCTCAAGGCGTTGAGGTGAAGATTGAAGGCAATGAGATAAGGGTAAGGGGAGAGAAAGGAGAGCTCTCTCGGCGGCTTATCCCTGATATTTCCGTTTCCATGGAGGATGGGAAGCTGTTAGTGACACGTCCCAGTGATGATAGGATTCGGCGCTCTCGCCACGGGCTCATGCGCAGCCTCATAGCTAATATGGTGGAGGGAGTCAGCACAGGTTTCCAGCGCGAATTGCAGGTGAGCGGAGTAGGGTACAAGGTACAGAAGGCGGAGGGCAAACTGTCATTTCAGGTTGGGTACAGTCATACTGTGGAGTTTCCTCTTCCCCCTGGAATTGACGCGACTGTAGAGGGGACAAACCGTGTCCGCGT
Source organism: Dehalococcoidia bacterium (assembly GCA_034430415.1). Lineage (GTDB taxonomy): Bacteria > Chloroflexota > Dehalococcoidia > GIF9 > AB-539-J10 > JADFUZ01. Next base: position 14,549 of record DAOUEN010000126.1, read on the forward strand.
CAGTGGCATTGACAAGGAGATTGTCGGCGAGGTAGCAGCCGCGATACGAGCAATACGTGCAACTGATCATTACAAAGGGAAAGGAATCACCTACGCGGGGGAGAAACTACATCTTAAGCCTGGCAAGGCGGGCAGAGTATCCAAGGGATAGAGTGTGCAATGGCTAAGTGGAACCAAGGACTACGACGAACGATACGGCACAGGCGGGTGAGAAAGAAGGTGACGGGCACTGTGTCACAGCCCCGATTATGCGTTTTCCGGAGCCTGAAGCACACTTATGCTCAGGTCATAGATGACACAACCGGGCGGACCCTGGCTTCAGTGAGTACGCTTGACCCTGATGTGAGAGAGAAGACCGAAGGGGTGGCCAAAGTGAAGAACGCGGAGGCTATAGGTTCTCTGCTCGCAGAGAAAGCACTGGAGAGGGGGATCAACTGTGTTGTCTTTGACCGGGGTGGCTACAGGTATCATGGCAGGGTCAAGGCTTTGGCTGAAGCAGCCAAGCAAGCGGGACTGAAGTTCTGACAGCTTAGGCTGAATAGAACGGAAGGGTTGTCTGATGAAAGCAGTTACTAGAGAGACCAACAAGAGGGTCAAAGTCGATGCCTCCGATCTGGAGCTACAGGAGCGGCTAATGACTATTGATCGTGTGATCAAGGTGGTCAAAGGCGGCAGAAGACTCCGCTTCCGGGCCCTGCTGGTGATTGGAGATGGCCAGGGGCATGTGGGACTCGGACTGGCCAAGGCAACCGGGGTTCCGGAGGCTATCCGCAAGGCCGGTGCTGTGGCGCGAAAGGAGTTGATAGAGGTTCCCATTGTGAGTGGCACTGTTCCTCACGTAATCCTTGCCAAGTTCGGGGCATCCAAGGTTCTGCTTAAGCCGGCGAAGCCTGGCGGCGGCATGATTGCCAGCCATACCGTTCGTGCGGTGCTTGAATTGGCGGGCATAACGGACGTCATCTGCAAGTCTCTTGGTAGTTCTAATCCTGTCAACGTGGCCAAGGCGACTATGGTCGCTCTTGGTAGCTTGCGGAAAACTGGGAAGGCCTTTACGAAGGACGAGAGTGCCTTCATGGTTGAGAAGGAGGAGGAGAGTGAAGCAGAGTGAAGTGAGGCCGTCTGCAGGCTCCAAACACAAGGCGAAGAGAGTCGGACGTGGGGATGGGAGCGGCCATGGTACCTATTCGGGTCGGGGTTGCAAGGGGCAGAAGTCTCGTTCTGGTGGTGGTGTGCGCCTCGGATTCGAGGGTGGCCAGTTGCCTCTGATAAAACGGTTGCCCCGAAAGAGGGGTTTCACCAATATCTTCAAGACCGGATATGATGTTGTCAACGTGGGTAAGCTCAATATCTTCCCAGCGGGAAGCGAGGTGAACGCCAAGGAACTGTTTGAAGCAAGCCTGGTCAAGTCCATCTCTCGTCCCATCAAGATCCTGGGTACCGGTGATGTTGATCGCACTTTGGTAGTTAAGGCTGACAGATTCTCGACTGCTGCCGAGAGAAAGATCACCGCTGCCGGAGGAAGGGTAGAGAGGCCCTAGAATGCAGCGCAAGGAGAGTCAACCACGCCTTATTCAGGCGATGAGAGATGCGTTCTCGTTGCCAGATCTGAGGCGCAGGCTCCTTTTTACCTTTGGAATTCTGGTAGTCTTCCGTTTTCTGGTTCACGTCCCTTTGCCTGGGGTAGACCTCGACGCACTACAGAATTTCTTTGAGCAGAATCAGCTTCTTGGTATGCTTGACCTCTTCAGTGGCGGCGCTATGAAGAACTTCAGCATCGCTGCCATGGGTGTCTATCCGTATATCACCTCTTCTATCATCATGCAGCTACTGGTTCCTGTTATCCCCAGCCTGCAAGCTTTATCTCAGCAGGGAGAAGCTGGGCAGAGGAAGATAAACCGCATTACCCACCTTCTGACTGTGCCTTTGGCGGGTCTTCAGGGTTACAGTCAACTGGCACTGCTGAGCAGTCAGGATATTGTGGGGCACCTTGAGCCCTTGAGCATCGCCGCCATAGTGGTATCCATGACTGCTGGCACGATACTCCTTGTCTGGCTGGGAGAATTGATCACTGAGCGGGGCATTGGGAATGGGATATCCATAATAATCTTCGGTGGAATCGTGGCCAGCCTCGCAGAGATGGTTGTGCGTGGGGAACTGGCCTGGAAGACAGATCCTCTGGGGTTGATAGCCTTCGTAATAGTCGGCGCGGCTACCCTGGTAGTTATCGTCATGTTCATTGAAGCCCACCGCCGTATCCCCGTTCAATACGCCCGCAGCAGTTTCCGTGCTGGCCGCATGTTTCGGCAGTCGGGCTCAACCTATATTCCGCTGCGGGTAAACACCGCTGGAATGATCCCTATTATTTTTGCCATAGCGCTTATGCAGTTCCCCAGGCTACTAGCCAGCTATTTCATGAATCCCATCGGCCAGGACCCAAATTTCTGGAATGGGGTCTACCGCATCTTCGATTCTGGAGCGAGTGCCCCTCTGGGTCTGGTCTACTGGGGAACATACTTCTTTCTGGTGATGGGCTTCGCTTTCTTCTACACCATGATTGTGTTTGAACAGATGAACCTGCCCAAGACTCTGCAGCAGCACGGAGGGTTTGTCCCTGGAGTCCGTCCGGGAAAGACCACTGCCGAGTACCTGGACGGAATCATGAAGCGCCTGACTTTCGGAGGCGCTCTCTTTCTAGGTCTGGTGGCGATAATGCCATTCATTGCTCGGGGAATCACGGGTGTTACGGTGTTGACGATTTCGAGCACCGCTATGCTTATCGCTGTTGGTGTTGCCCTGGATACCATGAAGCAGTTGGAATCCCAGCTGACAATGCGCCGGTATGACGGCTTCTTGAAGTAAGCAGGGGAACACGGGAAGACACTAGATGTACGTTGTCTTGCTGGGTGCTCCAGGAGCAGGGAAGGGTACCCAGGCGTCTGTCCTGTCCAGGGAGATGAACCTGCCTCACGTAGCCTCTGGCGACCTATTCCGAGAGGCATTGCAGAGCAGAACTGAGCTGGGAATCCTGGCCGAATCCTACATGGAGAAGGGCGAGTTGGTCCCTGATGAGATAACCATCAATATGATTCTTGAGAGAATCGCTCTGCCTGATTGTGCCTCTGGGTGCCTCTTCGATGGCTTCCCTCGAACCTTGGATCAAGCCGAGGCATTGGATAAGCGTCTTGTCGAGTTGAATAGAAGCATCGACAGGGCTGTGTACATTGATGTGCCTGAGGACGAGCTTGTGAAACGGCTCAGTGGGCGATGGATATGTAGGAATTGCCAGACACCTTACCATATGCTGACATCGCCGCCCCGAGCGCCAGGGAAATGCGACAGCTGTGGCGGTGAACTGTATCAGCGGCCTGATGATCAGGAGGAGACGGTGAGAGAGCGATTGAAGGTTTTCCTCTCCCAGACCGTCCCTATCCTCGACTACTATAGAAAACAGCACAAACTGGTTGAGGTGGATGGCTGCAGAGGAATTCAGGAGCTGGCCGGGGAAATGCTCTCTCTGCTCAAGACGAGGGAAGAGTGATGATCATTGTGAAATCTGCCGAGGAAGTAGCCATCATGCGGCAGTGCGGCAGGATCCTGGCAGCTATTCTGGATATATTGAGAACGGAGACAAGAGTGGGGATCAGTACCCAGCAGTTGAACGTAGTTATGGCAGAAGAGTCGAAGAAAAGAGGTGGCAGGCCATCTTTTAAGAACTACCACGGGTTTCCGGCAAATCTATGCGTCTCCGTTAATGACGAGATAGTACACGGCATTCCTGGTGAGCGGACGCTGCGTGAGGGGGACATTGTCTCTCTGGACGCCGGGATCTTCTACAATGGCTTTCACACTGACGCGGCCATAACTGTGGGGGTGGGGAGCATAAGTCAGCAGGCCAGGGATCTCATATCGGCGGCGGAAGCCAGCTTGACCGCTGGCATTGCCCAGGCCAAATGCGGCGCACATGTGGGAGATGTGTCAATGGCCATTCAAGAATGTGCTGAGTCAAGAGGCTTTTCTGTGGTCAGGGAATACACCGGACATGGTGTAGGCAGAGAGTTGCACGAGGATCCGGCGGTTCCCAATTTCGGCTTGAACAAGGGTCCTTTGCTTCGTAAGGGCATGACTCTGGCTATTGAACCGATGGTAAACGCTGGCGATTGGTGTACCAAGTTGGCTCCCAACCAATGGACTGTGCTGACGGCTGATGGGAGCCTTTCGGCGCATTTTGAACACAGCATTGCCATTACGGATGAGGAAGCTGAGGTACTCACTTAGAGGAGGATATGGCCAAGACGGAGAAGATAGAGGTCGAGGGCAAGGTGACTGTGTGTCTGCCCAATACTATGTTTCGTGTTGGGCTGGCTAACGGCCATACGGTGCTGGCTCATATCTCGGGTAGGATGAGAAAGCACTACATCAAGATTCTACCTGGCGACAGGGTCTTGGTGGAGCTTTCGCCTTATGATTTGAGCCGGGGTAGGGTCACCTATCGACTCAAGTAGCTTTAGTCTTTGACAGTTTGCTAGGAATCGGCTAATATTACACGGTTTTGTTTCTCGTGATTGAAAATGAAGGTAAGTTCTTCAGTAAAGCGGCGTTGCAGTAAGTGCAAGATAGTCAGAAGGAAGGGAGTTGTCAGGGTTCTCTGTACGAATCCAAGGCACAAGCAGAGGCAGGGCTAATTCCCTCAGGAAAGTCATCCACCGCATTGTTTGATTAGTAGTAGTCAATGGCACGCATCGCTGGGGTAGATCTTCCTAAGGGCAAACCAATCAAGGTTGCCCTGCAATATGTTTATGGCATTGGTCCTGCGTTGAGCCAGACGATTCTGACAGCTGCCGAGGTTGCTCCAGACATCAAGGTCAAGGACCTTTCTGAGGAGCAGGTCAGCCATCTCCGCGGCGTCGTTGACAAGCAGTGTAAGGTTGAAGGCGACCTCAGGCGGGAAGTTCAGTTCAACGTAAAGCGCCTCATTGATACTGGTTGTTATAGGGGAATGAGGCACCGCATGAGTCTGCCTGCTCATGGTCAGAGGACGCGCACCAATGCTCGCACCAGAAGAGGTGCAAGGAAGACGGTAGCTGGGAGAGGACAGAGGCGTGGTGTAGCTAAGAAATAGGTGGTTTGTAGCTAGATGCCAAAGAAGAAGAGAACCAAGCCGGGCAAAAAGATACGTAGGGGAATCGTTGAGGGCAGAGCTTATATCCAGTCTACCTTCAACAACACCATTGTTACCATTGCTGATCTTGAGGGCAACGTGATTTCCTGGGGAAGTTCGGGCAAGGCTGGGTTCAAGGGCTCGAAGAAGGGTACTCCGTACGCCGCCCAACTGGCTGCCCAGGGAGCAGGACGTGAGGCGTCTAACGGCGGCCTGCGTCGCATCGAGGTTTACATCAAGGGCCCCGGCAGTGGCCGTGAAGCTGCTATCCGTGCCTTGCAGGCTTCAGGTCTTACCGTGACCGGGATTAGAGATGTGACTCCTATTCCTCATGACGGTTGCCGTCCTCGTGGTAGGAGGAAGGTGTAGGGTATGGCGCGCTACATCGGCCCCGTCTGTCACCAGTGTCGGCACCTTGGTGAGAAACTCATGCTCAAAGGGCAGAGGTGTTCCTCCTCCAAATGCCCGCTAGAGAAGAGGAGCGCCCGCCCCAAAGAGCGCTCCAGGACTCGACGGCGCAGAGAATCCGAGCGTGCATTACAGTTGAAAGAAAAGCAGAAGGTTCGTTTCAGCTATGGTGTCTTGGAAAGGCAGTTTCGCCGCTTTTTTGCTGAGGCCAAGAAGGCTCCTGGTAGTACGGGAGAGAACATTATCGTATTGATGGAGAGACGGCTGGACAATGTAGTCTATAGTCTGGGCTTCGCCTCTTCTCGTGCTCAGGCCAGGCAAGTAGTCCGGCACGGTCATATCTGTGTCAATGGACGAAAAGTCAATATCCCTTCCTATCTGGCCGAGTCTGGAGATGTCATCACGTGGCGCGAGGGAAGCGTCAGGACCGGATACTACAAGAGGCTAGCTGAAGAAATCAAGGGGAGGAGCACCCCTGGCTGGCTGAGCTTGAATGAACAGCGAATGATAGGCAATGTCTTGGCTTTGCCTGGCAAGGATGATATCGATCCCAGGTTCAATGGCAAGGTTATCGTTGAGTATTATTCAAGGTGAGTTGAAGGAGGCCCCATCCCTTGCATAGTCTATCTATCCCCAGCGTGAAGTGTGTTGAGAACGTCAACAACTACGGGCGTTTTACCGCTGAGCCTCTGCGGGCGGGCTTCGGCACCACCTTGGGCAACGCCATGCGCCGGATACTTCTCAGTGCCCTGCCGGGGGCTGCCGTAACCTGGATCAAGATTGAAGGAATCCAGCACGAGTTCACCTGCATTCCTCACGTGAAGGAAGATGTCACGGAGTTCTTGCTCAACGTCAAGGAGCTGAGGTTGAAGTCCCTCTCCCGCCAACCGGGAATGTTGACTCTGGATGCAAAGGGCGAAGGCGAAATCTGCGCTGCTGATATAGGGCAGACGGTAGATTTCGAAGTGGTCAATCCCGATATGCGCCTAGCTACACTGGATTCTCCCGAGGCTGAGCTGCGCGTAGAGTTTAATGTGGAATTGGGCAGAGGCTATGTACCTGCTCAATCGATGGGCGACCTGCTACCCGTGGGGGCTTTGCCTCTGGACGCTATTTACACGCCAGTTCGCAAAGCCAATTTCTCGGTGGAATCGGTGAGGCCTGGTGAAGAGAAGAGTCCGGAGAGGCTCATCCTGGAAGTCTGGTCCGATGGCACCATTTCTCCGTGGGAAGCGGTTAGCCAGAGTGCTGATATCCTGATTGACCAACTATCCTCTTTCAGGGAACTGCAAATCGCGGCGGCGGAGCAGGTGGGTGAAATCGACGGTCTGTCGATTTCTCCTGAGAAGTACAATATGCCTTTGGCGGAGTTGGGCCTATCGACTCGTGCCTACAACAGTCTGAGGAGAGGAGATATACTGACTCTGGGACAACTGCTGGAGAGAAGCAGGGCGGGATTGCCGCCTCTGCCTGGCTTTGGGGCGAAGTCTCATGGGGAAGTGGAAGAGGTGCTGGCGGGGTTGGGATATCCCGTTGGGCCAAAAGCGAAAGGGAAAACGAAGTGAGGCATCGGATAGCCGGACGGAGACTGAGCAGGCCTACTGGTCACCGGTGGTCCCTGTACCGGAATCAGGTGACCACGCTCTTGGAGCACGAGCGCATGATTACTACTGAAGCCAAGGCCAAGGAAATCCGCAGCTTGGCTGAGAAGATGATCACTCTGGGTAAGGATGGTAGCCTTGCTTCAAGAAGAAGGGCTTTGCAGTTCATAGTGGACAAGAGGGTGGTCGAGAAGCTCTTCGGCGAGGTTGCTCCGAGGTTTGCTGATCGCGCCGGCGGCTACACCCGCTTGGTGAAGCTAGGGCCTCGCCGTGGTGATAACGCTAGCATGGCTCAAATCGAACTGGTTGAGCGGTGAGCCTCACTAGGTTTGTTCTAGTTGTAGAGTACAATGGCACACGCTACCATGGCTTCCAGTGGCAGACTGGCCTGCCCACCATTCAAGCCGAGCTTGAGCGGGCTGTCAGCGAGCTTTGTGGACAGAGCAGCCGGGTGATATCAGCCAGCAGGACTGATGCTGGCGTGCATGCCAAAGGTCAAGTGGTGAGTTTCCGGACAAGCGCTGCGATGAGTACAATGACTCTGGTCAAGGGGTTGAACCATTACCTGCCCAGCGATGTTGCGGTCAAAGCGGCTTACACGGTTGGTGATGGCTTCAAGGTTCGACGCGATGCTCTGAGTCGGGAGTATTGCTACCATATCCTGAATAGCCCGACAAGATCGCCATTCAGTGAGATGTTTGCGCTGTTTATGCCCAAGACGCTGGATATCGAGACCATGCGGCAGGCATGTCAGATGATGGTAGGCGAACACGATTTTGCCTCTTTCGCTACCTCGCTGGATGATGTGGACAACACGACTCGCTGCATGTACGAAGCGAACATGGAGAAAAGAGATGAGTTTCTTGTCCTATGCATGGTGGCCAATTCCTTCATACGTCACCAGATCCGCAATACAATGGGGCTCTTGATTAGATTGGGGTTGGGAAAGCTGAGCATTGAGCATTTCCGGTACGTCATGGAGGAGAAGCGACCTGGCCTGGCCGGCCCTACGGCCCCGGCAAAGGGCTTGTGTCTGACACGTGTTAACTATGCGAGGCCTCTTGACCAGGTGAGCGAGGCAATCCCTGACGAGGTTGGAAAGTGAATACATATGCTACCAGAGCTAAGGATATCCAGCGTGAGTGGCACGTGGTCGATGCGGCAGGAAAGATTCTGGGCAAGCTGGCGGTTGAGGTAGCCACTTTGCTGATGGGCAAGCACAAGCCAATCCATGCTCCCAACCTTGACACCGGGGACTACGTTGTGGTGATTAACGCCGCCAAAGTGAAGGTGTCCGGCAAGAAGGCGGAGCAGAAGAGGTATTACAGGCATTCTGGATATCCTGGAGGCTTGAAGGACCCCACATTTGAGGAAGTATTCAGCAGATATCCCACCCGCGTTATTGAGCACGCTGTGAAAGGGATGCTGCCCCACAGTCATTTGGGCAAGGACATGTTCAAGAAGCTTAGGGTCTATGCCGGAGGTGAGCATCCTCACGGTGCTCAGCTTGGCCCCAAGGAAGGATCATAGCATATGAGTGAAGAGAGATATGTCTGGGGAACGGGTAAGCGCAAGTGCGCTATAGCTCAGGTCAGGCTTTTCGCGGGAGAAGGAGCGATACAGGTTAACGACAAACCTTATGAGAATATCTTCCCTCGCCTTGAGCACCGCCGTGCCATAGAGACTCCATTCCTGGCCACTGATACTGTTGGCAAGTTCCGTGTTACAGTCAAGGTGAAGGGGGGTGGCATGACTGGTCAGGCTGAGGCCATTCGTCATGGCATCGCCAGAGCTTTGGTCAAGGAGAATGAGCTGTTTAGGCCCATGCTGCGCAAAGAGGGCTTGCTTACCCGCGATGCCAGGATCAAAGAGCGCAAGAAATACGGACTCAAGCGGGCTCGCAAGGCACCTCAGTACACCAAGCGGTAGCCCTTGTCTCCCGAACTCTCCGGGATAGCTCTGAGGAGCCGTATTGACCCGCCGATTTCAGCCTGACAAAGGCGACATTGCTCTCATCGTAATAGACTTTCAGGATGGGGTGCTGGCCGCAGTAGGCGAGCCCATTCGGAGGAATGCCAGCAGGAACATCAGGCTTCTGCTTGACCTTGCCGGACTGACGGATATGCCGGTTGTTGTGATGGAGGAGTATCCTGCAGGGCTTGGAAGGACGGCCGCGGAGGTTGTGGAGAAGCTGGGTAACCGGTATCAGCCTATCGCCAAACTGGCTTTCAGTTGCTGTGGAGTCCCTTCCTTTGTCGAAAGGATAGGGAGTCTCGGCGTCAGGCATTTCGTTCTGGTCGGCGCTGAGGCACATGTCTGTGTACTCCAGACAGCGTTGGATCTGTTGGCGGAGGGCCATGAAGTAAGCGTGGTCAGTGATGCTGTATGTTCCCGTCGCAAGTCTGACTGGGAAGTGAGTCTGCGAATGGTGGAGCAGGCTGGAGGAGTGGTAACCAGCACTGAAATCATCGCCTTCCAATTGCTCCAATGCGCAGGCACTGCCGAGTTCCAGGTCATGTCCCCTTTGATAAGAGATGCGCTGTATGAATTGTAGGCAGCAAGTACGGGCAACGCAGCCTTGCGTGCCCCATACGCTCGACGGGGTCTCGCCGTCTCTGCCAGATTGAGCTAAGGAGGGAACGCTATGGCTTTGAGAACGGGCGATCAATACAGGGAGGGCCAGGCCAAGATCAAACACAACGTCTACATCGATGGCAGGAAGGTGGAGAATCTGGAGGACAACCTCAACACCAAGACCGTGGTGGACGCCATTGCCAAGGTTTTCGATTTGGGGCAGGAAGATCGCTACGATGAGATCATGAACGTGGTGTCCCCTTTCACTGGGGAGAAGATAAGCAGGAATGTCTATCCTTCCCGTTCCACCCGAGACCTGGAGATGCGGGCTGAGATGGGACTGCTGACCTCTCAGAAGCTGGGAACCTGCAACTACCGTTGCTCGGGTCTGGATGCCATGCATGCCATCGCATCGGTCACCTACGAAATGGACCGGGACATGGGGACTGGATACCACCAGAGGTTCGTGGACTGGCTCAAGTATGTTCAGGAGAGCGATCTGGCGGTCAGCGGGGCGCTCATGGACGTCAAGGGAGCCAGAGATATGAGGCCGAGCCAGGGCGACCCTGATCGATACGTGAGGGTTGTCGAGAAGCGCCCCGACGGCATTGTGCTGAGAGGTGCGAAAACGCACCAGAGCGGCGCCATAGGGGTGGACGAGACCCTGGTCATGCCGGGGGTGACGCCCAGGGAAGGGGAGGAAGCCTATGCTGTGGCTTGTGTTGTCAACAACTCTCAGGAAGGTATTACTTACATCTCCCAGTACAATGCCCTGTCCGCGGAGAGGGAGTTCATGAAGGACAACTCAAAGCTGGGGAATCCCCTGTACGGGCAAAGGGAGACCTGCACTATTGTCTTCGACAACGTGTTTGTTCCCTGGGGCAGGGTCTTTCTCTGTGGAGAGCTGGAGTACGCCCACAAGTGCCTGCTCAGGTTTGCCAAACAGCACCGTATGACCTGTGGAGGCTCGTGCAAAGTGGGATTCATGGACCTGATCATCGGGGCGACGCAGACGTTAGCGGAGTACCTCGGGCTGGATGGCTCCCCCATCATACGGCAGCAGATGATAGAGATGGCCAAGGTCAGGGAGGTATCCTATGGCTGCACGATAGCAGCAGCCTATCGGGGAGAGGAGCAGCCCGCAGGCTCCGGCTATTATCTTCCCAACGACGTTTTTGGCAATGCCGCCAAGCTCAATACGGGCGATGGCTTCTGGGAAGTGATGAAGTGGGCCGGTGATATTGCCGGGGGATTCACGGTGACCATGCCGTCTGAAAGGGAACTGGACAACCCTGTGACCGGTCCTTTGCTCCAGAAGTATCTTAAGACGCACGGCTCTGTTGAGGACAGGATGCGTATGACCAAGTTCCTCCAGAATTGGGTAGCCGGACTGCACGGGGTAGGCACCTGGCATGGAGCAGGTCCGCGGCAGAACCAGATGATTGCGCTCTGGAGGGACATAGACCTGGAGAAGAAGAAGCAGATGGCCAGGGAGCTGGCCGGGATAGAGGACTAGGCGGCTCGAAGGTTGGATCCTATAGGCCGCCGAAGCGGCGGTGGCGGCGCTCGTAGTCAGCAAGCGCCTTCTCGGCCTCCTCTTGGTCGAAGTCGGGCCACAGCACCGGGGTGAAATAGAGTTCGCTGTAGGCCGCCTGCCAGAGGAGGAAATTGCTGAGTCGGAGCTCGCCTCCGGTGCGTATGATCAGGTCGGGGTCTGGCATGTCACAGGTGTAGAGATGCTGGCCGAGCACTACCTCGTCTATCCCGGCGCTGGCAATGCCGGAGCTGATAATACGCCTGGCTGCCTGTATCATTTCACCACGTCCACCGTAATCGAAGGCCAGACAGAGCGTAAGCCCGGTATTGCTCTTGGTCAGTTCCACCGCTGCTTCTATCTTCTGCCTTAGCTTGCCGGATAGACGGTCTAGCTGGCCGATGTGCGTCAGCTTGAAATTCTTCTGATGAAAGGCGCGAACCTCCTTGTCAATCCTCCTTGACAGCAGGGCCAGCAGGCCGGTGATTTCCAGCTTGGGGCGGCTCCAGTTCTCGGTGGAGAAGGCGTAAAGAGTCAGGTATCTTACCCCGGAGCGGTCGAAAGCCTCGGCGGCGGGCCGGATATTGTCTACACCGGCCCTGTGCCCCATAAGCCTGGGCAGACCGCGCTGTCTCGCCCACCTGCCATTGCCGTCCAGGATGATGGCCACATGCTGAGGGGGGTAGTCTGCCCGCTTCATACGTCGCCCTCCCGGGTAACAGTCCTCCAGACCTTCCGCCAGGGGTAGGCCAGAGCATACTTCGAGCCGGCCAGAAGCAGCCGGCTGTGCCAATCGAAGGAGAAACCGGGGGAACTAAGCACGGCCTGGCCCAGGCCTCCAGAGTCCAGCACGCCGAATATCCGCTCAATCTGCCTGTCGCTCAGCCTGGCATAAACCTGTCTGGCCCAATAGCCGAGGCGGATCTCCCTGCCGATTCTCTGTCTCCACTGTTGCTGGTAGAGGGAGAGATTGGCCGAGGCCAGGTTGTCGCTGCTGAGAGCTTCCCCCAGCACTTTGGCAGCCATCCTCGCGCCCAGGTGCCCGAAGTAGATGCCTCCACCCGTAGTTGGCTTTACCTGCCCGGCGGCATCCCCGATGACCAGTATCCTGTCTCCGTAGGTGTAGGGCAAGGTTCCCAGGGGAATGGGTTTCCGTCGTATTTCTGTATCGGGGTCTGCTATCCTTCCCTGGCGGAAGCGACGGAGGAGGAATTCCTTGAGGAGCGACCTGGCATCATGACTCGACAGGGCACCGGCCAGGGCTCTGCCTGTGGAGTTGGGCACCAGCCAGGCAAATGACCCCGGCGCCAGTTGCTGAGTGACGTACACTTCGGCTTCGCGAACGTCATTGACTTCGACCTCCGCTTGAGCCCCGGTGAGGAAGTGCCTGATTGTGCCCAGGCCCAGTTTCTCGGTCAGCCGCGGCCTGTATCCGCTGGCCAGCAGTACCGCCCTGGCGCCAAACACTTCTTTCGAGCCGCGGGACAGCATCTCAACTCGTGCCCCCTCGTCACCTATGGCGATATCGGTGACCCGGCAGGAGAAGAAGTAGCTCGCCCCCGAGGCCCTGGCCTTTGCGGCTATTGCCTGGTCGAAAGAAGTCCGGTCCACTACATATGCCTGGACTTTCTCGCTCTCCAGTCTGAAACACCTTCCTGAGGGGGAGAAGAACCTGGCTGAATTTGCCCGGGTTAGTATCACTTCCGGCGTTATGCCGAAGGAGTCAAAACATTGAGGGCTGATTATCCCGGTACAGCAGACATCCAGCCCCGGCGCAGTCTTCTGCTCCAGGACGGCGACACTGTAGCCCAGCGAAGCTAGTTCGCCGGCAGCCCAGCTCCCCGCTGGTCCCGCTCCTACTATGATGACGTCGTAAAACAGATCTGACATGGAGGGTGCCAGCCGTTCAGATGCCTCGCTGGCAGGGCCAATGTAATGCTATTATGCACCATATTACACCACTGTGACGCATTTTTGACCGGACTCTGCGCCGGAGGAGTTACCGGGAGTTCTGCTGTTGAACAGATGCTACGATGTGATTGTCGTCGGTGCCGGTCCTGCGGGAGCGGCGCTGGCCTACGAGCTGGCACGAGATGGAATAGCCGTACTGCTTCTGGAGAAGAGAAACCTGCCCCGGTACAAGTGCTGTGCCGGCGGCGTCACCGTAAGGGCTGGCAGGCTTCTGGATTTCGATATCTCGGAGGTGGTGGAGGATGTAATCTACGAGCTCAGCATCGCTCATAGCCTCGGCAGCCCGCATCTGGGGCGTCACGTTGAACCGCTGATATACACGGTGATGCGGGACGAGTTTGATGGTCTTCTGACGCGGCAGGCGCGTGAGGCCGGCGCGGTGGTTATGGATCAGCAGGAAGTAAAGAAGATACGAATGGGTGCCGATGGGGTCGAGCTTTCTACTGCGGACAACGCCTTCTGCGCCCTGGTTCTGGCAGGAGCCGATGGGGCCTACAGTGCAGTGGCCAGCAAACTGGGCATGAGAAGAACCGTCGACTATGCTGTGGCGATGGAGGCGGAGCTCGTGGTGGCTGAGGCAGAGATGGCAAGATGGAAGTCGCGGGTGGCAATAGACCTGGACTGTCTCCCAGGCTGTCATGCCTGGGTATTCCCCAAGCATCGGCATCTCTCGATTGGAGCTATGTGTCTTGCCTCCAGGGCGAGCGACTTGAAACGCTGCTATCACAGGTTTTTGGGTTCACTCGCCATTGGCGACTACGCTACCGCCAGAGTCAGCGGCCACCTGATTCCAACGTGCAGGAGAGGAGCGGTTTTCTACCGGGATAGCGCGCTGCTTCTGGGGGATGCCGCTGGACTGGCTGACCCGCTAACGGGAGAGGGGATACATAATGCTATCCTGAGTGCGCAGCTTGCTGCCCCCGTAATCAAGAGTTCCCTGGGGTCGGGCAGGATCGAGCTACAGGAGTACCAGCAGGTCGTGGAGGACAGGATAGTCGCTGAGCTGGCAAAGGCGCGCACTCTCTCCAGGATTCTGGGGCGTTTTCCGCACCTGGCGGTGAGGATGCTCGACTCTGATTATAGAGTGTGGAAAGCCGGTTTCGGCCTGCTGCGTGGAGAGATTGACTATGCTACCATTAAGAAGAAGCTGGGCGGATTCAAGGGTGTGTTTGACTTCCTGTCCAGAGCGTAGCGGGTATGACAAGACCCTTTGTAGGACAAACACCTACAGCCTGTCGGGGCGAATTCCTACCACAGATTCAGACAAATGCTGATACTCTTTTGACGTCGACTGCGGCATCCTATTGAGGGTGTATCACTGGTGAAGAATCGGTATAGCGAGCT
>DAOUEN010000127.1:0-4150 GCA_034430415.1 Dehalococcoidia bacterium
ATCGGTGCAGCGGCTGAACTGCCTCTTGTCAACATCTTGAAGCCTGGCGTATCATTATATGGGGTGGGTGCCAGCAGCCCCGGAGAGGTTTGCTTGCCTCACCTATCCGCCAGTAACTAGTGGAGGTGCAGAAATGAAGCAAGAATACCTACTCCCAAGTCCCCCACCACCCGCGATCAGAGAGGCCATGGCGAAAGCCGTTGAAAGAAAAGAGAGGGGCCTCGAGGTCTTTGACTTCAGCAGCGGCAACATAGGCAACCTGCTGGCAAGCCAGACGATTTTCGGCAAGTTCGAGCTCACCGTCAACGATTCCGTCCCCGCTGAATTGAAGGGAATAATCGAGGGATTGAGGGAAGGCGTAGTTGGCTCCTATTACCCCCATCCCAAGGGGCTTGCCTATTCTCCCACCGGCGGGACGCAACCTATCAGGAAGCTGGTGGCCCAGTACTTCAGGGAAGTACACGGAGTCCCGATTTCGGATGCTGACACCGACAGAGTCATAGTAACGGCCGGCGGACAGCAGGCCATGGCTTCAGCCCTCAGGTCCATAAAGCCCGGAACGCGCCTCCTCGTGCCAAGATGGGAGTACGCCCCTGCGTCGGGTACGGTCAAGTTCCATAACCTGAGCGAAGTTCGAGTGGAGATGAATGAAGACCTTTCCCTCAACATCGATGATTTGAAGAAGAAGGTCACCGAGAACTCGGTGTTCTACCTGAGTATGCCCAACAACCCCTGCGGATTCCTCTCGCCCGAAGACCTGAGAGTAGTAGCGGAGGTGCTTTCAGCCAACGGCGGCGGCGTGGTGTGGGACGCCCCATACCTGTTCACCATACTGAAGCTCACTTCCACGGACGCGAGATTCGACAAGGAGTTGCTGCAACAGAAGCTCAACGAGTTCAAGGAGATCGCAGCAAAGTATCATGAGCATATGTGTATTCTGTCGAGTCTATCGAAGACGTGCCTGATCGCCGGTCTGAGGTTCGGATTCGCAGTCGCCAGCAAACAGTGGATAGACAATATGGAGGCCATAATCGGAAGAGAGAACCTCAGCAGCCCCACTGCATCGTTCATCGCCGGCAAGGAGATCCTTCAGAGGTTTCTTCAGCAACCCGTTAGCTACGAGTGGGTCTGCCGGGTGCTTGCCGGCAGGCTGACAGTGCTAATGGCAGAAATTGGTGAGCGGCTCATGCTACCAGGAAACGGAATGTTTGGGGCTCTGTATGTTCCGGTCCTCACAGGCCAGTCCGGCAGCAAAGCATTCGCCGACAAACTGATAGAGGAGTTCGGGATAGTGACCGTCCCGGGTGATCAGTTCTACGGTGGTCCGGCAAACGCTGTCAGGCTTTCACTGGTCTCGGTTCCCTGGAACGAAGGGGAGGAGGCCTGGATAGCCAGCGTCAAGGCCCTCAAGGGCGCTCTGGCAAAGCTAGGCGCTGCCGGCTAGCCCTGCCACCTGGAGTGGACAGACTACGGGAGCTTCGGAACAACTGGGGGCTGCGCTACAAGGCAACGGCCGCAAAGCTATACCCTTGAGGCTGGCCCGGGGAGTCCGGGAAACTCGTCAGTCAGCGTTTTCGCCCCTGAGTTCCGTATACTTCCGGTAGTTTCCTTTGACCAGATGCACTGGATACTTGTCCCGGTTCTTTTCCAGTTTGCTGGCGACAGCCCCGGCCACGTCAATGCTGCTGACGTTGGCCAGGCTGAGACAAAGGATGATGATATCAGCCAACTCTTCTTCCAGCCTAGCGAAGCTCTCAGGTTTGTCAGGGACTGCCCGCGCTTCCTTCTCTCCCATCCACTGAAACAACTCCATCAACTCCGCCGCCTCTATGGCAATCGAGATGGCCAGGTCCTTGGGGTTGTGGTACTTTCCCCAGTCTCTCTCATCGATGAACTCCTGGACGAGCTGCCTCAGGTAGTGTGTAGTAGCCTCAGTATCAAATACGACCGCCGCTTTCCCCGCCTTGCGCCGCGTCTTGTCCGACCGCTCCTCCATGACTTCTCGCCTCCTATTCCGCATCCGCGAAGTGCGACATGTCCAGCCCGGTGGGAAAGTCCAGCACGGCCGGTGTACCCTGTTTATTGACCTTCATTGCTCCTTCCAGGGCCGGCCGTATGTCACCAGGTTCTTCGACCCTTCTCCCATAGCAGCCGCATGCCTCAGCCCATCTGACGAAGTCAGGCTGCACCGAGAAGCTGGTAGTATTCCAGCCCACGGTCTCCGTCTGGTAGTACTTCGGCCACCCGAAAGCGGAGTTGTTCAGCACCACCCACGTACACCCTGCATGATACTGCGCTGCTGTGGGCAGTTCCTTCATGTACATCTGGAATGCGCCGTCGCCGGTCACGCATACCACGTTCTTCTCCGGCCGGGTCAGCTTGGCGGCAATCGCCCCCACCACACCCATTCCCATACATGTCTGCTCCGCCACCGGCACGCATTCCGAGCCTTCTCCAACCTTATAGCAGGGGAAGACATACGACCAGGTATCCTGGGAGCCGTTCTCATTGACCAGGATTGTGTTATCCCCAAACGTACGTCCGAGTTCAAATACTATGCGCTTTGCCGGAATCGGAGTGGTTTCGACCATACACTCAGCCTCCAGTTCTGTCTCCAAATCCCTCTTCGCCTTCATCAGTTCCCTGACCCGGGGAGCCGACTCGAAGTGGCCCGCTCCCGCTCCCCTCTTCTTCAGAGCCTCAGTCAACTGCCTCAAGACGATTCCGGCGTCGCCGACGACGGCCGTATCGGGTACCCAGTTTCGCCCTATCTCGAACGGGGAGATATCAATCTGAATGAGCTTGGCCCCCCTGGGAAAGTCCCGCCACCGGTGGGTCTGAAAGGCCTCGTTCCTGGTCCCAACCGCTATCACCAGGTCAGCCCCGGAATACACCTCCTTGGCGACCCTATTCCTGTACAGTCCACCCAGACCCAGCGCCAGGGGGTGCGCTTCAGAGAGTATGCCCCTCCCCGCAGGAGTGGTCAGGAAAGGCACAGCCAGCAGTTCGACAAACTCCTTAAACTCCCCCGACGCCCCAGAGAGAATCGTCCCATTCCCCGCTATCGCTATCCTCCGCTCAGCCTTCAGAATCAGATCTACGGCTTCATCAATCAATGCCGGGTCGCCAGCGCAGCGCATCTTCTTCGCCGGCACATAGTCCGGCAGGTCAATCTGCATATCGAGTCCGTGAGTGATGTCCCCTCCAACATCACAGGGTATCTCCAGGAAGACCGGCCCCGGCTGCCCGTTCATGGCTACGGAAAACGCCCTCCGTACAAACCACGGTATCCGCTCGGTATAAGGCACGCGGGCGCTCCATTTCGTCACCGGCCTCATCATTCCGAGTTGATCACATTCCTGGAATTCCCCCATACCCTCGGTCTTCTGGCTGATGGAGGGACATATCATTACCAGTGGCGAACAGGCAGAATACGCCTCCAGCACCCCGGGAATCATGTTGGCAATGCCCGGACCGGTGCTGGCACTGCATACACCGGGCTTTCCACTCAGCCTCGAGTACGCCATCGCCATGAACGGGCCCGAGCCCTCGTACCTCAAGTTCACCGGCCTTACTCCAGGAACCTTTTCCGCATATAGCTGAAGATGACTGTCCCCTATGCCAAAGGTGAACTCAACTCCCTGCCCCCTGACCATTTGTACCACTGCTTCCCATGGATACACTGCCGGGTCACCTCCATCGCCGCGATTTCACCGCACCGTTCGCATGCCCGATGCGCCCGATCTCAACTTGAATGTCACTCCCGGTCAACCGCCAGATACCTTTCTCTCTGTCTTCATCGGTCCCCACCTGGCTACATACTTCTCTCTGGCCTCGGGATTCACCAGCGACCGAGGCCACTCCCCTTTCATGACGCGGGCAACCTCCTCGGCGGGTCTGTACCAGCGCTCCGCCTCCGAATCGGGCGAAAAGAACGCAGAGTGGGCCGTGAGGATGACGTTACCCATGCCCAATAGCGCACTCTGAAGGCCCGGAGGTTCGATGTCAGTGACATCCAGCGCCGCCATAGCAATCTCGCCTTCCTTAAGGGCCTGACACAAGGCTGCCTCGTCGACAAAGCCGCCCCGGGCGGTGTTGATGAGGCAGGCAGTGGGCTTCATCTCCCTAAATGCCCCGGCCTCCATTATAT
>DAOUEN010000128.1:0-7767 GCA_034430415.1 Dehalococcoidia bacterium
CACTCCGTCTCTTCCTGGCAGCAGCTCTCTCCCTCGCCGTCGCCGTTCCCCGGAGATGCCACCGCAACACCGCCGACCGAGGTCACCAGTATGGCGACCACCACGAGCGAGCCGGCGAGCGCTATCATTTTCTTCTTCATGGGTTGTTGCCTCCTTCTATTGTGCTATTTGCGTGCTTATGCTGCAACTGTTACAGCTCCGTACTGCTCCTGTCTCTCTCAGTTGTCCGCTACCCTCCCATCTCTCCGCCCTGTGCCCACATCTTAGGACACGCGTGTGAAGAAATTATGAAGAAGCGATGGTTATTTGGTGCGATTTGAGCAGTACTGTCTTGACAAATTATTGTATGGATAGAAGAAATCAACGGCATTGAAGGTAAGCGTCATCATCCGAAATGTGCCGTCCGACATCTTCTCGGTCTCTCTTTTCTGTGCTCCGCCCTTGACGCTCATCGTTTCACCTCGCACTGGCAACGGCTGACACTGTAACGGCGCACGTCATCCCCGTCAAGGGGAGGAACTTCGACAACGCCGGTTCGACCCTCTAGAATTCGCCTCTCGAGTTGTGCTAACATCCCTTCACACACGGACTTCATCGCTACAGACAAAGGAGACTTGCGTAAATGACCATAACCGGAAAAACCAACGTTCACGCCTACTGCCGCACTCTTGACGACATGGCTAGGCAGATGAGAGACCGGGGCTGGTACAGGTTCAGAATCCCCAGATTCCTGACCACAGTCCCTGTCCTGGTTGCCGCCGGCATTGACCGGGGCGACGCACTTGAGATAGGCCCTGGGCCCGGATACCTGGGCCTGGAGTGGCTGAAGCGCACCCGCGGAACAACCCTGACAGGTCTGGACATAAGCGCCGAGATGGTGGAATTGGCCAGATCGAATGCGAAGGAATATGGACTTGCCGAGAGGGCCAAGTACGTCCTGGCGGATGCCTCGGACATGCCGTTTGAAGATAAGCGGTTCAACTGCGTTTTCAGCACCGCCTCACTGCACGAGTGGCTGGACCCCGAGCGGGTGTTCAATGAGGTGGCCCGAGTACTGACACCCGGCGGCAGCTACTACGTTGCCGACCTGAGGCGCTGCATGGGCCGCCTCTGGAAACGGGTGGTGTGGCTCCTGGCCCGGCCCAGAGAGGTACGCCCTTACTTCATGGCGTCGGTTGATGACTCTTACCGGCTCGAAGAAGTCAAGGCTATCGTGCGCGACACGCTACTCAGCAACTCCAGGGTCTGCAAAGCATTGTACGGTCTGAGAATCACCGGCCAGAGGGCATAACCAGAGCGACGCTCCCCCTCAGCACCGCTCCTTGACGGGGCTGCGGCGCAACACGCAGTATGGAGTGAAGCTACTCGGGAGCACGGATGAACAGATGTCCGACCAGTGCCCTTACACCGATGGCGCCGTCAACACGGCAGCGGAGGCCGTTGCCGAGTTGGGCCCAGAAAGCCGGGTGATTGAGTTTGGAAGCGCCCAGGAAGCGCAGGACTCGGTGCCCTCAGCATACGGCACTTTCAGCATCGTCTACGACGGCAAGCTGCTGAGCTACTATTCCCTTGTGAAGGAGCAGCTTCTCCAGCGCCTGGCCCGGCCGTCAAGCTAGCCCCCACCACCAGGCCCCCGGCGGTCTCGGGGTGCTATAATGGCGGGTCATGCCGCACTCGCCGGGAACGGGCCGCCGGAACGGGCCCGGGGGCGCTGCGCCCGCAGGCCTGCTGCCTCCAGGCCAGCGCAAATCGATCCTGTGCTTCTGCGCCGCCGCTTTCTTCTACTGGACCTCGCTCTACCTCTACGTGCCCGTCCTGCCGATCTACGCCCAGTCCCTGGGTGCCAGCCTCTCGATGGTGGGCGTGGTGATAGCCTCCTATGCCCTACCCCAGCTCCTGCTCCGCATCCCCGTCGGCCTGTGCTTCGACTCCATACGGAATCGCAAGGCCCTGGTGGCGCTGGGACTGGTGACGGCGTCGGCCGGGGCCCTGGGCCTGGGGCTGGCCGGCAACGTGTGGCACCTGTGCCTGGCCCGAGCCCTCACCGGAGCCGCCGCTGCCGCCTGGGTGGCCTTCACGGTGCTCTTAACCTCCTACTATCCTCAGGAGAGCGCGGCCCGCGCTATCGGCCTTATCAACTCGGTCAACGGCACCGCCATGGTGGTGGCCACCTCCAGCGGAGGGGCCATAGCCGAGATGTTCGGCTACCGCCATGCTTTCCTCACAGCGGCCGTGCTGGCGCTCCTGGGACTCCTGGCTCTGTCCTTCGCCGCACAGCCGGCGGTAGCCCGGCGCCCGCAGAGCATCTCCCGGCGCAGCTTCAGGCAGGTGGCCACGCATCCCCTGCTGCTCACCGTCACCTCCATAGCCATCCTGGCGCAGTTTGCCAACTTCGCCGGCATCTTCGGGTTCACCCCGGTATACGCCGCCAGCATCGGTGCCTCCAGCGCCGACCTGGGCATCATCACCATGATGGCCCTGGCGGCATCGGTCGTCGCCGCACTCACTTCGGTAAGAGTGGCGGAGAGATGGGGCTACACCTTCACCATCGCCCTGGGAGCGGTGCTGATGGGGGGCGGCCTGCTGTCCATCCCGTCCATCACCAACATCTACCTGCTGGGCACAGTCCAGCTGGCCATCGGCTTCGGCCGGGGCACGCTGAACACCACCACCATGGCCCTCACGATATACTCCGCCCCTCCAGAGCAGCGGGCCACCGCTATGGGCATCTACCAGGCCCTGTACGCCATAGGCATGATCGCGGGGCCGCTGGTCTCGGGATCTCTGGCCGACAGCTTCGGTCTCTCCAGCGTCTTCCACCTCTGCGCCTCCCTGTGCCTGGTGATTGCCGCTGTAGCCTTCCTGCCCATCGTACCCCGGCGCTGAAGCTGTGCCGGGGCCCATCCCCGATAAACCTCACACATCCGGCCAGCCTGCGGCACGTACCAAGCGGATTGACACTAGGCTCCGCTTGCACTACCCTTTAGCCTGCCACTACACAGGGGCAAAGCTGATGAGAATAGGAGTGATCTCGGATACCCACGCCGGCAGCATCGACCGCGTCCCGGCGAAAACGCTGGAGGCCCTGGCCGCAACGGACCTCATCATCCACGCCGGTGACTTCACCGAGAGGGCCGTGCTCGACGGGCTGAGGGCAAAGGGGGAGGTCAGGGCGGTACGCGGCAACATGGACTCGGCTGAGCTGAAGAAGCTGCTGCCCGACAGGGAGCTGTTCGTGCTCAACGGCAAGACAGTGGGGCTGACGCACGGCTGGGGGCCGCCCTGGGGACTCGCCGAGAGGGTGAGGAAGCTGTTCGGCGAAGTGGACCTGGTCATCTTCGGGCACTCGCACGTCCCCTGGAACCAGACCGTGGGCGGCACTCTCCTGTTCAACCCGGGCTCGGCCAGGGGCACATACGGCCTGATAACCATCGAAGACGAGATCAGGGCCGAGGTGGTACCGGTCTAGGGCCTAGCCGGCCCCAACAGCGAGCTCCCGGTACACCCGTTCATGCAGGGGAGTGGGCACGCCCAGCTCGCCCCCGCTTCTCACCACGTAGCCGACAAAGAGCTCCAGCTCCACCCGCCTGCCCTTCTCGAAATCGAGCTGCATCGACGACTTCGTGTCGTAGGGGAAGCCGGCGACCTTCTCCACCGAGCGGGCCACGATATCGTCCGGGAGGGCTATGCCCCTCTTCCTGGCAACGGCCTCCACCTCACTCATCATCCCCTCGAGCATCCCCCTGTCCTGCGCATCTTCCAGTATAGCGCCGAAGGTCTTCCCCAGCAGGGAACTCACGCCGGAGAAGGGGCCGACGAAGAGGTATTTGGTCCACAGCTCCAGGGCGATATCCCCGGTGAGCTCCGCCTTTATGCCGGCATCCTTGAGCAGGGACTCGATGTGCCGGTAGCTTTCGACGTCGCCCGCCTCCGGCCCGAAGAACAGTTTGCGGGGCCCGCCGGTCTGCCGCACCACGCCCGGCGCCTCGATGTGGGATGATATGTAGACGCATCCACCCAGCACCGTTCCCCTACCGATGATCTGGCGCAGGGTCCCGGCGGCATCGACCCCGTTCAACAGGGGAAGGACCACCGTGCCGCGGTGAACATTGCCCGCCACCATCGCCGCTGCCTCCTCCAGATCATAGCCCTTTACGCAGAACAGCATCAGGTCCACCTGCCCCAGCTCCTCCGCTCTGTCCGTAGCCGCGGCGGGAACGGCGGTGAACTCCTCATCCACGGCCATCACCTTCAGGCCGCTCCTCCTGATGGCCTCCAGGTGCCGGCCACGGCACAGGAACAGGACGTCATGGCCCTGTCCGGGGCCGTAGCGCCGGGCGAGTTTGCCCCCGAAGTAGCCCCCCACACCCCCCAATCCCACTACGGCTATTCTCATACTTATCTCCTTTCTCAGTCAGCTCTGCTGTCGCCTGGAGCAGGCTACGGAGCACCGGTCGCACTCATCGCTACACGGCTCGACATGGATAGTCACGCTGGATTGCGGCAACCCAGCCTGTATCTCGGCCTCAATCCGGTCACACACCTCGTGCGCCTCCTGCAGGCCGATATCCCTGGGCATCACCAGATGCAGGTCTATCTGGTACTGGCTGCCGGCCCGGCGGGTCCGCAGCGCATGGTAGGTGACCACCTGCTGGCTGTGTCTCGCCAGGGCATCCTCAACTACTCTCTCCTGTGAAGGGGGAAGCCTGGTGTCAATCAGCCCCGACAGCGACCTGCGGACCGTATTGTAGGCTATCCTGAGAACGTAACCCGCCACCCCGATGGCGATTATGGAATCAATAACGCTGAGACCGGTGAGGCGTACTATCGCCAGCCCGGCCAGTACCGCCGAGGCAGAGTAGACGTCTGCCGCGATGCCATGTGCATTGGCCTCCAGTGCCACCGAGCCGGTGGCCTGGGAAACTCTCAACAGGTGGCGGGACAGGAGGATGCTGACTACGATGGAGACCAGCATCGCGCCGATGCCCGCTTCGGCCAGCTCAACGGTGGCGCCGGCCACTATCCGGCGTATCGATGCATAGACAATCAGTCCGCCGCTGGCAAAGATGAGTACCCCCTGCACCACACCGGCGATGTCCTCCACTTTGCCGTGACCATAGGGGTGTTCTCCGTCGGCAGGCTTGGATGCTACGCGAACGGCCGAGTAGGTGACTAGGCCAGCAAACAGGTCCAATGCACTGTCTGCAGCCTGGGCCAGAACACTCACGCTCCCCGTCAGCCAGCCGACGGCTATCTTGAGCAGTACCAGTCCGAAGACAGCGGCAACCAGGAGCCTGGCTGCCCCTGTCTTCGTTGATAACATCGGTATGTGGCTCCTCCGGGTCCGCCAACAACGCTGCCCGGAATCAGATATTAGCGCCAACACCCTGTACAGGGCAAGAGCTCCTGCGGGCGACAACATGGACTGCCAGTGCTCGTCAGGCTTCTTCTCGGATATTGCGCGGGAGCTCAGGCAAGCCTATCATGCCGCCAGTGCTGACGGCAATGCCAAGGCCGGGGCATTCCTTCCGGATTCCCGGCCTTGTTTGTTCTGCAAGCGGACGGGGCTTACTGGCCGTCCTTGCGGGCTCTCACTGTTATGCTTGACAGTTTCACCGTTTGTCTGTCATCGCCGTCCTCTACATAGAACTCTCTACTAGTAGGTGACACCTGCAAGTCAACAAAACCGGCTTCCCTGATCTTGTTCAAGTAGTCCCGCTGCTCCAGGGCACCCGATACACAGCCCGACCAGGCGTCAAGGTTGTGACGCATCTCTTTGGAGACTCCTCGATCGGTAACCATATCGGATACACTGAGCTTTCCTCCAGGCCGAAGCACCCGGTATGCCTCCCGAAAGACCTTGTCCTTGTCCGGAGACAAATTGATCACGCAATTGCTCACAACGGTATCCACGGAAGCATCATCCACGGGGAGTTTCTCAATCTCGCCCAGACGAAACTCAACGTTCTCATAGCCATTGCTCTTGGCGATGGCATCGGCCTTGTCAATCATCTCCCTGGTGATATCCACACCGATGACCTTGCCGCGGGGACCGACCTTGCCAGCAGCCAGAAAGGCATCAAGCCCGGCTCCCGACCCCAGGTCCAGGACCGTCTCACCCGCCCTCAGCTCAGCAATGGCCGTAGGATTACCACACCCCAGCCCCAGGACTGCCTCCTCCGGGATGCAGCCCAGTTCACCTCCGGAGTAACCTATGTCCCTGGTCTTGGACAGCACACTGGTCCCACAGCCACAGCCAGAGCAACAGCTTTCCCGGCTCTGCTCCGCGATACGTGAGTATCTAGCTCTAACGGCGTCCTTGATTCTCTCGTTCTCCATGACACACTCCTTGACATTGACATAATGGAAGCTCCTGCACCAGAGACTCGGCAGTGGTAACCAGCTCTGAGAGCCTGGGATCGGTCAGCCTGTAGTAGATTTTCTGAGCCTCCTGCCTCGACACCACGATGTTGCATTCTTTGAGGGCCTTCAAGTGATGCGACACCAGTGACTGCTCCTTGTGCAGGGCCTCGACTATTGCCCCAACACATTTCTCCCTGCCGGCCAGAAACCTGAGTATTTGAAGCCTGGTTGGCTCCCCAATGCACCTCAGAAACACTGCCTGCTCGTTTTCGCTAGGCATATTTACCTCCATTCATATGTATCATATCTCATATAATGAGGCGTGTCAAATCGCGCCACACTGGGTTTGTCTGATAGCGCCGGAATATTCTCGACAGTCGAGAGTCAGGAGTCCGCCTTCAGCAGTCGATAGTCGATTGTCATTGCGAGCCAAAGAAGTGGCAAGCTCGGCGGTGGGAATTGCCACGGCGCTGGCCCGCCTCGCAATGACAAGAGGAGGGTGCGATCAAAAGGAGGAACACCCTCCTCGCGATGACAACTGGCCCGCCAGGTCTCCCTGCTAGTAGGCGGCCCGGTATATCCCGGCTATGGACTCAACGGTATAGGGAACGGGGTCCTTGCCCAGAAGGCCGCGCGACGTCCGCAGCGCGTTCTCGGCGACGGCCTCGAACTCCTCGGGCTTGACGCCCAGCGACTTCAGGTTTGTCTTCATGCCCACCTTGTCCAGCCATTTCTCCACCGCTGTCACCGTATCCGCATTGCCGAAGACGTTCCTGCCCAGGGCCTCAACCCTTTCCTTGCGCAGGGGCAGCATGTACTTCAGCCAGGAGGGGAGCACGGCCGCCAGCCCGTCGCCGTGCGGCATATCGTAGTACCCTCCCAGGGCGTGCTGTATCAGGTGCATCGGCCGGTAGCCGGTACCGCCGCCCAGCGATATGAACTGCGAGCAGGCGACGCTGCTGGCCCACGACAGGTCGGTACGCGCCTCGATGTCGTCCAGCTTCGCCAGCGCCCGGGGCAGGGCGTTCACCACCACCTTCATGATGGTCTCTCTTATCCCATCCGTCAGTGGGGCCCGCTCAGGGGCGGTGATGTAGTTCTCGGCCACGTGCAGGAATATGTCAACTCCTCCCTTCGCCGTGCCCCCCACCGGAACGGTGATGGTCAGCTCGGGGTCCACTATGGACACATCAGGGAAGTAAGCGGGAATGGCGATGGCGCGTTTCTCGTGCGTTTCCCAGTCGGTGAGCACCCCGAAGTTGTTGGCCTCCGAGCCGGTAGCCGCCATGGTCGGCACCATCATCAGCCCCACTGTTGGCTTCACCACCCTGGCGTCCGCCACGCCCATATGGTAGTCCCACACCGGCCTGCCGCCGGACACCGACAGCCGGATCCCCTTGGCGG
>DAOUEN010000129.1:0-28239 GCA_034430415.1 Dehalococcoidia bacterium
ACCACCATCAGGATGATGATGGACATCATCAAGCCGGACTCGGGTGAGGTGACAGTCCTCGGCGAAAAGTTGAGTGAAGCCAGCAAGAACAAGCTTGGCTACTTGCCTGAGGAGAGAGGACTTTACCGGAAGCTGACTGCCATCGACTCTATTATCTACCTTGCCTCGCTCAAGGGTATGGACAGGCGCTCAGCCGAGGAAAGGGCCGATGAGCTGCTCGAGCAGACAGGTATGCTGCCCCACAAAGGAAAGAAGATTGAGGAGTTGAGCCGGGGCATGGGGCAGATTATCCAGTTCATCGTTACTATCATTCATAGCCCGGAGCTGGTTATTCTCGACGAGCCCTTTGCTGGTCTGGACCCGATCAACAGCGAGCTGCTGAAAGGGATGGTCGCCGACCTGAGGAGTCAAGGTAAAGCCATGATTCTGAGCACCCACCAGATGAACGAAGTAGAGGAGCTCTGCGACCGCATATTGATGATAAACCACGGCCGCTCGGTCCTTTACGGGAAGCTGTCCGAAATCCAGTCCAAATATAGAAGCAACTCGGTTCTCCTGGAGTTTGAGGGGAAGCTGGATGAGCTGCCGGGAGTTACAGAGAAGCGCCCCCACAAAGGCTACGTTGAGCTGGTGCTGGACGGCAAGACGACCCCTCAGCAGGTCCTGGAACGATTGGTGAGCACCGGCACAGTAATCAATCGCTTTGAGGTGGCTACTCCTCCACTTCACGAAATATTCCTGAAGGTGGTGGGTAGAGATCATGAATAAGACGCTTCTGATACTGAGGCATGAGTTCCTGAACACGGTAAAGAGGAAAGGGTTTGTTTTCATGACCCTTATCGTGCCACTCGCAGCCCTCTTGGCCATAGGCGTTGCACAGCTCGTATCAGGGATTGTCCGGCCGGCGGTGGAAGTAACGACCATTGGATACGTGGATGAGCCCGGTGGGTTCCAGCATTACACCAGCCAGGGAAACATAAAGCTGGTTCGCTTTGACACACCGGAGGATGCGACCGAAGCGCTGGTTAAGAGCGATATTGAGGAGTATTTTGTCATTCCATCAGACTATGCCTCGACCGGAGTGATTAACCGTTATACCCTGGAAAAGCAGCTCATCGCGCCCCCTGCCACATCGACGGCTATTAAGAACTTCATCTCAAGTAATCTGCTGGCGGGGAGAGTACCCCCGGCCACTATAGACCTGGTAGAAGCGCCTTTGAATCTAGTTACTATCAGGCTTACCGCAACCGGCGCCGTGGCAGCGCAGCAGGGCGGACTCGGGAATTTCATCATTCCAGGTGTCTTTGGCCTGCTACTTGTGCTCGCCATCATGTTCTCCTCCAGCTATCTGCTGCAAGGGCTTGGTGAGGAGAAAGAGAATCGCCTCATAGAGATACTATTGTCCTCCGTTTCCGCCCGGCAGTTGCTTACCGGCAAGGTCGTGGGAATCGGTGCCGCCGGGCTGGCGCAGGTAGCCGTCTGGGTAATCTCAGCGCCACTCCTGTTGAGCCTGGCCTCATCCAGTTTCGGTGGCTTCATCAGTACAATGCGAATACCGCCCAATTTTCTCGTTCTGGCTGTGGTCTATTTCATCCTGGGCTATTTGTTCTTTGCCGTGCTATCGGCAGGTATCGGCGCCGTCAGCTCCAGTTCCCGGGAAGGACAGCAACTGATCGGGCTTTTTACGCTTCCCTCACTTATACCCCTGTGGTTCATGTCCTTACTTATACTGTTTCCGAACAACCCGGTCTGGGTAGTTCTTACCATTTTGCCTGTCACAGCTCCTGTGGAAGTGATGGTAAGGCTCGGTGTGAGCGATATACCGGCCTGGCAACTGGTTGCCAGTATAGCGGTGCTGGGACTCTCCATCATTGGGTTTCTGTTACTAACCGTCAGGGTTTTCAGAGCTTACCTGCTCATGTATGGGAAAAGACCTGGTATCGGAGAAATTGTCCGAAGCCTCAGGAATGCATAGGCTACGGTGCCCGATGTCGCCTCAAGAGCTCTAACCATCGATCCCCTCAAGAGAACAATGGCATGGCAGGGGCCCGGTGTGCCGTCTCATCGTGTCTCAGATTGTCTGGCGCAGTTCACCGACGCCCGGAACCACGATTGGTGTGGTGGGTTGTAACCGGGTGTGGTAGGGCGTCAACGTCAACGCCGACGTCAAGGCCAGCTACGGCTTGAGCGTGAACCTATGAAGTGTTTAGTATTCGTAGAATATCGTATGAGTTCACCATACCCTATTTAAGGGCTTTGATACCGCGTACGCCTGAACGTATAATTACTGGTGAGAGAAAACATGATTGAGCGTTATAGACACACGCAGGTTGGTTATCTGATCATCGCGGCGATGGTAGCCGTGATGGTGTGGATTGGGGTTGTCTTAGCCAATTCTGGCATCAATTGGACTGCTATCGGAGGATTAGCTGTCATTGCGGTAGCTTTGGTATTTTTCTCCAGCCTAACTGTGGTTATCGGGGAAGATGAAGTAGAAGTGCGATTTGGTCCCGGGCCAATCAGGAAACGGTTCAAGTTGAATGAGATAGAATCGTGTGAGGTTGTCAGGAATCATTGGTATTACGGATGGGGCATTCGTTTGACACCTCACGGTGTGCTATACGCTGTTTCCGGCCTTGACGCTATCGAGATCAAGCTTAGAATGGGTAAGAAGTTTAGAATCGGTACGGATGTTCCGCAAGAGCTTGAGGCAGCCATTCGGCAAGCCATCACCTCTCGCTAGACTAATTGCCATCCACTAGACAATACTAATCTCAACTCTTGGCTTTTCCGGCGTCCTGTTAGTAAGGGAGGGCGTTGTTTTGGCAGCAGGCATAGCTAGTAGCAGGGTGTTAAGGAGGTCAATCAAGTAGCCGACATCTATGAAACCAGAGAGAGGAGAGTGGCTGTGGAGCCACTCTCCTCGTTTTGTGCTATGCCCCTGGATCTGCCGCAGCATATTCCCTGTATACCGCCCCGTATCGCCTCGCCTCCCTTTCGGTAGCACCATCTGTGCCGCAACGATACCACCTCCGGTAACAATGATTATGAGGCAATTCGGCCCATTGACTGCGGGCGCGTCAAGGGATAGCATATGGCTGGCGAGGAAATCCTGACTGGTGGCAAGGGAAGAGACGACTCTCACAGGCAAGCTTGCCTGACACCCAGGGGGGGCGATCCGATGTCTGATGATTATGTTCCAACTGGTGTTCCCGGCGCGGACAAGGTCCTCGGGGAGAAAGGCATTCCCAGAGGCCACAGCGTTCTGATTGCCGGAGGCCCCGGGAGCGGGAAAACCACATTCGCCATCCAGTTCCTGTACAAGGGAGTCACCGAGCACGGCGAGCCTGGGATCTACATCTCGCTGGACGAAGACCCCGAGGACGTGAAGAAGAACATGTCGAAATTCGGGTGGGACCTGGGTGAACTGGAGAGGCAGAGGAAGCTTGCCTTCATCAACGTCTCCCCGGTCCGAGTAGTCCCCTCGGAGAAGGCCGGCCTCATCCAGCTGGGCATGAAGGAATTCAAGCTTATCAAGCTGCTCGAGGCCATCAGAACGGGGATCGAAGAGGTTGAGGCCAGAAGGATAGTAATCGACCCCATTACCATATTCACCCTCCAGTACCCCGATGAGATCGAGCGGATATACGCCATGAGAGATCTCATCACTGATTTCAGGAAGCTTGGCTGCACCAACATGCTCATCTCCGAGCTGAGAGGTACGGGGCTGGAGAGGGAACATCAGTTTGAGGAGTATCTGGCTCAGGGCGTTATCCTGCTGCGCACAGTGGTGAAAGACGACCGGTTGACCCGGATGTTCCAGGTGGAGAAAATGCGCGGGCTGGAAGTTGATAACCAGCCGCGCCCGTACAACATAACCGGCAGCGGAATAGAGATATACCCGACGCTGACCGTCTTCAAGTAGGGAGTGTAGACATGTCTCTGGCCAGGATACAAGAAGCCCCGGACAAAGGCCTTGTTCTGCTCACAGGCCCCCCGGGGGCCGGGAAGTCCACCTTCGGCCTCCAGGTGGTCGCGAAGAGCATCGCTGCGGACCGGCCGGTCATCTTCGTCACCAGCGACCGCAGCGCTGCTGAGGTGGTGGAGTTGCTGGACGAAAGGGGCGTGAGGGGCCAGTTGGGGCTGACCTTCGTCGACGCCTTCACCGAGACTGTCGGACTGGCGTGCGGGCAGCGCCCGGACACCGTGTGTGCCAACTGTGCCGACTTGAATAGCCTCAGCATTGCCATCACCAGGCTGCGGGAGAGGACAGATGCCAGAGGCGCCCTGCTGGTGTTCGATTCGCTCACCTCCCCCTACCTCTTCAGCGGCATGGAGGTGGTGAAGTTCATGAGGCTGTTCCTCTCCAAGTTCGCTTCCGAAGGGAACTCGGTGCTGGCCCTGGTAGATGAAGGATGCGGCAAGGAGGAGGACCTGGTAGCCATGATGAGTGTCGCCGATGGCATCCTCCGCATGGAGAGAGAAAACGGCTCAAGGGCCATCAATGTGGTGAAGCATCCCGCCGTGGAGCCTTCACGGATCGACGTGCCTCTAGAGGCCAAGGGAGCCGGATTCAAGGCCACCACACGCCACGATCCAGGCGTGCTGGCCCAGTTCTTTCAGTCGTTCATGGAAGGCAAGGTCACCATGAGAAGGGAGACGGGGGACTTCCTTAACCTGTTCTGGCCGAATCTGGCCCACTGGAGCGGCATGCTCTGGGACCCCAAAGGCTTCCCCACCATGATCTACGAGTTGAACAAGGAGGAGAGCTCCCAGGTCAAGGAGGTGATGTCACTAGCCCCCCGGCGCATGAGGCTTGTATACCGCGTATCCATGTTCTTGCAGGGTCTCGGCCTGTACGTACCCAGAAGCTTCAGCAAGGTCAAAGACATGAAGCTGATGGCGACAAGGGGTCCTTTTAAGAACATAGGCAGAGAGCGCAGCGGCATCCTGGAGTACCTCGAGGACATCTCGACTACCGATGAACACCACTTCAGGGTGTACGAGAACTCCGACTGCTGGGGGTTCGAGAACGTCGGCGCTGCCGTCGCCTCACACCTCCCTCCCATGGTCGCAGGAGCGTGTGAAGGCCTTGAGGCGAAGGCCAGAGCTTGGAACGCAGTTGAGACGAAGTGCATAGGGCTGGGAGACCCGTACTGCGAGTTCAAGATAGTGCCAGGGGAAATCGCTGAACTGAGAGATTCCCTGCAGAAAGACAGCGCTGTGGTGGAGAGGATACACCAACGCCTGGTGGAGCGCCTGGCTGGATTCGTGCTCCGCGGAGAAGCTCCGGTAGAAAGACCCAGGCTGGGCAACGAGGTCCACCTTCACGTGGCTATGCACGCCATGGGCTTTCCCCACCTGGCCGGCGAGAGGTACCGGATGGCGGTGAGGATGGGAGGCGCCAGGACGGGGAAGATGGTCGCCGAATGCCTCATGCAGGCGGGACTGAGCGGCGATGAAGCTGTCAAGGGTGTGCTCCATTTCCTGGAGTACTGCAAGGTAGGCAAGGTCACTCTGGGCGAGACCATAAGGATAAAGGAGAACTGCGAAAGCCTCCGCACCAAGCTCTTCACCACCAGCAGAGAGCCTTCATGCTTCTTCACCACCGGTTTCCTGAACGGCCTCCTCTCGGCTGCCAAGAAGCAGCGCGTCAGAGAGGCGAAGTGTATCGTTGCCGGCGACCCCTACTGTGAGTGGGAGATTATCTAGAGGCGGGCTCAGACTACGTCGGGATTGCCAGTCCTATGGCATATGTTGCCGCTGACGCCAATATCCCGATGGCCATCATTTCCAATCCGCTCCGGACCCAGTTTCGCCTGGTGAAGATGGCCTTGCTGGCCCCAACCAGGAAGAGACAGGCAATGCTAGCGACTGCCGCCGTTATCACTGCCGCCGTCACTCCCATGAAGGCAAAGGGCATGATGGGAATGGTGGATACGATGGCGAACGACATGCCGGTAAAGACAGCCGCCTTGGCCGGCGGCCACGATTGCTCTGACGTCAGTCCGAGCTCCTCGCCCATGGTGTACTCTGCCCTGAGCTCGATTTCCGAAGCCACTCTGCCGGCTACGGCTCGGGCCTCCTGTTCCTTGAACCCTCGAGACCGATAGAACCTCACCAGCTCTTCCCTCTCATTCTCCGGACTGCTTCTTCTCTTCGTTCCCTTCCTTTCGCTCTCCTTCTCCGTCACCTCCAGTTCCGACTTGGATGATAGGTACGCACCAGCCCCCATGGATATGGCGCCGGCGACAGCACCGACCACGCCAGCTATGAATATGAGGTAGGCGTCGGTAATGGCGCCGTAGACCCCGGCCACCAGCGCCAGTATCGACACCAGCCCGTCGTTGGCTCCAAAGATCACGTCCCTCACCCCGCCGCCACCTCCCATCTCCCAGCCCTCCATTCCCAGTACCTCTTTCTTCACTCTCTCAATGTGCAGCCGCTCATCGGAAGCTATCCTGGTCCAGGTATCGGATGCAGTCTCGTCACCGAGGTTTCCCGCCTCGACGGCCAGGTCTTCGATGCTCTCGTCCTCAGCGATTATAGCCCACTCGAAGAATCCCCTGGTGCCCAGAATGCCCGTCATCAGGGCGACTCTGCGGTTCAGCAGGGAAGGCACGGCGGCCTTCTCACCGCCGCCAGCCAGTTCCCGGATTCTGTCCGACCAGTACTCGCAGTCCCTGACTTCGCTGGCGCTGATA
The DNA here is from genome assembly GCA_034430415.1 of Dehalococcoidia bacterium. Classification (GTDB taxonomy): domain Bacteria; phylum Chloroflexota; class Dehalococcoidia; order GIF9; family AB-539-J10; genus JADFUZ01. The sequence continues at coordinate 6,705 of DAOUEN010000129.1, forward strand.
TCCGTCAGAAGTAGCCTGGTCCTTTCGTCTCTGGCCTTCTTCGCTACCCTGTCGTAGCCTCTGGCCTGCATCAGCTTGTAGGCGCGGATCTTCCTGGCCGCCTCAAGCAGCGCCTTCCTCTCTCTTTCTGTAAACGCTGCCATCGTCCCCTCCTGCTGAATTCTATACTACAGGGCTGGCGCGAGCCAACGGAAAACAGTCCGCACAGCAGCGGCTCAGGCTTGTTGACAGCCCGCAGCCCCCTGCTTATACTGGCGTTGACCGCAGGTGGTCGTCGTGCGCCCTCAGTGAGAGAGAAGCGCGGCGTGAGGCAGGTGAAGACATGAGCAAGAGGAATGCCATCGCGGCGCTGCTTGTCCTCGCAGCCCTTCTCGTTTCAACCGTTCTGCCGGCCCGCATCACCTCGCCTCCCTTTCGGTAACACCTTCTCTGCCACAACGATACCACCTCCGGTAACAGTGACTATGCCGCAGTTCGGGATGTTGACAACCAGGTACCATTGATATATTGTCCGTGGCTCAGGCAATGCGGCTCAGGATGCCTCATTGTGAATTGAAATGGGGAATCCCGGATTAGGAAGAAGGAGGTAAGAGGGTTGAGCAACGAGACTGAGGAGTCCAAGAGGCGATGGGAAAGCAGCGGACTGTTTATTCCAGCAGGTTTGTTGATTGGTATGGGGATTGGCTGGGCACTAGGGTACCTTGTGCAGGGTCTTCTCATTGGTTTGGGTGCCGGTTTTCTCGCTATGGGAATAGCGCGACTTATATCTGGCAGATGATGAGAGTGTGATAATAAGACTGCTCCAATAGGAATAAAGACAAAACATATCTCAGTCAGTCGCTGAACGGCCATGCCCCGGCTGCCTTCACAACGGACGTGTGTTCGCTTATAATTTGAGGCATGCGAGAGGACGCGCCAGCGTAGCTCAGGGGTAGAGCAGCGGTTTCGTAATCTCGAGTCCGAAGTGCCGTCTCATTAAGGGCGAAGACACGGAGTACGCCTGAAGGTATAATTACTGGTGAGAGAAAACATGGTTGAGCGTTATAGACACACGCAGGTTGGCTATCTGATCATCGCGGCGATGGTAGCCGTGATGGTGTGGATTGGGGTTGTCTTGGCCAATGCTGGCATCAATTGGACTGCTATCGGAGGATTAGCTGTCATTGCGGTAGCTTTGGTATTTTTCTCCAGCCTAACTGTGGTCATCGGGGAAGATGAAGTAGAAGCGCGATTCGGTCCTGGGCCAATCAGAAAACGGTTTAAGTTGAATGAGATAGAATCGTGTCAGGTTGTTATGAATCATTGGTATTACGGATGGGGCATTCGTTTGACACCTCACGGCCTGTTATACACTGTTTCCGGCCTTGACGCTGTCGAGATCAAGCTTAGAACGGGCAAGAGGTTCAGAATCGGTACGGATGTTCCGCAAGAGCTTGAGGCAGCCATTCGGCAAGCCATCACCTCTCGCTAAATTGACTGCCACCTGGCATGCCATAGTGTTATTTGGCCTGCATAAACGTACAAGTTAGTGATTGTCCGAAGTTAGCCGCAGCATTGGGCCGATGCTTTCAGTCAGAAGGGGAGGGACTAAGTAGTCCTAGCTCTTCCACACCAAACTGGGCACAGACGATGTGGAATTCGTCATCAACCTCCTGAAAGTATATGCGAACCCTTTTCCCTTCATGAAAGATAGGCTGGTCCTCCACCACTTGAGTGATATCACCAACTGTGCCACCCGGCGTCACGATTTGAAGCTCATTCTCAGCAAACGGAGCCCCTTTCACATACTTTTCAATTGACAGGTTGGTATGAGTAAGGATGGCGGACTTATCTTCATTCCAATTGCTTTCAACCCTCTTTACCATGCCTTCAACGATGTAATCAGCCGTAGTGATAATGTATTGTTTGTCCCGACATTCGGCAATAAGGAGACCAGCCCCACCCGACTGTTCGACCACCACCAGACCTGTGAGTGCTGGTGTCTGGGATACAGGTGCTTCCCGTGCACATCCCGCCAAGATTATCAAGAAACCGAGCAGGACGGTGGTAACTAAGCTATTAAGCCCCACTACTGTCTTAATCGCTTCAGCCTCTGTTTTACCAGACTTCATTCATAACTACTAACGCAGAACCGAAGCAGAAGTTAGTTGACCAGACGAACGTGATCGAAAGAATTCTCCTCGACCATCCTGGATTCTGCGTTGGCCGGCGAGGAGTAGCAGGTACCGTCCCCCTGGGTGGGCATCGGTTTGTCAGAGGTCTTGACAGCCAGCGAACAGATGCCTACCATCAGATTTCCAGTCGTGAATATGGGAAACCCCGACTTAGATAGTCTAGGCTTCATGCAGCAGATCGCCTTTAAGGTAGTCCCTCCGCAGGAGTGGGGAGGGGAGTAATCACTGGAGTTACCCTTACGGTGGGCATTGTGGTATTCGGAGACAACATGCTAATACTGCCGGGAGGAAAACAATGGATACTGAGTCCTATATACAGAGCGCGTTAGTGTCTAACCCGCTAAGAGAGTCAACCCTTCATGCAATGACTAAGGCATTACAGCTGCCTAAGGGAAGCAGGGGACTGGATGCAGGATGTGGAATCGGTCTTCAATCCCTGTTACTGGCCGAGGAGGTGGGGCCTGCCGGGCACGTCACCGGTCTTGATGTGTCTGCGGAGATGTTGGATCGTGGCAGGGAGATTGTGAAGGAGGCCGGTCTGTCAGAACGGGTTTCTTTTCAGGAAGGTGATATAGCCAACCTTCCCTTTGATAACAATACCTTCGATTGGGTATGGAGCTCCGACTGTGTGGGGTATGGCCCCTGGGAACCTCTGCCTTTATTGAAAGAGCTGGCACGGGTGGTAAAGCCGGGTGGTATTGTGGCCATCGCTGCATGGTCTTCTGAGAAGCTGCTTCCCGGATATCCTCGGTTGGAAGGCCGGCTGGGAGCAACATCGGCTGGCATCGCTCCTTTTATGCAGGGGAAGAAGCCGGAGTTGCACTTCCTACGTGCACTGGGCTGGTTTCACGAACTGAGGCTAAGGGAGGCCAGGGCACAGGTCTTTGCCGATAGCTTCTATGCCCCTCTCAGCGATGAAGTACGCAATGCCCTGGTGGCTCTTTTTGATATGCGTTGGCCAAACGTAGCACCTGAGCTGTCATCCGATGATCTGGCGGAATTCCAGCGTCTTTGCCTACCGGATTCACCGGATTTCATTCTGAACCTGCCGGATTACTACGCACTGTTCACCTATACAATGTTCTGGGGTAAGACAGCCGATTGATCCGGGTGTGCTGTCTCATAGCTTCGGTAGGATTTGCACAAAGGCCGGACTGGAGAGCGTCCGCTTCCATGACCTGCGGCATATCTTTGCCAGCTTTATGCTACTGCGCGGGACGAAGCCCAAGGTAGTATCTGAAGCCCTGGGGCATAGCTCGGTCGCCTTTACGATGGACACTTACTCCCATATAATAGAGGGGATGCAAGAGGATGCTATGGCGCTACTCGATGAAGTGCTGGCGGCAGGGGTGTCCGGGGAAAGTAACGCCAAATGCAGAAACTTCAGCCCCAAATCAGGGGAATTTAGCTTCCACGCCAGCGTAGCTCAGGGGTAGAGCAGCGGTTTCGTAAACCGCCGGCCGTCAGTTCGAATCTGACCGCTGGCTATCTTTCTTACCTTCTCTCCACGACGGCGCAAATGCCGAGCCCTCCTCCTCCGCATATTGTCTCCAGGCCGTATCTGGCATTGCGCCTTCTCATCTCATGAAGTAGAGTGACCATCCTCATAGTGCCGGTAGCGCCGATGGGGTGGCCGAGAGAGATCCCGGAGCCGTTAACGTTCACTTTTTCCTCGCAATCCTCTTCGTTGAGCCCCATCATCCTGGCATCTGCCAGCAGTTGGACGGCAAACGCTTCCTGTATCTCGATGAGGTCTATCTGGTCTATGGTGAGGCGGGCTTTCTTAAGCGCCTTGTCAACCGCCACAGGCACCGCCGGATAGGTGAGCGACGGGTCCGCCCCGGACACGGCAAATGACCTGAGGTAGGCCATCGGCTCCACACCGAGCTCTCCGGCCAACTCCCCGGTAGTCAATACAACGGCGGCGGCACCATCATTCTCTGTGGACGAGTTGCCTGCCGTGCATACGCCGTCTGGATACACTGCAGGCAGACTAGCAATCTTCTCCAGGGAGGTGTTGCGTCGGGGGGCTTCGTCGGTGTCAACGACCAGCGGGTCCCTGTCCCGCTGGGGAACAGTCACAGGGACGATCTCCTCCTTGAATCTCCCGGAGTCTATGGCGGCAACGGCCCTCTGCTGGCTGCGCCATGCCCACCTGTCGGCCTGCTCCCGAGAGATGCCCTCCTTCCTGGCTGCCGTCTCTCCCCAGGTCATCATGGAGTTCAGCTCGCCAAATCTCTCTACGGGCTGAGACATGGGCCTGGCACGCTGTATCCTGTCGTAGAAGGGTATGCCCCATAGCGATAGGCTGCCGTGGTGGCTCGGGAGAAAACCCCACTTTGGATCGCTGGTCCCACCTATTCCCCACTTGATATACCCGCCCGGGATATAGAACTCGGCATTGCTCATACTCTCCACCCCGCCGGCGACAACGGCAGCTGCATTCTCAGTCTGGATCTTCATAGCCCCGAGACAGATTGAGTCAAGTCCGGACAGGCAGCGGCGGTCTAGCGTAATGCCGGGAACCGCAACGGGCCACCCCGCCTTTAGCAGGGCCATGCGCGCGATATTCACGTATTCACCGTTCTGGTAAGACTGCCCCATGATGACGTCGTCAACCCGAGCAGGATCGAGTTTGGCCCTTGTTGCCGCCTCGTTCAAAACGATAGCTGCGAGATCGTATGCCTCGATGCCCCGCAAAACGCCGCAGTACCTTCCAATAGGCGTCCGCACTGCACTGACTATGGCAACTTCCTTCATTTATGTCTCTGCTGCAACGGCTTCCGTATCCTCGGTCCTGATTCTCATTTTACCTTAATCATATGAACGAGTACACAGGCTTGACGGAGGGCAGGTCGCGGCATTATGCTATCTGGCGTCACTGCTTGGCATGTCGGACTGAAGACGGGTATGTACCTGGTCACCACTTCGAGTCTCGCCACTGAACCTTGAGGGAAGATGAGTAAATTTGTTGATCGACTGCAGGGTGTGTCAAAGGCCTCGTCAGCGCCCCTGGGATTCCACACGGGTGGAGGCAAGGCGAGCCAGTCAGCACTCCTGCTGATTGGCGGGCTTAGTGGAACAGATACCGGAGAAGCCAGGATTCTAGCCGATAGTGGGGTGGATGCAGGGTTGGTTCTGGCCCAAGGCTCGGGTCTCAAGATGGTTGAGGAAATTGTTGGGGCTATGGATGGAGTGCCTCTCGGGGTGCTACTGGGGGCCGGAGATGGTGGGAAAATGGCTGGACTTGCTAAGGCTGGTTGTGACTTCGTGGTGTTTGATGTGAAGATGCCTATAGCTGCACTTCAAGAGAAGAACATGGGCCGATTCCTGAAAGTGGAAGCCGCCTTGGATTACAGCCTGATCAGAGCAATCAGTGAGCTGGATGTGGACGGGTTGGTCGTTAGTGTGGAGGGGGAGGGGGCTATTACTTTTGAGCAGTTGCTTACGTACCGTCGCTTGGTCGGACTGGCGGGTAAGCCTCTTGTCCTGAGTCTGTCTGTGTTGACTACGGATGGTGAACTCGCTGGCTTATGGAAAGCTGGCATCGACGGCATAGTCATTCCTCCATCTCAGCCAGCCAGCGTGCTTGCAGACATCAAGACCATGGTGCAACATCTACCCAAGAGAGCTGAACGTCAGCGGGCTAGACCGGAGGTGGCGCTCCCGCGGCACAGTAGAGACGTAGGTGTGGAAGCAGAGGAAGAGGACGAGGAAGAGGACGAGGACGAGGTGGTCTAGACTGGGTCCGTACCAGTTCCTGGTAGTTCATGGAGACAAGCCTGGGAGTGTTTCTGTTGTCCGCAGCGGGGATTTCCCTCACCGGTGTGATGTTTCCCGGCCCGGTCACTGCCGTCACCGTGGCCAAAGGTTACAGCCACAAGCACGCGGGGGCCTCGATCGCCGTCGGGCATGCTGCTGTTGAAATACCCCTGATTGCCGCAATCTACCTCGGGCTGTCGCATTTCATGAACTCCGCGCGGGTGATGGATATCATATATGTGGTCGGCGGCTTGATGCTATTCTATCTGGGGTTTCGTATGTTTCGAAACATCGGCGATCGGCCGGGTGAGATAGGCGGTCTGCCGGGCAACTCGGTGGTGGTTGGCATCGTGATCACGGGCACGAACTCTGCCTTCTATATGTGGTGGGTAACTCTGGGCGTGGCTTTGGTGGTTGGAGCTGCCAAGTACGGACTTGTCGGTCTTCTCCTGTTCGCTGCAGTGCACTGGCTTTGTGATCTGGCCTGGCTTGAGGTGCTTTCCGTGAGCACATTCAAGTCAAGGAACTGGTGGACGTATGGAGTACAGAGGGTTGTGTTCAGGCTTTGTGCGCTGGTGCTGGTTGGATTTGGGATGTGGTTCTTAGTGTCGGCCTTTGTGTGAGGAGTCGGAGACTCAACTCAGGGGATGTTCTGGGTTGCCTGGAGAAGCTTCCCTTCGGTTTTTATAGCTGGGGCGATAATCATTCTGGCCTGATGCATTTCTTTGATGGTTCGAGCGCCGCAGACTCCCATGCTGGTGCGCAGAGCTCCCACAAGGTTTTGGGAACCGTCGGTGACGGAGGTTGGGCCGAAGAGGATTTGCTCCAACGGAGCGAATGTGCCGACTCTCACTCGAGTGCCCCGGGGCAGGCTTGGGTGGGGATGGGACATGCCCCAATGGTATCCTTTTCCCGGTGCCTCCGTAGCTTTGGCGAGTGGTGAACCGATCATTACAGCGTCAGCCCCAGAGGCGAATGCTTTACATAAGTCGCTGCCGATACGAATGCCTCCGTCGGTAACAACCGAGACGTACTTGCCTCCTTCTCTGAGATATGTTTCCCTGGCGGCAGCACAGTCGCTGGTAGCAGTTACTTGAGGGACGCCAACACCGATGACCTCCCTGGTGGTGCAGGCGGCACCGGGGCCAACGCCGACCAGAATAGCATCGATGCCAGTTCTCATGAGCTCCAGGGCGGCACTGTAGCTACAGCAGTTGCCTACTATTACAGGGAGAGACATCGCTTGGCACAATTCGGGGAAGACGAGTCCTCGATAGCTCCTGGAGGTATGCTTGGCTGTGGTGACGGTGGATTGCACGACAAGTATGTCGATTCCTGCTTCCTTGGCTATAGGGGACAATCGTTTGGTATTGGCCGGAGTTACTGAGACGGCGCAGGCGACGCCCCCATTCTTTATGGCCCGAACGCGCTCGGCGATGAGCTCCTCTTTGATGGGTGCCGAGTAGAGGCTCTGCAGAAGCGAGGTAACCTCGGTTTCAGGGGTCTGGGCGATTTGCTGGAGGACCTCCTTGGGGTTTTGGTATCTTGTTTGAACTCCCTCCAGGTTGAGGACGGCTAGCCCGCCGAGCCTGCCAAATTCGATGGCAAAGGCAGGGTCAACCACAGCGTCCATAGCCGATGCCAAGATAGGAGTGGAGAATTCAAAATCCCCGATGGTGAACTGTGTATCTGTCTGGTCGGGGTTGACGGTAATATCGCCGGGAACAAGGGCAACCTCATCGAAACCATAGGCGCGCTCCATGTCCTTGAACTTGGGGTGGACCATATCTCCTCCCGACGTCTAGTTGGCACAGACTATACAGAGATAATGCCTTTGAGTCAAGGTGAGTAGATGGTGCCACGAATATGGGATATAATGCCGAGATAGACCTGCGGTGTCTTGTCCTGGCCGCCTTTCCGTGGACAGGATGCGCTAGACTTGGAGGGACTACTTGAGCGAGCGTATTCACGTAGGAGTTGCCTGGCCCTATGCCAACGGTCCTTTGCACTTGGGACACATTGCTGGAGCGTATCTGCCGGCTGATATATTTGCGCGTTATCACCGTCTCAAAGGCAACGAGGTGCTGATGGTCTCGGGCAGCGACCAGCACGGAGCACCGATCACGATTAGAGCTGAGCAGGAATCCACCACAGCACAGGCAATAGCATCCAGATACCATCAACAGTTCCTGGAGTGCTGGGAGAGGCTGGGTATCTCGTTCGATCTGTTTACCACCACTGGCACTGCGAATCATGCCAAGGTCACTCAAGACATGTTTCTTACCCTGCTTGATAGGGGCTACGTTTATCGAGACAGGATGCTTCAGGGCTACTGCCCCAAGTGCCGGCGTTTTCTTCCTGACCGCTACCTTGAAGGTACTTGTCCCTACTGCAGCTTTCCAAAAGCGCGGGGTGATGAGTGTGATGCCTGTGGCAAGCCCATGAATCCCTCGGAACTGGGTGATGTTCACTGCTACATCTGCGGTGCCCCGTCGACGTTCAAGGAATCTGAGCATTTCTTCCTTCGCCTGAGCGCTTTTCAAGATCGGCTGAAGGCGTGGGTGGGAGAGCAGACCCACTGGCGGCACAATACACTGAGCACGACGTGGAAGTTCTTGGACGAAGGATTGAAGGACAGGGCCATAACGCGTGACCTAGATTGGGGAATTGCTGTACCGCAGGAAGGCTTCGAGGACAAGCGGATCTATGTATGGTTCGAAGCGGTGATTGGCTATCTGTCGGCAAGCAAGGAATGGGCCGAGTCTCATGGCGGTGATGCAGCCTGGCAGGCCTTCTGGCAGGACGAGGCCAAGGTCTTCAACTTCATCGGTAAGGACAACATCTTCTTCCATACGCTCGTCTGGCCAGCGATGCTTATGGGCTACGGTGGATTGAACCTTCCGTACGATGTTCCCGCCAATGAATTCCTGACTATTGAAGGAACGAAGCTCTCGACCAGCCGGAACTGGGCAGTCTGGCTTCCTGACTACCTGGAGAGATATGATCCGGATCCCTTGCGCTATGTTCTATCCATCAATATGCCCGAGTCCAGGGACAGCGATTTCTCCTGGGATAATTTCGTTCGGCGGAATAACGACGAACTGGTGGCTACCTATGGCAACCTGGTACATCGTATCCTGACCTTCGCCTATCGCAATTTCAACGGAGCGGTGCCATCCCCAGGGGAACTCGATGAACAGAGCAGAGGCTTGATCGGCAAAGCGGAGGCTACGCTGAGCGAAGTGGATAGACTGCTGTACCGGTGCAGTTTCAGAGAGGCAATCAAGCAAGCTATGTCCCTGGCTCAGGCAGGCAACCGATATCTTGACGACCAGGCTCCGTGGAAGACAATCAAAGTAGACCCAGAGAGTTCGGCCAAGTCGGTTTATACCGTTCTGTCTGTGGTATCAGTATTGAAGACTATCCTGTATCCTTTTCTTCCTTTTAGTTCTGAGAAGCTGCACGCTTTTCTTGGCTTTGAGGGGACTGTTGCCGACCTCGGTTGGAAGTGTACTTTTCCTGTTGGGGGCCAGAAACTCCGCGAGCCAGAGCCGCTGTTTGCCAAGCTGGATGACAGCGTTATCGAGGTTGAGACCAGCCGCCTCGGGCACTTGCCAGGCTAGTCAAACGGCTTTGTGCTCATCTGTCCCGGTTGATTGCTGGCGCTACGCCGTGATGCAGGTAGCGTGCGTGCTAGCTGGAGGCAGGTTGTGGAGTCAGTCCTTCAAAGAGCTTGTTGAGTTCCTCTTCCTCTAGGGTCTCGCGAAGAATGAGTTGTTCAGCGATTTCTTTGAGTTTCGTCTTGTTTTCGGTAAGGATCTTCCTGGCGGCATCGTGGGCCCGCTGAATGATATTGTGCACCTCTTCGTCGATCTCTCGAGCTGTCTTGTCGCTGTAGTCTTTCTGCTCGCTGATCTCTCGGCCCAGGAAAACGAGTTCCTGCTTCTGCCCGAACGTTCGTGGTCCCAGCTTGCTGCTCATTCCATAGTCGGTCACCATCTTTCGGGCTAGCTTGGTGGCCTGCTCCAGGTCCTGCTGGGCTCCTGTGGTTATGTCTCCGAAGACAATTTCCTCCGCAGCGCGGCCGCCCAAGCTTACGGTGAGACTATCGTCGAGTTGTGCACGCGTCCACAGATGGCGGTCTTCGGAAGGCAGCAGGTGCGTCCAGCCCAGCCCCATTCCTCGCCCCACGATAGAGATCTTGTGCACCTTATCGGCATTGGGCAGCACCTTGGCTGTCAGTGCATGCCCGGTCTCATGATGGGCGATTATTTGCTTTTCTTTCGGGTTGATTACTCTGCTCCTCTTTTCAGGCCCGGCGATGATGCGGTCGGTGGCATCCTCCAGTTCTTGACTTGTGATCTCTTTGAGATTGCGCCTGGCAGCGAGAATGGCTGCTTCGTTGAGCACGTTAGCCAGGTCGGCCCCGCTGAAGCCTGGTGTGCCCTTGGCTATTGTCTCCAGGTCAACTTGTTTGGCCAGTGGCTTGTCTTTGGCGTGCACCTCGAGGATGGCCTTACGGCCATTGATGTCCGGTGAGTCAACCATGATGTGACGGTCAAAACGTCCGGGACGCAGCAAGGCCGGGTCGAGAATGTCAGGGCGATTGGTGGCAGCTATGACGATGATACTGGTGCTGGTGTCAAAACCATCCATCTCGGAGAGTATTTGATTCAGCGTTTGCTCTCTTTCGTCATGTCCGCCACCCAGGCCAGCCCCGCGGTGGCGCCCCACAGCGTCAATTTCATCCACGAAGACTATGCACGGTGCGTTGCGCTTGGCTTGCTCGAAGAGGTCTCTGACTCTGGCAGCGCCAACGCCCACAAACATCTCCACGAATTCGCTGCCGCTAATAGAGTAGAAAGGTACCTGCGCTTCACCAGCTATGGCCTTGGCCAACAGGGTCTTGCCTGTTCCCGGTGGTCCTACCAGGAGCACACCCCTGGGTATGCGCCCTCCCAACGCGCTGAACTTGTCCGGCGATCTCAGGAACTCAACTACCTCCTGTACCTCTTCCTTTGCTTCGTCAGCTCCGGCAACGTCGGCAAACGTCACTTCAGGCTTGTTGCCGGAACTCAGGCGTGCACGGCTCTTGCCGAAGTTGAAGGCTTGCGTACCGGCCCCGCGGGCTGAGCGGAAGAAGAAAAAGAACAGTACGCCGAGCAATGCAATGGGCAAGATCACCTGCAGAAATATCATAGCCCAGTCACGGCCTCCTGCTTCAACGTCGAGGCCTATCCCACCCTCGCCAACAGTGATTCCATTGTCGTTGAGCAGAGCTACCAGGTCATTGGTGCTGCCGTAGTAGTCGGCGGTGTACCGTTTCTCTTCTCCGTATGAGCCAACGAGGGTAGATTCCTCTTGCGAAACGTGATCAACATCCCCTTGTTTGATGTACGTGATTAACTCCGTGATTCCTACTTCTTCTGGGCCAGCCTCCTGTGGCATGAAGGCAAACAAGAGGGCCGCTGCCACTACGAAGAGTAGCAGGTAGAAGAAACCACTGCGCGACCATTCAGGTTTCATATGTATTTGGGCTATTATACCAGAGTTGCCGTAGCGCAGGGAATTCTGGCTCCCGGGCGCCTGTCGTCAGGACGTTATTGAGAAATGCGGAGTACGATGGTAGGATAGCGCGAAGTCCGGAGCCAGTTCCTGGCGGTGTGTGCCCTGGCGCAACGCTGTTCGGAAGGAGGTAATGCAGTGACCGAAATCAGGAGGGATGACCCACGACTGCCAGTTGTGGAGAGAGAGCAACCACAGCTACCTGACGAATGGCCTGAGCTAAGGAAGGCCAAGGCATCAGCCAAGAGTGGCTGGGCGTACTACAGAGATTTGGTGAAGTTGTTGCACAGAGAAATAGGCGAGGAAAGGACCGCCGAGATCTTATGCAAACTGATGAAGGCAAATGCCAGAAAGTACTTCGGGCCAAGTATGGAGAAGTTTGGCATCAAGGGCAGCGACGCCTGGGCGCTGGCCAGCTATTTTAAGCTGGCAACCGGCGATGTCATTGGGTACAAGGCGGAGTTGATTCAAGAGGGACCGAGGAAAGTGGTATACAGGCTGTATCCTCCGTGCCTCTGGTTTCCTGACCTGGACATTCCTCCGAGTTTCTGTCTAGCTGAGGACTGTTTTGAAGAGGAGGTGGCAAGGATGGTGAATCCCAAGGTAAAGATCTATTGTAGGTCTCTGCTGACCTGGGGAGACCCGTATTGTGAAACGGTCTTTGAAGAGGTTGATTGAGCGGGAGCGGTGGCTTAGTTCAGTTAGCGAATGGCGTCGTTGGGGGAATGATTGGGGCGACGGGAAAAGGATGGTGCTACTGGACAGAGGCTTCCTCTATGAGCCCACGGGTGCAAATGATATAATCTGGAGTGAGGGGGTCTAGTCCTTTCTGAAAGCGGAAGACGTTGCTCGGCTGGCTACAGAGGTTGCTTCTGGTAAGCAAGCGAGCGATGTTGTAATGCTGGACATCAGCAAGATATGCTCGTTCGCTGACTATTTCGTCATCTGCAGTGGGGATAACCAGCGCCAGATGGAAGCCATCTGGGAGGGGGTTGTTCACGAACTAAGGCAAAGCGGTGTGCTGTCCCATCACAGCGAAGGTAGTTCGGTTTCGGGGTGGATGCTGGCGGACTTCGGCTCCGTTATCATTCACATATTTGCTCCGGCAGAGCGGGCATATTATCAACTGGATAAGCTTTGGAGCGAAGCAATTCCCGTTGTTAGAATCCAATAGGCAGCACGTTTCAGCCAAGCCATTTGTCGATATCTCTGCGGTACTCAAGAACCTCATCTTGAGAGAAGAAAAGACCTATTTCCTTGTGGGCGCTCTCTGCTGAGTCGGAACCGTGGATCAGGTTGCATCCCACGTCTAGAGCGAGGTCACCTCTGATAGTCCCGGGCCTGGCCTTGGCGGGGTCGGTTTCGCCCATCATCTGTCTTATCACCTCAACAGCGTCTTTGCCTTGGAATACAATCGCGATAATCGGGCTGGAAGTAATGAAATCGACCAGCCCGCCAAAGAAAGCCTTATCCTTGTGAACGGCATAGTGGCGTTGAGCCAGGTTCTTGTCCATCTGCAGCATTTTCATGGCCACGATTTCGAGCCCTTTCCTTTCCAGCCGCGAGATGATTTCGCCTGCCAGACCTCTTTGAATGGCATCGGGCTTGACAAGCACCAGGCTTAGGTCAACTCTGAGATCGTTTTGCTTCATTTGCGGCGTACGCTCCTTCTCATATCCATCGGATCAGAGTGATCAAATCAATCTCTTCCAAGGAGTCGACTATCCTGTCAGCCCCCCGGAGGACTTGTTCTGGGTGGGTGTTGGTTACAGCCAGGCATTTCATCCCGGCAGCTTTGGCTCCTTTCACGCCGAGGGGGGAATCCTCGATTACAAGGCAGTGTCTTGGTTCGGCCCCCAGTTTCTCGGCGGCCAGAAGGTATATCTGGGGACTCGGTTTGCTCTCGGCTACCTGCGTGCCCGAGATGATCACATCGAAGTACTTCTCCAGATCAAGTTCGGCGTTGGCAAGGTCGATGTTTTCTTTGGGTGCTGAAGAAGCGAGGGCCAGTCTGAAATTCCCCTTCTTGATTGTCTCCAACAGCTTGATTACTCCGGGTAGAGGCCTGATGTGTCCTCTTGCTCTTGCCCGGTAGCATGCCTCCTTCTCTTGCACCATAGCGGTGACTTCCTCTTCGGATGGCTTTTCTCCCATAACTTGCCGGATTATGAAATCGTTTCTGCTGCCAAAGAGCCTGGCGAAATCCTGTTGGCTGAATCCTATTCCTCTCTTGCCAAATGTCTCCTGCCAGGCAGCGAAGTGAAACTGGCCGGAATCGCTGATGACGCCATCCATGTCCCAGAGGAAAGCCTTGCTACAGGATTTCCATGCATAGAAGAGGGACTCACCCTCCGCCACTACTGTCCCATCCTTGAGAGCAATCACTCCCCGGGTTTCGACCAGCCTCCTGGTTACCTTGGTAGCCCAAGCAGAGGCTTGCAGCGGCTGTCCAACGGGCGCCACATGTTTGAATCGCACCTCACTCTTGGCGGTGACGCCAAATTCAATTCCGTGGCACAGGATGGTGTAAGCCGTGACTTCATCAAGAAGGGTATAGAGAATGCCCCCATGGGTGATGTTCAGCCATCCTTGGTGGTGTTCTGTCGGAGTGAATTCTGCGGTCACTTTCTCCCCGTCGTACACTGGTTTCAGTCTTAGTCCTATGGGGTTGTCTTCGCCGCAGGCAAAGCAGAGCCTGAAGTCCATATCATCGGGTACATCCATTCTTGGGATTTGCAATCATGTCCTCCTCTCGGGTGGTTTGGTAATGTGGGGGGGTCGAAGATACAGCGGTTGCAGAGTAGCCAGTTCATCTTCTTCCCCGTTGCTTAGCCTCTCCCAGCCCAACATGGCTAGAGAGACTACGCGGGATGGATATGTGCTGTCTGGGGTCCTGGCCAGTCTGCCCAGATCCCGCTCTATTTGCATCATCATTTCAGGCAGACCTTCGCCGCAGAAAAGCGTTTCCTGCTGGGTTTGACGGCACAGAGCATCGAGCGTGGTCAAGTGTTCGGCCTCCAAGCAAAGCCATTCATTGTCCACCCTCTGGTAGAGCGCAGTGGCTATCTCATCGCGGCCGGCCTTATGTAGGGGCCGCAGCGGCAATCCAGTGTGGGCGAAGGGGTAGGCTTCTGCCTCGAGTGTGCTTATGCCAAGCAGGCGGATGCCCAGGACAAATGCCAGCCCCTTGGCCACGCTCATTCCCACGCGCAGCCCGTTGAAGCTACCCGGCCCCTTGGCCACGACTACTGTATCCAGGGCAGTTGGCACCGTGTTGGCTTGCTGAAGCAACCGAAGAATGTTTGGCATCAGTTCCACTGTATGGTTATGAGCTGATTGCCAGGTCAGGTCGTTCAGAAGCCTACCTTGGTGCGACAGGGCGAGGCCTGCAGTGTTGGACGACGTATCGATGGCTAGCTCCAACTCTCCCCTCGATGCAAGACTGATTTGAGCTGTTTCGCCAGTTCTGAGTAGCGCTGGCCCTCAGATCTGAGGCTGATGGTACGTTGTGTCTCGTAGCCAGGGACGTACGACAGCCTTATGAGCAACCTGTCCTGAGGTAGCATTGCCAGTGCTTTCTCCGCCCACTCAATCACCGCAATCCCATCACGGCAGAGGTATTCTTCAAGCCCCAAATCGGCGATTTCGCTCGTATCGTCAAGACGGTAGAGGTCAATGTGGTATAGGGGAAGTCTGCCGTGATACTCTCTGACGATAACAAAAGATGGGCTGAAAGCGTACTCCTCTATGCCCAAACCGTGGGCGATCCCCTGGACGAGGCATGTCTTGCCAGTTCCCAGTTCACCTGTGAGAAGAACAATGTCACTCTGCTGGACCAGCTCGCCCAAGCGGTTCCCTAGTAACTGAGTCTGCTGAGGGCTATAGGATTTTAGCTCCAGTGATCTCATTAGGTGAAGTGTTCCCAGCCTCCCCTCGCGTGTGGAACGACGTCCCCCTTACCATCTACCAGGGTCACTCGATTTGGCAGGCGGCCCTGTTCCACAACATGTCCGACTACGGTCACCGGGCAGCCCAGAGCCTCTCTAGCTCTGTCGACGGTGCTGCTATCGGCTGTGAAAAGGAGTTCATAATCCTCGCCGCCGAATAGGGCCAGCTCAAGGTAGTTGGGGAAATAAGTCCTGACTACCTGGTGTATGGGGACTCGGTCTATCTCCACCCTGGCATTGGTCGTGCTGGCTTCACAAATGTGGTCAAGGTCAGCTATAAGTCCGTCGCTGATATCTATGGCGCTGTTGACTCCCCTCTCGATCAGGATCTGCCCCTCGCTGACTCTGGGAATCGGCTGCAGGTGAGCTTTCCTTAAAATGGCGCTGGTCTCGATATCCAGTCTGATCCCTTTGCGAAGCATTTCTAGGCCGGCTGATGATAACCCCAAGTAGCCTGTCACGGCTATTTGCTCGCCTGGCGTGGCAGTTGAGCGCTTGAGTAGCAACTTGTCCGTTGAACAGCCGAGGACAGTGACAGTGATAACCAGACTAGGGCCAGCAGCCAGGTTGCCGCCGACTATGGCTACTCCGAACTCCGCACCTAGTGATGCCATGCTATGGCAGAACCTGGAGATGCCCTCCACTTCGATATCACCGGGACAGGATAGAGAGACCAGGGCATAGCGGGGAGCCCCCCCCATAGCGGCTATGTCACTTAGGTTGACCGCCAGTGCCTTCCAGCCCAATTCCTCCCAGGTAATTGTACCCAGGTCAAAGTGTACGTCTTGGACCAGGCTATCCGTAGTGGCCAGTTGAATGTGGTTATTGCCTTGCCAGGCGGCCGCGTCGTCGCCGATGCCAACCAGGAGATGCTGCCAGGATAGTTTTTCTGAGTTGCTGAATTCATCGTTGATGGTGCGGATGATGTCGACTAGGCCAAATTCCCCCAGGTCCGATATCTTCATCCTCGCCGATTATAGCACTGGCTTCGTTCAAGCCTCAACTTTGCAGCCTGCCTTGCGGGTGCTATAGTCTTTGGACTGTGAGGCACGCTATTCTTGGAGATGTCCATGCTAACCTAGCTGCGTTCGAAGCGGTGCTGGAGGACATGGAAGCTAGAGGCGGATTTGATGAACTCTGGTGTCTCGGGGATGTAGTGGGATATGGCCCTGACCCTCATGCCTGTATTGAACTCCTGCGTCGTTACAAGCACATCTGCGTGGCTGGCAACCATGACCTGGCTGCCGTTGGCAGGATCGACGCTTCAGATTTCAACCGTGAGGCCGCCCGAGCATGCGAGTGGACAACACAGCAGTTGAGCGCAGAAGATGTGGGCTACTTACAGGGTCTTCCGCTTAGATTGGAACGAGGTGATTTCACTCTCGTTCATGGCAGCCCCCGCCAACCTGTCTGGGAGTACGTGATATCGGCGGCCGCCGCGTGCGACAGCTTTTCCTATTTTGGCACTGATTTTTGCCTGGTAGGCCATTCCCACATACCGTTGGTCTTTCGGCAGAGTGAAGATGGCAGGTGTTATAGGGAGAAGACTCTTGGCCAGACAAGTTTGACTTCGGGGCAGCACCGCCTAATCATAAACCCTGGTGCTGTGGGACAGCCTCGCGATGGTGACCCTCGGGCCAGCTATGCAGTGTACGACAGCAATTCCCATATCGTATGTCACTATCGGGCGAGCTACGATGTGGCTGCAACTCAGAAGAGGATGGTGGAGAACAAGTTGCCATTACCTCTGGTTTTGCGTTTAAATTATGGTTATTGACGTGCTATAATAGGCGCCTATGAGTGATTACGAGTTAGTGACTATAGTTAGCCCCGAAGTCGAGGGCGAGGAAATGCCTCAGGTTGTTGACAAGGTAAGTCAGTTCATTACTGGTAGAGAGGGTACTGTGGAGGGGACAGAGCAGTGGGGAAGGAAGAAACTGGCCTATCCCATAAAGCGGTTCCTTGAAGGCAGCTATATGCTGACTCGCTTCAAGCTGGAGCCGAAGTTGATCAGGGAACTGGAGGTCGATCTTGGTGCTGCGGAAGAGGTTATGCGGTATTTGGTGGTTAAGGTGGGTGACTGACATATGGCAAGTCTGGCTAGAGTGATACTTATTGGCAATCTGGGCTCTGATCCCGAGATGAGGTACACGCCTGATGGCAAGTCGGTCACTTCCTTTCGGATGGCCACCAACCGTCGTTTCACCACTTCTTCCGGTGAGACCAAGGAGGAAACAGACTGGTTCAGGGTTACTGTTTGGGGCAAACAAGCTGAGCAGTGCAATCAATCTCTAAGCAAGGGACGTCAGGTCTACGTAGACGGTAGGCTGCATGCTCGCGATTGGCAGGGACAAGATGGGCAAATGCGTACCAGCCTCGAGGTGACTGCGGACCGGGTGGTTTTTCTTGGTAGGCCGGGAGCTGCGGCATCGCTTCCAGAGGAAGGCGAGCTTGAGCCCGGCGACCTGCCTTTTGAATAGGGAGTGATGTTTGAATAATCGTAGAGGACCGAGTCGTAGAGTAACGAGAAGGCCGAGAAGCTACACGCCCAGGCCAAGGGTTTGCCCGTTTTGCGCCGAGGGTGTGAACATAGACTATAAGGACGTGTCCACGTTGTCCAGATACATCTTGAGTGGCGGAAAGATTGGGTCACGCCGCAAGACTAGGGCTTGTGCCAGGCATCAGCGGAAATTGGCACAGGCCATAAAGAGGGCTCGATTCCTGGCGCTGCTGCCGTATGCACCAAGTCAGGTCTGGAAGATGAGTGCTGCAGGGTTGGTCCAGTCGACGTCTCCGGGAGATTGAATGCCGAAACGCACCTATCAACCAAAGAAGCTACCCCGCAAGCGCAAATTGGGCTTTCGGGCCAGAATGGCCAGTCCAGGAGGAGTCAAGGTGCTCAAGGCAAGACGCCTCAAGGGGCGGTGGAAGCTCACCCCTGTTTAGCCGCGCTCTTATGAAGAGACCTTGGACTTTAACTAGCAGAGTACAATACGTTTCGGTTTACCGGCATGGTGGCACATATGCGGACAGCCTAGTTGTGGCGAAGGTATTGCCCAACGGCCTGAATTTGAACAGGTATGGCTTCTCGGTATCCAAGAAGGTGGGTGGAGCAGTACGTCGCAATCGGCTGAGGAGGCTGTTCAGAGAGATAATCAGGTCTCACGCGATAGAGCAAGGGTGGGACATTGTATTGATTGCCCGTCCGAAGGCAGTCGCTGCGGACTATCATCAACTGGATGGAGTTGTAGCCAGGTTGTTATCCCGGGCGAGGTTGTTACAAGTAGATAATGAAGCGATTGGCGCTGAGCTTAATTAGACTATATCAGACGACCATATCGGAGGTCACCCTACACTCTTGCTGTTTCCAGCCTACATGTTCTCATTATGCCTGGGAGGCGATTGAAAGATATGGCCTTGTCCAGGGCAGTTGCCTGGCGATCAGGAGGCTGGCTCGCTGCAATCCCTTCTCCAAAGGCGGTCACGATCCGGTGCCCTAGCTTTGCTTTCGTCGGAGTGAAATGAGGAACAGAGTATTAGTTTGCCTGGTCTTCTTGTCTCTTCTTGCCTTGAGTGCCACTAGCTGCAGCCCGCCGCCGCAAGGCTATTCGGGAGTCATATCTCATGATGACATGCTCTATCTAGGTGCCACAGATGGCAGGATAAGGGCAGTCAATCCTGGGGTGCGAAGTGAGGGGTTGCCATTTCCCTCTTCTGATGGGGAGTGGTCTTTTGCTATTACTGTGCCGTCGAAGGCTTTTCTGTCTTGCGGAGACTCCTCTACCCCGGCAACCATATATAGCACACCCGTTGTGGTCGATGGGCGAGTTTGTGTCGGCATATACGATGGCAAGGTGATGATGATGGCTCCCTCAGCCAGGATCGACGAGTTGCATTTTCCTCACCGGAAGAGTGGGGAATGGATGTACCCCGATGGAGATGATGTGATTGGGGCCGTGGTAGGCAACCTAGTCGCAGTCGGAGATACGGTATATGTGTGCAGTTCAGATGGCGTGGTCTATGCCTTGGACGCAATCTCTGGTGACGAAGAATGGAGATCTGAGCTATCGGTTGAAAAACTGTGGACTACACCCGTAGTGAAGGGGGGAGCCATATATGTGAGCACTTTTGATGGTCACATCTATGCCCTCTCGGTTGATGATGGCAGCCTGCTACCGTGGAGCTTTGAAGCGGAGGCGGGGTTTGCTTCCTCTCCGCTACTCTACGGAGATACGATACTGGTGGGCTCCTTTGACGACAATCTCTATGCTGTCAGGATAGGTGAGGAGAAACCGCTGTGGAGGTTCCAAGGGGGGAACTGGTTTTGGGCGCTTCCTGTTGTGAGCGACGGTGTCGTCTATGCGGTTTGTCTTGATGGCAAGGTCTATGCTCTGGATGCTGAAAGTGGAAGAGTGAAGTGGGATGAGCCTTTCGATACTGGGAGTCCCATTGCGGCTTCGCCCGTAGCGGTGGACGACTCGCTGGTTGTAGCCGCCCAGTCAGGCGACGTGTATGTCATCGACATGCAGACGGGGGTTGGCGCGCGGATTGAGAACCCAGAGGGCGATGAGAAGCCATCCATTGATGGTACTACTGTCTTGGCGTCTCTCTGTGCTCAGGATGGCATAGTCTACATCCGGGCTCAAAATAACTGCCTGTATCCCATCGACGTGGCAGGGAGAGAAAGAAAGGCGAGGATCTCCCTAGACTAGACAAGGTTTGCAGCCATGATAAATCTGTGGAATCTGGTTATACTCCGCCCGATGCTTAATGGTTTGCTTGCTCTAGCAGGTATCCTGCCTGAAGAGGTGGAATTCGGACTTGCCATTATTGTTCTCACCATTGTTGTTCGTGTGGCGTCGACGCCTCTCGTCTTACGGCAACTGAAGTCCACCAAGGCGATGCAGGAGATGCAGCCCAAGATTCAGGAGCTGCAAAAAAAGTATGGAAAGAACAAGCAGAAAATACAGCAAGAGATGATGAAGGTCTACAAGGAGGCTGGGGTCAATCCCATAGGCTGCATGTGGCCGATGCTAGTTCAGTTTCCTATCTGGATTGCTCTCTACCAATCCATCATGAAAGCTCTAGCCACCACCCCGGAGAACTTGTTGGGCCTGGCCGAGCATCTCTATTCGTCAGAGAGGATAGCTCAGGCGATACCCGTGAACAGCCATTTCCTGTGGTTGGACTTGGGGCAGCCCGACCGCACTTTGATTCTGGCCATCCTTGTTGGCGGTACGATGTGGGTGCAACAGAAGATGACTACAGCGCCGTCTGCTGATCCAAGGCAACAGTCGACGAGCAGCACTATGTTGCTGATGATGCCGCTGATGTTTGGCATGTTCACAATGATGTTCCCCAGTGGCTTACCTCTTTTCTGGCTAGTTTCCAATCTAATTGGCATTTCAACGCAGTACTTCGTTACCGGGGGGTGGGGCTACCTGAAGCGCCCTGCTGCTGCTTCCTCGGCACACACGGTCCCAAGAAAAAGGAAGTAGCAGACCACGCCCAGAGGGCGCGTCGCATCTCCAGATACGTTGCCAATAATGGGAGGCGAGAGCATGGAAGAACTGGAAATCAGTGGGAAGACAGTGGAAGAGGCGACGAACAAAGCAGAAGAGCAGCTTGCCATGAGTCGGGACCAATTCGAGGTGGTGGTTGTTAAGGAAGGGAGGTCGGGAGTCTTTGGGATAGGGAGCGAGGAATCAGTAATCAGAGTGAAGCCGCTAATCACGCCTGGGGAAGATGTAGTCAAGGTGGCCACGGAAGTGCTCGAAACCTTGCTGGGGTTGATGGGAGTGACGGGTGTGGTTGAGGTCTCGTCAGAGGAGACGCCAGTGTCCTTCAATATTGAGGGAGACGACTTGGGCATACTGATTGGGCGACGGGGCCAGGCCTTGTCCTGTTTACAACATATAGTCAGGTTGGTGGTGGCTGGGCGACTGACAACGTGGCTGCCGCTGAACATTGATGTCTGTGGATACAAGGAGCGCCGACGTGAATCGTTGCAGAGGTTAGCTCTACGTCTGGCAGAACAGGTAGGACGCCGGCGCCGTGCTATCACCTTGGAGCCAATGCCTCCTGATG
>DAOUEN010000130.1:0-1994 GCA_034430415.1 Dehalococcoidia bacterium
TTGCGCTCGCTGATGTCCCGGTAGATGCCCAGCATGCCGACCTGCTTACCTTCGACTATGACCGGCGCCCCCAGGAGGGAGACGGGAATTTCCCTGCCGTCCGCCGCTTTTCTCACCGTCTCCACCGCCACCGTCTCCCCCTGCCCCACTCTCCGGATGAAATCCCTGCCTTCCTTTTCCCTGCCCTTGGGCAGGACGAGGTCAGGGACGTGCTTGCCCCTGATGTCCTCCACGGCATAGCCGAACAGCTTCTCAAAGGCGGGGTTGGCGTCTCTCAGCCGCCTGTCCATGTCGACGGATGTCACCGCCTCGGGAGAGCTGTCAAACAGAGCCTTGAAATACTCCCTCTGGTATCGTGCCTCTTCCTCCGCCCGCTTGCGGTCGCTGACGTCGCGCCCCAGGGCGATTGAGCCGATGGGCTGTCCCTTTTGATCAATCAGGTTCCTGGAGTACCACGAGATGGTCCTGTACTCTCCGCCCTTCGTCCGGATGAGCGTCTCGAAGTCCTCCACGGAGTCGCCCCGGATAATGGCCGCTGCCCTGGCGGTAATCTCCTGGCGGTACTCCTTATCGGGGTACAGCCACTCCCATATCTTGCCGTGCCCCACCACCTTGTCGCGCGGGTACCCGCTTATCACCTCGGCCGCCTTGTTCCAGATGACCACGTCGGCCTTCTCGTCGAGCACGTCGAGCCACACGTTGGCATTGTCAATCACGCTTCCCAGGTAGTCGCTCAGCTTGCGGATTTCGGCCTCCGCCTTCTTCCGCTGGGTGATGTCCAGGAGCGAGGCCACTCTCTGGTTGGTTCCTGGAATCATGGCTACGGTCAAGAAGATTTCTCTGGTAGTCCCCTGCCTGTCAACTGCCCTGAACTCATAGTTCCTTGGAACAGAGGCAGGGTCAGTCTGTCTGGACTTGTGATATTCTTTCATCCTCGCCAGGTCTTCCGGGACAACAAACTCCGTCCAGCTCTTCTTGCCCTCCACCTCCTCCCTGGAATAGCCTGAGAGTCTCTCGAATTCCTGGTTTGCCGCAGATATGGTGGTGTCCTCCTCGAAGATTATGGTCGCGGTGCCGGTGCTCTCGAAGACGGCTCGGTACTTCTCCTCGCTCTCCCGCAGCGCCTCCTCCGCCCTCTTGCGCTCGGCCTCTGCCGTTTCCAGCTCAGCAATCCGTTTCCGTAGTTGTGCCAGCTCATTCATCGTGTATCCTCCTGGGCAGAGACTCCCTGAACGTGGCGCTAATGCGTTGTGACAAGAAGACTGTCAATAGTAGAGGCAAGGTGAATATGACCGAAACGCATCAGTTCTGCATTGTGGCCCCTCCTATACGATTATAGCCCTTGCCAATCTAGAATGGAAGAGTTGTGGTTCGCCGATGCAGAGAGCGTACCCCTTCTGACCGTATCGGACAACCCCTCGGGAAATGCGCCACATGAGGATTCCGCTTCTGAGAGTCCAATTCGCCTCACGGCGTGGTCATATGGCTCCCTGCTTCTTCCAGAGAAAGCTCAGGACTCCGGTAACCGCAGTCCTGGTAGGTGGGCCTGACTATTGACTGTGCTTAAAACGAGGGTTAGGATTTAGCCGACCGTAGGTCGAATCTATATCTATGACAGGGGGTGACTGAATTGAAGAAGAAGTTGAATGCCGCGGCTATCTTGATGTGCCTGGTCGGAGCACTTGGCGTGTTCGAGGGCGTCTGGGGGATTGCGGCAACCGAGAGCTACATTCAAGAGTGGGCAGAAATGATGGGAACAACTGTCACCGGGTCGGCAGTCCTGACAATGGCGGTTCAGTTCTTTTCAGCGTATCACTTCATCGCTCTCGCATTGCTGGCCGTAATTGCCGTGATTCCGCTCAGGAGAGCAGAGAAGTGGGCCTGGTACTCAATCCTGGTCTTTGGCGCCATCAGTTTCGGGTTCGGCATAGCTCTCTGGTTTCAGTACGCGCCTTACATGTATCTTTTCTTTGCGATGTGGATAGCAGCATTGG
>DAOUEN010000131.1:0-2952 GCA_034430415.1 Dehalococcoidia bacterium
GAGAAATGGAAAGCTTGTTCTTGATACTGGGATGGCCGGGACCTATAGGAGTTGGCATCTTCCTGGTGTGCCTGGGCGCCATGATCTACCTGCTCACAAAAGCCGATGAGATAAGCAAGCGCACCAAGGCAATGGAAAAGGAAAAGGGACTGGACAAGAAAAAGTAGTAGGCAGCTCCAACGAAAGCGTATTGCGGACCATAGTCAAATCCTCGCCGGCCCGCCGTAGAAGTGCGGTTGCACAGGATCTTGCCCCGAGACTACGAGGTGCTGTGCCGGGGCTGGGCCGGCACATGCACCCCGAAACAAGGAGGTAGATAGGAAAGAAGTCATGCTATGGAGACGGGTCCATTATGCGGCCCACGAACAGCACCGTGCCCGTCTCGATATCGCGGATGAGGAAGATAAACGGACGGTCGACGGTGACCTCCAGGGGAGGCTGCGGCGCGGCCGTCATCTCCATTATCACTGCGGTGGCCGCCGCGGCTTCCGTACCCGCCTCATCCACCGAGACGAAGGCCTTATGAACCACATCGGCTATGAAAAGGTCCCTATTGCCCGTCATGCCCGAGAAGTCGGCAGCACCGGAGAAGGCGATGGGCATTCCCATACCCGCCAGTGTTTCAACCAGCCCGAAGCTGGAGTCGAACTCGAACTTGGGCATGGTCAGGGCAACCTTCTGGAAGACGAGGTCGCCGATAACCCCGTTCACCAGTCCGACGTCAAGAGATTCCTCAAACTCATCAAAGCTGCCGGAATCGGGCAGCAGTATCACCATGGAGAGCTCTCCACCGTCGTACGGCAGCTCGAGCGCCTGGAAACCCTCCCCCCCGGCATATCCGAAGGACTCCGTCTGGGTCATCATGGGCACTCTAAGCTCGCCGCCGTCGAGCAGGTAGAAAGGGCCGTCCCTGGTGGCGTCCTCGTCGAAGGGGTACATCCACGCCGCGTTGAAATAGACGGCATTGGTAAGCACGAGGCGGGTTAGCGAAGTGATGGCTCCCTCGGGGACCAGGTCCTCAATCCGCTCTTCGGTCTGCTCGCTGACCCAGTCGTTTATGATGATACGGGACTCCTCCGGATGGCTGATGTAGTCGAGAAGCCGCAGTCCGGCCCCGTAGTTCTCCGCCAGCACGTCGAGGAATTCAGGCAGGAAGCTGTAGTCCTTCTGTCCCCAGATGGCGTTGACGATGTTGAGTCGAAACTCGCCGCCATCCTTCCCTGCGGCACCCTCACCGCGCCGGTCAAGCTCGATATCCAGATCGTTAAACGCCGGATGCAGGTCCTGCTGTGGCAGCAGAAACCGCAGGGTGTCCGCCATCTGCTCTTCCGTCTCGCCGCGCGCCCCGGCATAGGTCATGGCCAGCGCTACCGAGATGCTGTAGGGGGAGTAGAACAGGTTGCCGTCCGCCGCAGCCAGCGCCCGGTACAGGTCGAAGGCAAACTCACTGTTTCCCCGGCTCAGGCTGTCCAGGTCTGTCTGGCTCACCTCAGGTGAAGTGTCACGCGGCTTGTCCGATTGAAGCACGTCACCCGATACGGGCGATACGGGCCGGGCGCAGCCCGCTGCCCCGGACGTCAACACTACCGCCATCAGCAGCAAACACAGCTTCCTACCATTCATTTCAGGTCCCTCCCACCGTATAGCGCCGGGCCGCCGATATGCTTCATGTCATTTGCCATATGCCCGGGCTCCCGGCCTCTATCAATGATAACGCAAGTTCCTCGTTTTAGTTTACTCTCCCTGAGCCGTGAATCGAGGTTTAACAGGCCTGCCTCACAGATGGTAGTCATATCATAGCTCGCGCATTACGGCGAGCCGCAACGGCAGTGTTTGTGCGGCCGCCGGCGGTTGTCACTACAGGAATTCGCGGACATCGGTGACCTGCGCCGGCCGTTTGGGGGGAGAGGCAAACGAGACGAGGATCGCAGAAATGGCGAACAGTACTGCGAACAGAGTGAAGGCAGCAATGTAGCCGCCAGTATGGTCGTACACCCACCCGGCATAGATCGGACCTGCCACTCCAAGCGGTGTTACGAAAATAATCGAGGTTCCTTCGATTGAGCCCAAAGCCTTCCGCCCGAAGTAGCGAGCTCTTACCGCGGTGGGCAGGGCAAGCGCTATCCCCACCCCAATCCAGAAGAGAATAAGGAACACATATACCATGGCGAAAGTCTGGTTCAGCAGGAAGGCGCCGACCCCAACGGCCTGCAGGAGGAAAGCTCCCGTCATTACAAAGCGCAGGTGGCCTGTCTGAACCCGGTCAGCGAGAAACCCACCCAGTAGCCTCGAGGGAGTGCTGGCCAAGATGACGATCCCCACCAACCCCGCCGCCCTGACCGCTTCAATCCCGAAATCGGTTAGAAAGGGCACGCTGTGGGCGAGGATGGCTGAGAAGCCCGCCCAGCGCACAGACTCGGCCATAATGAGCAGCCAGTAGGCGGGTGTTCTCGCTGCTTGCCTGAGGGTGAATTCCACCTCTCGAACCTCAGCAGCATACTCTACGCCCCGGTCTATCATCCGGCTTACATGCTCATCCGGCTTTGCTTCAGTTGAGGCGCCATCAGGAAGCAGCCCGTAGTACTCCGGCCGGCGCGGCCTCACAAACAACCAAACAAGCGGAAGGCCGATACCCCACATGGCTAGCCCGCCTACAACGCAGGTCATCCGCCAGCCTTGCGTGGAGATGAGCCAGGCAACCAGGGCCAGCACCAACCCGGCAAGCCCGGTGAAGAACCACCTGACGCTCAGGGCCGTCCCCCTCCTCTTCACAAACCAGCTCGCTATTGCCTTGTCCAATGGCAGCTCTAACCCGATGTTGATGCCTGTCCCCAGTACAACTCCCCAGACTACATAGAAAGTCCAGAGCGAATTCACGAAGTCCATCAGTATGAGACCCAGACCGGCGATGAACACACCTATAGCCATCGCGAATCTCGGCCCGAATCTGTC
>DAOUEN010000132.1:0-5783 GCA_034430415.1 Dehalococcoidia bacterium
TCTCCAGGTCCCCTTGCCTCCCACGTTCTCGATAACTCCGGTGTACATCTCATCGCACTCCTCCCAACCGCGCAGGCCGGCGAAATGATGAGCGCCGGGTATGGTGGCAGTCGTCCCCACGGACATATCGGCTATCTTCTCTATGCTCACCACCAGCACATCTCCCGGTTCCACCCCCCTTATGTATACCGGGCCGCAGACCGGGTTGTACCACACCGGCGTCTTGTCGCAGTACGGCTTCATATCCCTGGGCTGCAGCCTGCCGGGGTCCTGCCTCAGTATGCCGTTGTAGGTGTCCTCGGTCTCGGCGGCGAAACTCTCACCCGGATCAACTTCCAGCACAGGCGGCGTGTTCCGGTCAAACACGTAGTTACCCGGGTGACCTGCATTCCTCTCGCGCGGTATGAACTTCGTTTCGCCGCTCATCTCCCCCTCCCTGCAGGATCTCAAATGTCTTTGGCCTCCTCCTCCAACCCCAACTGGCCCAGCTTCTCTTTGGTGGGGACTCCCGTGGCCTCGTCCCACCCGCTTTCCTGGTAGTACTCTCCCAGCATATCCTGTATCGCCTTTCCGTCGACGGGCGGATTCAGCTTCTGGCCCACGGCCAGCGGCTCTGTCATCATTCTACTCGGCGGCATGTCATCTTCCCGGGATGCTCCTTCCCTGGCGTTGAACAGCCTCTGAAGGTTCCATATACGCTCTCCGCCTTCCAGCAGCTCTCCAGGAGTCAACTCCATTCCCGTCGTGATGGCGAACAGCCTGGCCAGCCCGTTCAGGTCGTAGTTCGACATCATCTGGGGCCTCATGCACAGGCCAAGGCTGAATGCCATCGTATCGAAGTCGTCAACCCACTTCAGCAACCGGGGCAAGTTCCACTGAGATTCAGTGACGATTCTATCAACGGCCTCGCCCGGCACTCCTATAGAGACGGCGTATCTCCTGATCGACTCGGCCTTTCTGGGGACGTAGGTGATGGACCAGCTCCGGGCGTGGTGAGCGCCCCGCGGGTCCACCAACTGGCCGAAGTTCTCCAGAAACAGGTAGGGATCGCTGTCGTCAGCCGTCCTCGACCCCCTGAGGTCCATGGTCGGTGCCAGGCCCTTAACATGCACGGCGTACTTTTCGGCGCCTCCCCCTATCTCCTTGCTGGCTCCCCTTACTCCCCGCGCCAAAACGGCTCCTATCCCGTCCTTGCGCGCTATCTTCTCGACCAGGGCCAGGATGGTCTCAACATTCCAGTCCAACTCCAGGCCGTCAGCATCCTCTCTGGATATGATCCCTTTCCGGTAGAGCTCAATGGAAAACGATATGACCCTCAGGGTCTCGAAGGCATCTATGCCGTACTTGCTGGCGAGGTATGCAGGCTCGACAGCCTCTTTCCACCCTCCAGCGCCGCAGTCGATGAACAGCATCGGCGTACCCCACGGGTTCGATATCTTGAAATCCGGCACCGGATACTTCCCTCCATCCACCCCTATCACTCCCTTGCACCCGCAGGGGCATCCGAAGCAGGCATAGTAGCTCTTCCATATCTCGCCGGCGAACTCCTTCTGAGTGAACACCTCCGTGCCGACCTCAGGAGCCCCTTCCCCGTAGTTCCTCTTGCCGTAGATCCCCCTCTGATAGAAGGGCTTCATGTAGGCATCAATGATCTTTCCTTCGTTCCTCCACAGGTCGATGAGTGGATACTCCGCTATCCGGCTGCGCATTTCCTCGGCCAGCTTGCGGAACTCCCGTCTCTGGTAGACCCTTATCCCCTTCGTTCCCCTCACTGCTATCCCTTTGAGCTTCTTGGAACCGGCCACCGCTCCCAGGCCGGCCCTTCCCAGCATACCGTTCTTGTTCTCAGTGACGCAGGCGAAGCTCACCAGGTTCTCCCCGCCGGGCCCTATGCAGCTTGTCCAGTACTCGTGACCCAGCTTCGCCCGTATCGCATCCGACGCTTCGAATGTGTCCATCCCCCACATGTCGTCGGCGTCCTCAATTCGAACGTCGTCGTTGTCTATCACCAGGCAGACAGGGTTCCTGGCCCGACCGCTTACGACCAGATGGTCGTAGCCGGCGTATTTCAGCATGGGGCCGATGGAGTTCCCGCTATTGGACTCCACCAGAAGCCCGGTGAGCGGCGACTTGCTCACCATGCCCGCCCTGGGGAACCCCGGCATGAAGGTGCCCGTAAGAGGACTCACGCCATAGACCAGCACATTCTCCGGCGAAAGGGGATCAATCCCGGGCTCTATCAGGTCGTAGGCCAGCTTACTGCTGACGCCCTGTCCCCCGAGGAATTTCCTGGCCATCTCCACATTGAGGTCTTCCTTTCTGACGGCGTTCCTCGTGAGGTCCACGTGAAGCACCCTGCCGGCATACCCGTAGTAGCTCACGATTTGGCCTCCTCCAGTTCCAATGCCCCGTAATTGCAGTACTTGACACAGACGCCGCAGCCCGTGCATTCGTCCGTGAAGCTGATGCTCCTGTCCAGGTCACCCGACCAGTTGATCTTGATGTACGCCTTCAGAGGATTGAATGCTCCGGTGAACAGGAACGAGCATGCCAGTTGACACGCCGAACACCCGGAGCATTGTTCCGGATACGCTATGACTTTTTTCCTTTTGTTCAATTCTTCGACGATAATATATCAGCAACGCTCTGATTCTGAAAGCCCTGTATGACCCGACCATCCAGCCAGTGGATTCGGGGCTACCGGCGGGATGCCCTCCTCCGTGAGAGCATCCCCGTGTATCAGGAGGATACTTGCCAGGATTGCCGCTGGCTACCAGCCCAGACTGGCGAAAGCCTCGTAGCCGTTCCCCGGCATGAACAGCCAGGTTGTCCCGCTATAGACAAGCCCCAGGAACACGATGCTCCCTATCACCGCCGAAGCGACCGCTGCGCCCCTCTTGTCGGGCCCGCCACGGCTTGCCGTCACCGTGCCGGCGTAGACGGCCAGGATCGAGAACAGCAATCCCAGAAACCAGATGTACTCCGGCAGCCACCAGATAATCTCAGTCCAGAACGTTGCCACCAGATGTCCTATAAAGGCAAGCACCGCGACCACGGCATAGGCCACGTGGTACCTCATTTTCCACCTCCCATTTCTCAGCAAGCATAGCACATGTCCACGTCCACCGACATAACAACCCCACGAGTCCCGTCTCTCGCCATCTCAGCCAACTCAGCATGACCCTCACCCGGGAAGGCCCCCTCCTCCGAAGTTTCCGCCCAGAATCCATCAACCCCTACGAGCGGAAATTTGACAAGCCCCAACTCCTATGCTAAACTAAGAGTTACCCCAAGTGACCAAACTAAGGGGCTGCAAGCTGGCTGGGTAGGTGGAAGCTGAAGAGGTGTCGGGTTTCCAAGACCCGGCGCAGGGTAAGCAGAAGCTGAACGGCGGGTGAGCTGACCCCGGAAGAGAGGCCACTTGGGGTCTTCTTTTGCCCCATCTTCCAGCGCTGGTGTCTTTCCACTTTTGCTCTCGATCTCCCGACTCCATTCCGTGTGCCCGCTCCACTCCTTTGAGGGATTATGGAGACCTGATGACGGATCGCTGTGATTCCCGGTTCCTCGCGTGTCGTCCCGGCGGCAGCGCACATCCTTGCACACGGGACATCCCATCGTGTACCATCCTGGGAACGGCCGCAACCGAAGGCTGCGGACAGGCCTTCAACCGCAGCACGGCAAGGCCAAAGGAGGGAGACTATGAGGATCACCGACATCGAGCCCATCACGGTGGACGCCGGCTGGCGTCCGTGGACTTACGTCAAAGTCCAGACGGACGAGGGCATCACCGGCTACGGCGAGTGCAGCGTGGCTCGGGGGCCGTTCGCCGTCATGGGCGCCATCGAGGACCTCAAGCCATTGCTGATCGGTGCCGACCCCCGCGCCTACGAGATGCGGTTCTGGGATATGATGCGGAACGCCATCCAGGGTCCCACCGGAGTCAGGGCCAAGGCCATCGCCGGAGTGGAACTGGCGCTGGTGGACATCAAGGCCAAAGCCCTCGGCATATCGGTGGTTGACCTGTTCGGAGGGCCTACCCGCGACAGCATCCGCGTCTACTGGTCCCATTGCGGCACCACCAGGGCGCTCTATCCCGAGATGGGCACTCCTCCCATCAGAAGCATGGCCGACATAGGCGAGCTGGGTCGGGAGGTGGTGCGGCGGGGCTACACCGCCCTGAAGACCAACATCATCTTTCCCGGTGACCCTCCCAGGGTGCACTTCGACGGGTTCGGCGGAGGCCTGGGTACCACCGACCAGGTGGCCTCCAACGCCATGCTCCAGCATATCGAGACCCTCATCGGCACCTTCAGGGATGCCGTCGGCCCGGATATCGACATCTGCCTGGACCTCAACTTCAACTTCAAGCCCGAGAGCTGCATGCGCATCGCCAGGCTGCTGGAGCCCTTCAACCTCCTGTGGCTGGAGGTGGATATGTACAACCCTGCCGCCATAAGGCAGATCAAAGACTCCAGCAGCACCAAGATATGTACCGGCGAGAACCTGTACTTCATGCGGGACTTCATACCCTACTTCGAGCTGCGCGCAGCCGACGTCCTGATGATAGACGTTCCCTGGAACGGGTTCAGCCAGTCAAAGAAGATAGGCGACCTGGCCCAGGTGTACGAGATAAACGTGTCCCCGCACAACTACTACAGCTACCTGTCCTCCTTCATCAGCGCCAGCCTGTGCGCTGTCCTCCCCAACGTGCGTATCCTGGAGACGGATGTGGACGACATACCGTTGAGGGACGAGCTGGTCACCAACAAGCCCGAGATCATTGACGGCTACATGAAGATACCCACCGGCCCGGGCTGGGGAACGGACCTGAACGAAGAGGTCGCCAGGGCACACCCCTGGAAGAAACCCAAGGCGCGCTGGTAGAGCCGGGCGTCAAGGAGAGTTGACATGCCAGAGCTATTTGAGACCGTATCCATCAACGG
This sequence comes from Dehalococcoidia bacterium, assembly GCA_034430415.1. GTDB lineage: Bacteria > Chloroflexota > Dehalococcoidia > GIF9 > AB-539-J10 > JADFUZ01. The sequence continues at coordinate 4,944 of DAOUEN010000132.1, forward strand.
AATGGCCCTCAAGAACAGGTTCGTCCGTTCCGCCACCTACGAAGGAATGGCCAACCCCGACGGCTCCTGCACCGACCGCCTCATAGAGCTGGCAGGGGACCTGGCGAAGGGCGGCGTGGGACTGATCATCCCCGGCTACGCCTACATCAGCCAGCAGGGAAAGGCCCGGCCGGGACAGACGGGCGTCGACAGCGACGAGCTCATTCCGGGCCTGGCCCGCATGGCGGAAGCAGTGCACCGGGAAGGGCAGAAGACGGTCCTCCAGATCGCCCACGCCGGCTGTAACGTCTTCGTCGCTTCGGAGGGACAAGAGGTCGTGGGCCCGTCTCCAAGGGTGGTCAACGAGCGGCAGTGCCGGGAGATGACCATGGCGGAGATCGCCCTGACCGTGGAGCACTTCAAAGAGGCGGCAGTCAGGACGAAGAAGGTGGGATTCGATGGAGTACAGCTTCACGCCGCCCACGGATACCTTATGAGCCAGTTCCTCTCTCCTTTCTACAACAAGAGAACGGACGAGTACGGCGGCAGCCTGGAGAACCGGGCCAGATTAGTGCTGGAAGTCCTGGCGGCGGTCAGATCCGCGGTGGGAAAGGACTACCCGGTCCTCATCAAGATGAACTCGGACGATTTCCTTGAGGGCGGCTTCACCCGGACGGAGATGGTCCGGGTGGCCGCGATGCTGGAAAAGGGGGGCATCGACGCCATCGAGATAAGCGGCGGAACCCACCTCAGCCCCCCGGAGTTCTCCTTCTCCAGGGTGACCGGAATTGTCCCCGAAGAGGAGGAGCTATATTTCGCCGACGCAGCCAGGCTGTACAAAGAAAAGGTCAGGACGCCTCT
>DAOUEN010000133.1:0-6203 GCA_034430415.1 Dehalococcoidia bacterium
AAGCTGCAGCTTGAATCTCTCGACTTCGGCTTTGCTCATAGCCAGTCGAGCTAGCCAGGCGATGTGCTTTACCTGTTCATCACTTAGCTTCATTGTGGTTCTAGGGCACTGGGATTATACCATCTTGATTTCTTCGGCGGCAATTGTGTGCGTTGGCCGCCTTGCCTTGGGATCTCTTTGTTTCGTGCCTCGCGGTGTGCTGCTTCTTAGTCACTGAGGTTTGTGCTATCCTAGTACAGCAGTTGTCCAGGATGAGCTTGGGCGATGTTCGCTGTTCTGTGGCGGGAGGAGACGTGAACGTTTGATGTGTCTCGCTGGGGGTGGTGGAGCTATCCGCTGATGTATAGAGTAGAGGTCTGTCTCAAGAAGCACTTGGCTGATGCCCGGGGTGAGAGTCTCACTCGGGACATACAGGACCTGGGCCTAGCTAAAGTATCAAGCGTCCGGGTGGTTGATATCTACTGGCTCGACGGCGACTTAGAGTCGGGGCAACCGGAGCTTGTGTGCCGCGAACTCCTGGCCGATCCGATTATCCAGGACTACTGGTGCGGCAAAGCGCTTGAGCCCGCAAGAGGCGTTAATACAGTGGAAGTGACCTACAATGCCGGAGTCACGGATCCGGTGGAGCAGAGTATAGTCAAGGCAGTAGCTGACCTGGGAATAACCGGTCTCAGGGCGGTCAAAACGGGCAAGTGCTATGTTATCGAAGGGCCACTTGATGCACAGTCCCTGGAGACAATCACGAGGAGAGTGCTCGTCAACCCAATTGTAGAACATGTTGTTGAAGACGAGATAACGACACTGCTTGACAAGCCCGGATATCAGCTAGAGCTGAGACATGTTGAACTGCTTGAGACAGATGAAGGAAGTCTGTGCCGGCTGGCTCAAGAATTCGGCTTCAGCGGTGATGAGATGAGTGCTATTACTAGCTACTTCCGTGGGGAGAACCGTAACCCCACAGATGTTGAGCTTGAGACACTGGCCCAAACATGGTCTGAACACTGCTGCCACAAGACCTTCAAGGGAAGAATCAAGCTTGCTCACAGCGAGATTGACAATCTGCTTGAGAGTACTATTGTGAAAGCTACCAGGGAGCTTGATAGGGCATGGTGTCTTTCCGTATTTGAAGACAATGCTGGAGTTATCGATTTTGATGGCAGATGGGCAGTCTGCTTCAAAGTGGAAACCCACAATCATCCTTCGGCGATTGAACCGTACGGAGGAGCCGCCACCGGCATGGGTGGCGTGGTTCGTGACATATTGGGTACTGGTCTTGCGGCGAAGCCAATCCTGAATACCGATGTGTTCTGCTTTGCTCCACCTGACCTGCCAGATGATAGGCTGCCGTCCGGGGTATTGCATCCCCGCTCCGTCCTCAAAGGTGTGCGGGCAGGCGTCGCTGACTATGGCAACCGGTTGGGCATCCCTACCGCCAACGGCACCATCAGGTTCGATGAGAGATATCTGGCGAATCCACTGGTGTTCTGCGGCAGCGTCGGTATCATGCCTAAGCAATGCGCTGCGAGAGGCCACCATAAGTCGGGGGAGCTGGTGGTGCTCGTCGGTGGCAGGACTGGACGGGATGGTATACACGGCGTCACCTTCGCCTCAAGCAAGCTGACTGAAAGGTCAACGGAGCTGTCCTACAGCGCTGTACAGATTGGGGATCCCATTGTTGAGAAGAAGATGATTGATGCACTGATTAGGGCCCGGGACCAACAGCTCTTCTCGAGAATAACCGATTGTGGTGGTGGTGGCCTTTCTTCGGCTGTTGGTGAGATGGCCGCTGACACCGGGGTCCGTGTCCATCTTGACAAGGTGCCGCTGAAATACTCGGGTCTTTCCTACGACGAGATATGGATCTCCGAAGCGCAGGAGCGTATGGTGCTGGCGGTGCCGCACGAGTGTCTTGACAGACTACTGAAACTTTTTGCCTTCGAAGACGTTGAGGCAACTGTAATCGGGCAGTTCACTGATAGTCAAGCCCTTGAACTGTTCTATCAGGGGACCCTTGTCTGCAGGCTTGATATGGGCTTTCTGTATCGTGGCCGGCCGCAACTCCAGCTTGAGGCAGCCTGGCAGCCTGTTGTCCGCCCCGGAGAGATGAACGAGATGCCCTCGGACCTGGGGGAGACGCTGCTGTCAATTCTCGGCTCCTGGAATGTGTGTAGCAAAGAGTGGGTGATCCGCCAATATGATTATGAGGTGCAGGGAACGAGTGTTCTGAAACCCCTGGTGGGCAAGGAGAATGATGGGCCCAGTGATGCTGCGATCATTAGACCGTTGCAGGATTCGAAAGCGGGGTTAATCGTGGCGAATGGGATTAACCAGAGTTATGGTGACATCGACCCCTACTGGATGGCTGCCTCTGCAATAGATGAGGCTCTAAGACAGGTGGTTGCTGTTGGCGGAAGCTTGGAGAGGGTGGCTCTTCTGGATAATTTCTGCTGGGGAGATGTGAGTGAGCCGCAGAGTCTGGGGGCATTGGTCAGAGCCTGTGAGGCGTGCCGCGATATGTCGCTTGTCTACGGCACACCTTTCATCTCTGGCAAGGATAGTTTGAACAATGAAGTGCAAATTGGTGGGAAGTCGGTTTCTGTCCCTCACACGCTGCTGGTGTCATCTATTGCCGTTATGGAGGACGTCGCTGGGAAGGTGTCCATGGACTTCAAACGAGTGGGCGACCTGGTCTACTTGCTTGGCAGGACGTACAGGGAGTTGGGTGGTTCCGAGTACTTCGCAACGCTCGGACTTGTGGCCGGCTCTGTGCCCGTGGTCAGGCCACATGAGAACAAGAAGCTAATGGCTACACTTAGCCGTGCGATGGCCAGCGGCATTGTGACGGCCTGCCATGACTTGAGTGAAGGCGGACTTGGCGTTGCGGTCGCTGAAATGACTATTGCTGGACGCGTGGGAGCCACGATCCGGCTGGACAGAGTACCGCTGGGTGAAGGAGTAGACAGGGACGATCTAGTGCTTTTTTCCGAGTCGAACGGCCGTTTCTTGGTGACGATTGCTCCGGCGTCCAGAGCTAAGTTTGAGAGAGCCATGGGCGAAGGCAATTTTGCCCTGATCGGCAGAGTCACCGCTCTGGGGCGATTGATAATCCACGGATTACAGGGTAAGAAGGTTGTGGACAGATCAATTGACGAACTCAGGACAGTCTGGCAGGAACCGTTGAGGTGGTAGCAAGCTGTGAGTAGGGTGAGAGTGCTTGTCCTGAGGGCGCCTGGAAGCAACTGCGATCACGAAACAGCTTTTGCCTTTGAGCGAGCCGGAGCCTCGACATCGCTTGTCCATATTGGCGAACTGGTTCGCGGTGAGCGTAGTCTCGATGACTTCCATATAGTTGCCATTCCTGGTGGCTTCACCTACGGTGATGACCTGGGGGCAGGCAAGATATTGGCGAATGAAATCAGGTTTAGACTGGGGCAAGACGTACCCAGATTTGTGGAAAGCGGCAGATTGGTACTGGGTATCTGCAATGGCTTTCAGGCCCTGGTGAAGGCCGGTATCTTGCCCTCCCCGAGGGAGGGACAGCAACGAATGAGCGTGACCTACAATGATTCGGGGAGGTTCGAATGCCGGTGGGTACATCTGAGAGTGAATAGAGACAGCCCTTGCCTCTTCACCGAGGGGATGGAGCAGCTCTATCTGCCTGTTGCTCATGGCGAAGGCAAGGTAGTTGCTGCCCCTGAGGTCCTGTCCAGGATGAGAAAGGTGCTGTATTATGTTGACGAGTTGGGTAACAGGGCGGGGTACCCTTACAATCCTAACGGCTCGGTTGATGATGTTGCTGGTGTGTGTGATGATTCGGGGCGGGTGTTTGGCCTTATGCCACACCCGGAACGCTCTGTTCGGGGAAGCCAGCAGCCGCACTGGACACAAGGAGCGAGCGAAGGCTTTGGGGAGGGGTTCAGGCTATTTGTCAACGCCGTGAAATGGGCCCGTGGGTTATAAGGCAGCTCACCCTGAGGCGAGGGTCTGCCAACGGAGGCTGATGGCTCAGCTGGAGCTGGGTTGGTGGCCGGTGCGCAGTGAGGGCGGCGTCACTTGTTGAAGAGCTCGCGGTAGCTACGTAGCCGCTGGAAGTCAACTAGTCCGCTTTCGGCTATGTTCTCTACCTCGATACCTGCCTCGGCCGCTACTGCAATGGGGTTCAGCCCGCCGAGGAGCACCATGCCAACGCGATTCATATGTACAGCGATCTGGCAAACTGGCTCGCTGGTGTTGCCTAGGACGTATACTCCATTGATGCCAGCCTCCTTGAGTTGGTCCACCTTCGCTTCAACGATTGCCCTCGAGGGTGCCACTATCTCACGGAAATTCGCTAGTATCTTGCCGTGGCCTCCGTTTGTTGCACCTGTGACATCTGTCATCTTGGCGCGAATGTACTGTTCTGAAGGATCAAGGGATGTCCCGGCGTAGTTGATTATAGCTACAAAACGTCTCGGCATGGAGTGTATGACTTCAAGCACGCCTCCAAACTTGGACTCCATAGGAACACACGCCTTAAGTAGCACGCCGTTGATCACCACACTGCAGACCGTAGCCAGACCGATCTTGCCCTCTGGGACGACTACTGCCCCAAGCTTCTCTCCCTCTGACGCAACGGCGACCAGCTGGCTGACACAAATCCCAGCCTCGAATGCGCAGCGCATCGCCACCAGCGCATCCTGAAATTTGTCTTTTTCAAACAGTGAGGTATTCACCGGAACTTGGCCGGTCTTCGTTCGAGGGTCAAAGGTGGTCTGGAAAGCCAGCAGCTCAAGCTTGTCAATGATGAAACCCACCTGTTGGGGCGCCAGAGCCATTCGGAGTTCTTCGAGTCCCTCCGAGGTGACCGCTCTTCCGTCGCGTCCCCTGGGCTGGGTGTAGCCTCGCTCATCAGTTATCCTTAGATGATATCTGACCGCCCTCTCACTCAGGAAAACGCCATAGCGCTCTAGTTGGCGAGCAATAGTGATTGAGCCGAGCGGTTCAGGAGACTCGCTCAGGATGCGGAGGATCGCTATCATCTTGTTCTCCGCGTCCCTACTCGCCGTCTGCACGCCTCTTGGCCTTTCTTCTTGCTCAACAAGACGATTTGAAGGCATATTGCTCCGTTCTCCTCAAAGTGTGCATGCCGCAGTTCGCTGTCCCATCTCCATCATTTAGGGGAGCCAGCAAGTTCCAGGAAATAGCTATGCAGTCTGAAGTCGCGGGTTAATTCTGGGTGGAAAGCGGTGGCTATCAACTTGCCTTGCCTGGCGGCGACGGCCTCACCGCTGGGCAGCTTGGCCAAGATCTGGACCTGGGGTCCTGCTCGTTCGATGACGGGGGCACGAATGAAAATAGCCGGAAAGGGTTCGGCTCCTAGGACGGGGATTGAGAGCTCAGTCTCAAAGCTGTCTGTCTGTCTTCCAAAAGCATTGCGCCTGACTACGATGTCGATGGCGCTCAGAGTCTGCATGTCATCGTCTGGAATGTCCTTGGCTAGACAGATCATGCCTGCACATGTGCCTAGCATGGGAAGCCCCAGGCGAGCCAGGTGTCTCAGAGGTTGGATGAGCCCGAAAGTCCCCATAAGGCTGAGGATGGTTGTGCTCTCGCCACCAGGTATGACGACCCCGTCCGTTCCCTCGAGCTGATGCGGAAGCCGAATGGGGACAGCATCTACACCCAGTTCCTCTACGATCCTCAGATGTTCTATGAATGCGCCCTGCAGGGCGAGCACTCCGATTCTCATTTTTGTTGTCTGTCCTATCTTGTTTCCAGTGCCAGCTTATCCATTTCCATCTGGACCGGTATGGGGTAGTCTCCGGTGAAGCAGGAGAGGCAGAAGAGGTCTCTGGGCAAGCCGACAGCCCGAAGCAGCGCATCGACGGTGAGGTAACCGAGGGAATCAGCACCGAGGAAGTCTTTGATTTCGGGGATGGTCTTTCTATTGGCGATAAGCTCCCACTGAGTGGCCATGTCGACGCCGAGGAAGCAGGGATGACAAAGAGGGGGAGCGCAGATGCGGAGGTGGATCTCTTTGGCGCCGGCGTTTCTGAGTAGCTTGACGACGTGGGGTGTGGTGGTGCCGCGAACGATGCTGTCGTCAACGACCACCAGCCGCTTGCCGGAGATCACCTGGGAGAGGGGATTGAACTTAAGCTGGACGCCGAGGTCTCTGAGTCTCTGGTCTGGCTGAATGAAGGTGCGGCCGACGTAGCGGTTCT
>DAOUEN010000134.1:0-11271 GCA_034430415.1 Dehalococcoidia bacterium
GATCAGACAAGGCCAGAGTCATCCTTACCTGCTCTGCAGCCAATTTGGCCGGATAGAGAAACTCGTCGGGCAAAGCATTTGTCGAGGCAGCAACCACCGCCACGCAAGAGAACAGGACAAGCAAGGCGCCTGCCATGGCCATAGTCCACGCTCTGCGCCAAATGGGAACCACCCCTGCGCTCCTGACTCCCTCGAACCGGTCATGGAAAATCGCCTGAAGGTGATGCCATGCCCTCGCCTTGAATGCCGGGACAGGTTGAATAGAAGCGCAGCCCCGCATAACAACGCAGCTAGCCTCGAGCAGCAGCGCCAGCTCGGACGCCTCTCCAGGATGGGCATCAAGGCAATCCTCAATGGTTTCGCCGGCAAATGTGCGATCCAGACACTCATCCAGAATGTCTTCTATCTTTGGGTCCATCTCTGACTATCACCCATCATTAGCTTCCTTAGCGCCACTATGCCATTGTATTGCAGCGCCTTGACCGTCCCGGTATTCTTTCCCAGGGCCTCTGCCACTTCAGCGGTGGAAAGTTCGGCGCCAAAACGCAGCGTGATTACCTCGCGCTGGGCCGGAGACAGCTTGCTTATATTAGCCCTTAGCTCTTTCAGTTCGAACCGCCGCTCAGCAACAAGCGCCGGACTTGGCTCATCAGCGGCGACCACATTGTCCTCCAACTCTACCCTCTCCACCTTCCCCTGCTTTCTGAAATAGTCAACCACCTGATTATGAGCAATGCGAAACAGCCAGGAAGCAAAGGGGATGTCTCTCCATCTGTATGAGCCAATTGCCTCCAAAGCTTTGGCAAACACCTCCTGAGCTAGATCCTCAGCTTCAGTCTGATTCCCAGTCCTGAGGAAGATATACCGATATATCTTCCCGAAGTACTTCTCATAGAGTTCGGCAAAAGCCTCCGCATCGCCCTTTATCGCTCGCGAGACTATGTCCTTTTCAACAGGCATCGGATTGATGCCTATTATATAGGAAAACGTAAGTAGCCACGGAAAGGTTTACGGCGTGCAAATATATGCAGCAACCACGGTCTACGCCCGAACGACCGGGCTCTGCGCGGCATCTGGGGAAGTCTCGACAAAGCTTGTCAGTTCAAGGAGCTTTGCTGGCCTGCTTCTCGGCCCAGTTGCCTACCCAGGGCAGCTTCCACATCTTGCCACTCCCCGCCTGAACCATGAGGAGAATCCACAGAACCACGCTGAGAATCCAGACGAGCGGTGATAGAATCCAGCCAACGAAAGGAATTACAGCTATGGCAATCTGCACCACGGTCAATACCCCAAAGGTAACAATTGATTGCCAGGCATGAAATCTTACGAAGATACTCTTCTTTTCGAGCACCACGAAGACTATTCCCGAAATCCACCAGCCAACATAGCAGAGAAGCCCGGCCACATTGGGTGCCAGCCCCGTAGTAGTCTCAGAAGACGAAGAAGCCCCCGAAGGGGCAGGCACAGCACTAAGAGCAGCTCCGCACTTGGAGCAGAACTTGGCGCCGTCAGGGTTTTCAGTACCGCACTTGGGACAGAACATTGGTTCACCTCCTCTCAGGATATGATGTAGCAAGCCCTGGCATCTTGTCAACGGGTCCGCAAGGCAACGTGGTAGTCACAAGCCTTTGCTAGCAATATAGGCAGCAAGGTCAGCCAGGCGACAGCTATAGGCCCACTCATTGTCTTACCAGGCCAATACTTTCGCCATGTTGCCATCGATGACCATTGTGCTCAGGGCATCGAAAACAGAACTGGCAGGATTACCCCTGAAGTCTGTGCTAACCAGGGGCTCATCACAGTACTCGAGAATACCTTTCAGTTCTCCTTCAGCAGCACTCCGGAAAGCGCTGTTGACCTCCTCGGCGGACACCTCCTTGTTCAAATCAGCCACGAAGTCAACAACCGACACCACGGAGGTAGGCACCCTCATGGCCATCCCGTGGAGCTTCCCCTGAAGCTCCGGGATAACCACTCCTACAACGCGAGCGGCACCGGTAGTGGTGGGAACAATATTGATCGCAGCCGCTCTTGCCCGGCGCAGATCCCGGTGGAATACATCCAGAATCCTCTGGTCGTTGGTATAGGAGTGAATAGTGGTCATCAGTCCACGAGCAACTCCAAAGTTCTGATGCAGTACCTTCACCACAGGGGCAATACAGTTCGTAGTACACGAGCCATTGGATATGATGTGATGTTGGGACGGGTCGTACTTGCTCTCGTTGACGCCAAGGACAACGGTTATGTCCTAGTCCCGAGCCAGTGCTGAGATGACCACCTTCCTGGCCCCGCCTTGGAAGTGAGCAGCAGCCTTGGCGGTCTGAGTGAACAGTCCCGTTGACTCAATGACGATATCCACCCCATAGTCCCCCCCAGGGAATCTGAGCCGGGTCACGCTCAGCCAGAACTCTTATCTCATTGCCATCAATCAGGATAGAAGTATCCCTGGCCTCTACCTTCCCCGGGTAGACACCATAATTGCTATCATATTTGAAAAGGTGAGCGTTCGTCCTAGCGTCGGTAAGATCGTTCACTGCCACCACGCTCAGCACATCATAATGCCGCTCATTTATCGCCTTCAGAGCCAACCTTCCGATACGCCCGAATCCATTGATGCCTACTTTCGTTGCCACCTCTTTGTCTCTTTGCCTCCTTGTCTATTCCCTGGCAAGGTATTGAGCCACTCCATCTCTCTCAATCCTGGCTGTCTTGCCCTGAAAGCTCAAGAACTTCAGGTGAGCAATAGTCTCGAACACGGCCAATCGCCTTTCCCATGGCGTCAAATCAGCAAAGGCAACGCCGTCCGTTTCAGGTTTCCAAGGGATCTCAGTAGCCACCTCATACGCTGTTTTCAAACCATGGCTCAGGACCTTCACAATAGCCCTTTTCCTCTGTTCATGGTGATCAAGTATTTCCGCTGCCCTCAGTTTCAGGCTATTGAACACCGGCCCATGCCCCGGGAAAACGAAATTGACTGGAAGTTCCTCCAGCATCCTCAGGGAGTCGATGTAGTCCTTCAATGGGTTGGCCCCCGATTGTGGGTGAAAGCCTACGTGGGGAGTGGTGTGAAACAGAACGTGGTCACCGGAGAATAGCCACCGTTTCCTCCGCTCGTAAAGACATATGTGACCTGGCGAATGCCCCGGTGTCCGCAACACCTCGAATTCCAATGGGCCAGTGGAAAGCCTGTCACCATCGCTCAACATGACATCAGGCAACTCAGGCGAAGCAAATTCTTTCATCCACAGCGAGACTTCCTTGAGTGTGGCCAGCTCAGCTTGAGGAACTCCGTTGACGCTAAGCTCGTCCTCCACATCTCTGAGCAGTCCGTCAGAATCCCTGTACCTTGACTCCACAAGCTCCCCCTCGACCACATGGACAGCGACCTTGGCCTCGCAGAGGTCCCTTAGCTTGCTTGCCAGGCCAAAATGGTCAGGGTGAATATGTGTGACAACAATCCAATTGATGTCCTCAAACTTCAGGCGCTCTTCCAGCAGCCCTTCTCTGAAAGCCCAGAGAGTCTCAGAACTATCCCAGCCGCTGTCTATCAGCAAGTTGCCCTTGCTTCCCTCAACTACGTACACGTTGGTGTACTCTGGAATGTCCTGCGGGAAGGGGAGTCTTATCTGGTGGACTCCGGCTACTATTTCCATATCTTTGGCTTCTCTAGGCTGCGAAGAGCTCCCATACCAGAGTAGCCAGCACCATCCCCCAGTTCTTCCTCTATCCTAAGAAGACGGTTATACTTGGCTAGCCTCTCACCCCGGCAAGGAGCACCCGCCTTGATGAATTCAGCATCGACGGCAACGGCTAGGTCAGCTATGGCAGTGTCCTCGGTCTCGCCAGAACGATGGCTAACCACTGTTGTCCATCCTGCCCTTTGCGCCCTCTTGATAACCCCCATGGTCTCACTGAGTGTGCCTATTTGATTCAGCTTAATGAGAATAGAACTGGAGCAGTTCTCCGCAATACCTCTCTCAAGACGCTCTATGTTTGTGACATAGAGGTCATCACCCACAAGCTGAGTCTTCGCACCCAGCTTGGCCACAAGCAACGCCCATCCTGTCCAGTCATCCTCAGCCAGGCCATCCTCAATGCTGATGATAGGATACTCGGATACCCACTTGGCGTAGAAGTCCACCATTTCTCCAGAAGTAAGACTGCGTCCCTCTCGAGACAGGACATACTTGCCATCCTGATAGAAAGTACTGGCTGCCGGGTCCAGCGCAAGAAACAGGTCTCGCCCCGCCTTATATCCAGCGAGATCGATGGCCGCGAGAATCAACTCCACGGCCTCCCTGTTGTGGGAAAGCACGGGAGCAAAGCCACCTTCGTCACCTACACCTGTATTCAAGCCTCTCTCCTGAAGGACTTTATGTAAACAATGATAGACTTCACTGCTCATTTGCATGGCTCGTCGAAAATCGTCAGCGCCGGCGGGGACTATCATGAACTCCTGGAAATCCGTGGAATCCGGCGCATGCTTACCGCCATTCACGACATTAAGCATGGGAACGGGCAAAACGTTAGCCCTTGCTCCGCCCAGATGGCGATACAGGGGAAGGCCCAGAAAATCAGCCCCGGCCTTAGCCACCGCCAGAGATACTCCCAGCATGGCATTGGCTCCAAGTCTGGACTTGTTGGCGGTCCCGTCAAGCTCAATCAGTCTGCCATCGATAGCTGCCTGATCCAGAACAGACATGCCCACCAGTTCCGGAGCAATGCCCCTGTTGACATTGTCTACAGCTCGTAGCACACCGAGTCCACCATACCTGTTCTTGTCCCCATCCCGCAGTTCCACTGCCTCATATTTCCCGGTGCTGGCACCTGATGGAACAGACGCCATTCCCGCGCTCCCATCAACCAGGACCACCTCAACCTCCACGGTGGGATTGCCCCGCGAGTCAATGATCTCTCTGGCCTTGACGCTCTCGATGCTTCCCATTTCAACGTTCATCTTAGCCCTGACCTGCCTTTCCTTTCGCTGAAGAAACAGCCTTATCCACCGCTTCGACCGCACTCCGGGCTCTGATTATGGGATCATCCTTTTGGGTATCCCGTGACAACAACCACGTATTCAAGCCAATGACGGGGATGCCGTTCTTCAGCGCATAGGCAATCTCGCTCAGCGTCCCGTAGTTGCCCCCCACGGCAATCGCTGCTTGGGCCGACTTCACCACCGCCATATTTCTAGCATAGCCCACACCAGTGACTATGGGAATATCCACAAATTGATTCGCCATGCTCGAATCCTCGCCAGGTAGGATACCAATGGTTAAGCCGCCCTTTGACCTCGCCCCACGGCAGACAGCTTCCATCACACCACCCAAACCACCGCAAACTACAGTGGCACCCCGAGCAGCCAGTTCCACACCCACGGACTCAGCCAGTTCAGCTTCCTCCCCCGAACAGGAGGAGCCTCCTATGACAGCGACAATCACGTTAACCTCAGTCTGGAGTATACCATAACTAGTTGAACCTGCTCATCGCCGCCTCCACCCCCTGACTGAAGAGGCAATCAACGACATCTGCTACCGTGGCAATCGCAGACCTGATCGCCACCTCTTCGTAGCGGGTGAAATCGCCAAGAACATGATTGACTATGATTTCCCCTCCAGCATCTGATACCCTCTCTCTTCGAGGTCGGCCGATGCCGACCCTGATTCGACAGAAATCCTCGCTTCCTAGGGCAGATATGATGGATTTCATGCCCTTGTGCCCCCCGGAGCCACCATGCGAACGCAGCCGGACCTCGCCCACAGGCAAGTCAAGGTCGTCGCAAATCACCAGAAGGTCGCCTGGGGCAATGTGGTGCTTGTGCATCAGGCAACTTGCCGCTCTGCCGCTGAGGTTGACGAACGTTTCAGGCTTGGCCAGTAGCCGTCTGCTGCCTGCTATGTTGCCGCTGCCTGTTCTAGCCTGGCACTCTTCCCGGTCAAAGCGGACAGAATGAAGTCCGGCCAGATGATCCAGACATCGGAAGCCAACGTTGTGGCGACTATCTACATAGGCACTGCCTGGGTTGCCCAGCCCAACAATAAGTCCTGCCGCCTTGCCTGCAGAGACGTGCCGACGCCAGAATACTGGAAACATCACTCACCTTTCTGTCTATTGAATACTCCTGCATTATAGACGACAGGCATAGCCAACTCCAGCACCAGGACCAGCCTGATGCTGAACAGCCAGGCACGTGGGGTTATCTGGAAACGAATAGGACTCAAAACACGTTCGGAATCGCTGCCCCACACCCGGGCGTGTTTACAAAACCGTGCGGCATTAGTATATTCTGTAGGCATAGAACAGCCGCAGAGCGTCTTCTGTTGACAGAACTCGGCAAGCTGGTGAAGGAGGGCAGTATGAATCCCAAAGAGCTATTTGGTAGAGAGGTCCTAGATGCAAACGCCAGAAGTGTAGGTAGAGTCAGCGATATCGATTTTGACATGTCCAAGGGAGTTGTCAACCACCTCGTGGTAAAGACCGGTCCAATCAAGAAGCATATCGTTACATTCGACAATATAGCGAAAATAGGCGACAAGGTAATTCTGAAAGTTACCCAGCAGATGCTGGATAGACTGGCGTGATTACTGGGAGCTCCCGCTCCTCTGCGAAACCGAGACAGCGAGCGGGAATCATGGGGAAACAAGTAGTTCCTCGAACTGGGGCTCTCGGCAACATAGCTCTGATAGGCCAGTCAGGGACGGGATGCGGCTGGCGCCAAAGCAGAAAGTGTGTCGGGTGGTACTGATGCGGAAGCCAACAGAAGAACAGGCAACTACCTACCGGGTTCCACGAAGATGGACGCCTCCAGAGTGCCGAGGGAGGGACTCGAACCCACACTCCCTCACGGGAAGCGGATTTTAAGTCCGCCGCGTCTACCATTCCGCCACCTCGGCGCCGAATCTGGGCCCCCAATGCTAGCAGGGGTCTCCAGGAATAAAGAGGCGGCGAGCGGATTCGAACCGCTGTATAGGGGTTTTGCAGACCCCTGCCTTAACCTCTTGGCTACACCGCCAAACCAAATCCCGCAGCAACCTTCGACTACGGGAACGATATTTTCACTGGAGCGGAAGACGAGATTCGAACTCGCGACCTCTTCCTTGGCAAGGAAGCATTCTACCGCTGAACTACTTCCGCTCTTGAGCCAAATTCTACCGCTCCTTTGCGGCTTGAGCAAGCCTAACTTGGTGCCGAGGGGGAGACTTGAACTCCCACGGGCTCACGCCCACCACCCCCTCAAGATGGCGTGTCTACCGATTCCACCACCTCGGCATGGCAGGGGCGGCAGGACTCGAACCCACGACCGGCGGTTTTGGAGACCGCTGCTCTACCAAACTGAGCTACGCCCCTGCAATCACTAACCTAGATTATAGCAAATACCCCTGGGGCGACTCGAACGCCCGACACGCGGTTTAGGAAACCGCTGCTCTATCCACCTGAGCTACAGGGGCAAAGTGGAGATAGGGGGATTCGAACCCCCAACCTCTGCGATGCGAACGCAGCGCTCTCCCTACTGAGCTATATCCCCGCAGATCCAATTCTAGCAATTGCACGAACCAAGGGGCAAGTTCCCATGGTGAGTCCATTCCGACATGATAGTCACCCCTCAGCCTTCCTTCAGTCGAGCGAAGACAGCTGCGCTAGACGACAACATCGGCAAACCCAAAGGATAGCGCTTTTCGGCGATATGCGTCACCCCACGCACTCAATGGCCTAGGAACCGCAAGGAAGTCTACAGCTTAGCAAGGGCCATCTCTGCAGCGTTCACAATGGGGTAAGGTATGGGCGAAGGAGTGAAGAAGGGATGGGTGCCGTATTGGAAAGTAGCAACCTTGCTGGCTGTCATCCTGTTTTGCACCAAGGCTGCCAGTACGTTGACAACCTCCCCCACAGTCGCCCCACCACAAACCTGACCACCCAAGATCTCATGGGTTGTCTTCTCAAACACAAGCTTGACTACGAACTCCTTGGCGCCAGGCATAGAGCCTGGATGCTTGTCCGGAGTCTTGACTTCACTTGTAACGGTGTCAAGACCTGCTGCCCTTGCTTGTGTCTCAGTAAGACCCGACAGGCCTACGCCTGAATCCCCGATGATCGTGGCAAAAGTCCCAATCACCCCTTCATTCCTTCTTCTCAATTCAAACAGATTGGCGCCAACAATTCTGCCTTCCTGTGTAGCGATGGAAGCAAGCTTCAAAGCAGACGGCTTCTGCGTGAAGAAGGATCTTTTCTCAGCGCAATCCCCAACGGCAAATATGTCCCCGTCACTCGTCCTGCCGTATTCATCAACCCATATTGCCTTGGTGTCTCCTATTTGGAGCCCTGCCTCTTGAGCCAGTCCAGTGTCGGGGCGTACCCCGATACACATGAATACCAGGTCTGCCTTCAGTTCCTCTCCACCAGCAAGCCTGACTGCCCTAACCTTCTTCTCCCCCAGGATCGCCTCTATCTTAGCACCCGTTCTTAGATCTATCCCCCTTTCCTGCAGCCTACTCTCGGCCAAAGCGCAGAAATCCTCATCGAAGACAACTTGAAGGCAGTGAGGCAACATCTCTACGACGGTGACATTCAGTCCCCTTTTCCTAAATTCATCAGCAAATTCCAGGCCTATGAACCCCCCTCCGATAATAACTACATCCTTAACCCCATCTAATGTCTTGAGTAATTTGTTCAGGTAATCCACATCTTTTGTGGCACAGAAAACGTTCTCCAAGTCTGTCCCTGGCATAGGAATTATGATTGGCTTTGCGCCTGTAGCCAATACCAGCTTCTGGTATCCTATGGACTTACCAGTTGCAGTAGCGACCGTTTTCGCTTGCCTATCTATGGAAGTGGCTTCATCTACGATCAAATCAATATTGTTCTTCGAAAGGAGTGCGTCTGGTATCAGGTTCTTCTCTGGTGCTCCCACCGTTCCAAAAATGTACGGAATACCACAGGGCACCAATACCTGCCCTTCTTTCTCCTTTCGGACAACAGTTATCGTCGCGTCCTTGTAGTGCTTCCTCGCTGTCGTGCCAACGACAATTCCTCCCGCACTACCACCTATGATTACTACATCTGCCTTTTCCATTGCTGCCTCCTATTCAATTTGCTGAGTTGAATTATCCCATTCCGTGCCATCCAGGTCAATACTTCAGCTCATCTCAGCAACGTTGCGATGTCAACCCGAGAACCACCAACCATCAAATGAGGCTGAACCAGTATGACCGCTGCTTGGCCGATGAAGGCACCAAAGCAAGTGATTGCCACCAACACAGAAGCCGTGCTAGACTATGAAACAGCCAAGCAAGAGGGCCTAGCTCTTGTCCGAGGGCGGCTAGTGAAAGTGTTGCAGCGAGGGGTGGTTCTTCCTTGGCCATGGAGATTCTAACTACGCGAACTGAGAGGGAAGTAGATTGCCTACGTATCTTGCCATTGCTCAAATCCTAGTGTCCTCGGCACTCATCGCTACCATCCTGTTTCAGACCCGAGGAGGTGGCTTGGGCGGCATCTTCGGACAACCTGATTCTGTCTATCGGACACGTCGGGGCGTAGAGAGAACGCTCTTCCACATGGTCATTGCGTTGTCGGTCGTCTTCGTCATCTTCGCAATGTTGATTGTCTCTGCTTCCTAGCGGGCAATGAACCCTATCATAACCCTGACCACCGATTTCGGCGCCGCCGATGCCTACGTCGCTGTGGTGAAAGGCGTCATCCTGAGCACCAACCCCAACGCCACCATCGTGGACATCAGCCACGCAGTCGAGCCTCAGAATATCACCCAGGCCGCTTTCATTCTCAGCATCGCCTGTCGCTATTTCCCCAAACACAGCATCCATATGGCAGTCGTCGACCCCGGTGTAGGCAGCGAACGCCTGGGCATAATCCTGAAGACGCCTTCAGCCCTCTTCGTTGCCCCCGATAACGGCATCCTCAGCTATGTAGTTGGTCAGCTAATGCCCGGCGCGGGCTCCCCGATGCAGCCTCAGGAGCTTGAGGAAGTGAAGCTGAAACGAGGGCTCGAAGCCGTGGCAATTACTGACCCGCGCTTCTGGCGACATCCAGTCAGTCCTACCTTCCAGGGCAGAGATGTCTTTGCCCCGGTGACCGCCGGTCTCTCCCTGGGCATATCGCCCTACGAATTCGGGGAAAAAATCGCCCGCCTTCATGTCTCTCCTATTCCAAAACCGTCCCTCGATTCGAGCGGCGACCTAGTGGGTCATGTTATATACGTCGACCATTTCGGCAACTTGATTACCGATATCACCGCTGCTGACCTGCCGGAGGGGAACATCGTAGCTGAGGCAGCAGGGCAACGTATCCCGGGCATCGGCCGCTACTACGAGCAGGGGCAGGGATTGATGGCTATCATCGGCAGCAGCGGCTACCTGGAAGTATCGCTAAGAGATGGAAGCGCATCTGCTTTCCTCGACACGATTGTGGGAGACGAAGTAAGGGTAATGCCGGCCTAGCAATGGCGCGCTAGACAGGTAATCCCAGCCAGCTGAACACACCAATCATCTTCAGCCCTGTGTAGAGCATTAGCGCCACAAAGACGTACCTGAGCTGTCTTGCTGGCAGAGCATGTGCCGCCCTGGCGCCAAGCTGTGCCATAGGTACACTAGCTGCTATCAAGCATAACCATATGGGCAAATTGACGTACCCTATTGAATAGGGAAGAAGTCCAGTTACCCCAACTCCATTTGCGACATATCCAATGATACCACCCAGACCGGTGAACATTATTGAAGCCGTAGAGGTTCCTACCGCCAGGTGCATGGGAAACTCAAGTGTCAATACCAGTGCTGGGACTATGAGTGCACCACCGCCAAGGCCCGTGAGCCCGCTAACAACGCCTATAGGGAAGCCCAGAGCCGAGAACAGCCAGCGGTTGTCCTTCCGTTCCGCTCCTTCCTTGGCCAGCCTCGACGTTGCCCCCAAACCCATCCACGCAGCCACAGCTAGCACAACGCCTCCGAAGCCCGTTCTTAGAGCCCATCCCGGCAAGTGAGCAGCCAGGGTAGCTCCGGCCAATCCCCCAAGCAACCCACACGGACCCAGGACCAGCGCTGCGTTCCACCGAACCGCCCCCTTCCTGCTATGTCTCCACGTACCACTCGCCGCTGTGGGCAGTATCACCAGCAAGCTGGTGCCAAATGCGGTCATTATGGCGACGGATTCCGTGGTGCCCATCGCCACGATTACCCAGTACATGACGGGGACGATCACAAACCCCCCACCAACCCCAAGCAGCCCGCTGGCAAAACCAGCACTAGCGCCCGCAGCCAGCAG
>DAOUEN010000135.1:0-4539 GCA_034430415.1 Dehalococcoidia bacterium
CGTCTTGAGATGGGGCCGGCCGTCAGGCCGCGGGTGGAGGCTCCGCCTTTTTGGCGGCTGCGGCGGCGCGCTCGGTGACCTTTTCCAGCTCTTTCAGCTTCGCCTGGGCTGCTTCCATCACGTCATCTGCAGTCTTCTCCAGCCTGGTGAGGCTCGCGGCCGCCTTTTCTCTCACCTTCTCTAGTTTTTCCCTGGCCAGTTCCCGCGTCTCCTCGCCCGGCTTTGGGGCGTAGAGAAAACCGATAGCGAGCCCGATTACCGCTCCCATAACGAACCCTGTGCCAAATCCAGGTGCTCCATCCTTGTCAGTCATGACTTCCTCCCTCCTTTTTCCTGAAATAGCTCCTGACTCTGTCAACACGCTCGCGGATACCCCGTCCCACTGCCACGAATTTGACCATGGGCGCGGCTACCTCTTCTCTTAAGTACGAGGAAATCCCCTGGACGCCGGTGGAGACGGTCTCCAGCGAGTCGAGTATGGAGTTGGCCTTGTTCGAGACCGCCTCAACGGAGGCGAGCACCGACCCGGCCTTCTCGGAAGCCGTCTGTATCGAATCCAGCACAGCAGCGATCCTGCGGCGGAGCGACAACAGCAGCACCGCCACCACGATGAACACCACGGCGGCCACCGCACCCGCCACACAAATCACCAGGTCCCGATACCACTCAATGCCCATTGCAGTCACCCCCTCTTCGCCATGTGTCTTCTAAATATCATTGTAGCACTCCTGCCTCTGGTGTCAAGAATCTATAGTCCTCAGGCAAGGGAGAGGGAGGGCACGCTATTCGGTGTGAATGCGCACCCTCTCCTTCTTGTCCTTAACGTCAACCTCCAGGTCGTTCAGGGCCTCGATTAGCTGGTCGAGGTCCTCACCCTTGATTCGGCTCAGGTCCAGGTCCAGTCCCTTCTCCTTCAGCGCTTCACTGGCCCGGCTGACGGCGATCGACGGCATCAACGAGGCCAGGTTCATCCCGGCCCGTATCAGGGCCACCGGCACGCGGATGTTCACCCGCTCGGCGCCGGCTTCTCCGCCTTCGTCGGTGGGCTGCACCGACACCCGCAGGTATTTGGGACGGCGCTTCCCCACCGGCTCGCCTGCGCCGGGTGCGGCGGCCCCGGCCTCCTCTTCCGGCCCCACCAGGGTGAGCAGCCGATAGGCCTCGTCCACGGTGATCTTCTTCTCCGCCAGCATCTCCAGTACTTTCTTCTGATTGTCGCTCATAGCAACACCTCCTTTATATTGATTACTTCATGGAAATCCGGAATCGCTCTTCGCCCTTCCGGAAATCGAGCTCCAGACCGCGCACGCTGCACAGGCAGCGGAGAAAGGCCCATCCCACCCGCGGCAGCCGCCGGCACCAGGCGCCGCCCCACCGCACCGCCGCCGCCACCAGGAGGAAGGGCGCCAGGACAAGCAGTATGGCCAGGGCCAGCGGCCACAGCAGGAACAGGGGGATCCACAGCGGGAAACCGCGGCGCCCGTCCGACACCCGGCAGCGCATGACGAGGGGCGGAAGGCTCACGGCGACAGCCTCTCGATGGCCTCGGCGGCGCTTATCTCGCCGCGCTCCAGCCGGGTGAGTATCTCGTCGCGGGGCGGGAGGGGGCTCGTCTCCACCAGCTCGAGCTGCCGGGCGATGCGCGCCAGACGGTTCTTCACCGTGGGGTAGCTGATGCCGAATACCCGCTCCATCTCCTTGAGCGACCCGTCGCAGCGCACGAAGGCCATGACGAATATCTGGTCCTCGGCGGGCAGCCGCGCCAGCGGAGGCAGCTCGAAGCTCCCCTCGATAGCAATGCCGGTCTGGACCAGGCGCACGCGCTCCACGGCAATCGGCGCCCCGCGCGTCATCCGGGTCAACTCCTGCCATTCATAGGTCATGATTAGCGCCCTCCTTTCATCGGTTGCCGTCTTTCGCCGGCCGGGTCTACTGTCCCCGTCCATGCCTCTGCCCGACCCGATGCCTTGATATTATCAATGTACCAGTCAACTTTATTGAGATATTGTAAATCACTATATTAATTTTGTCAAGTCCTGGCGGCGCAAGCCAAAACATCCACCCGCCGCGCCTTCGACGCCGCGGAGGCCTGCGGCAGCCGCCCTGTGGATGCGGGACCCCGAATCTGGCACAATAGGAGGCGGGACCGCGAAGACCGCGGACAGGGAGCTGAGCCGGCATGTTGACTGCGTTGAGCCACAAGGATGCCGATATCGAGGCTGCGGCCGCCAAGGCGCTGGAGGACAACGCCCTTCTCGCCGACCTGCTCGACGGGCTCAGCTCCAAAGAGGAGACCTACCGTTACAACTGCTTCAAGGTGCTCATGCTGTTAAGCCGGGAGCACGGCCAGTTACTGTACCCGATGTGGGACCGCCTGGCGGAGCAGCTAGGCAGCGACAACACCTACCGGAGAATCAGCGCGCTCCAGCTCATCGCCAACCTGACCGGGGTGGACACCGAGCACCGGTTCGAGAAGCTATTCGACAGATACTTCGCCCTGCTCGACGACAAGAGCGTTATCCCGGCGGCCCAGCTCGCCGCCGCCTCGGGCAGGATCGTCCGAGCCAGGCCGGGGCTGGAGGCGCGCATCACGGCGAAGCTGCTGAGCATAGACCGGACCCACCACCACCCCGACCGCAAGGACCTGATCAAGGGCTACGCCATAGAAGCCTTCGACGAATACTACGAGCAGGCAGAAGACAAAGAAAAGGTCCTGGACTTCGTCAGGCGGCAGTTGGACAGCAGCAGCCCGAAAACGAGGAAGCTGGCGCGGGAGTTCCTGCGGAAGCGGGAGTAGACCCTCAGCCGGTCTCCGTGCCTATGGGGGCACCCGGAGGGCAGCCGCGAACCGGGGTCAGGCCCCCGGAACCGTGTGCTCCACCAGGTAGACCCTGTTGCCACTCACGGCAAGGAAACGGAGACTGTCCGGGGAATCAAAGACGAGCCTGCTTCCGGTCACCAGGCTGTCGTAGCGCTCGCTCTCCACCCCGTCCGCCACCACCAGCCACCTGCCGCCGGACAGGGCCGCATAGGCCACCCGCGTGCTGTCGGGGCTGAAGGCCAGGGTCCCCGGCGCCACGTCATCGTACAGCCTGCCCTCCTCTCCATCCACCACCACCAGCCACTTGTCGCCCGCCTGAGCGGCATAGGCCACCCGCTGGCCGTCGGGGCTGAACATCACGGTCCCCGGTGCGATGGCATCGTACTGTTCGCCCTCCTCTCCATCCACCACCACCAGCCACCTGCCAGCCACCTGGGCGGCATAGGCTACCCGCTGGCCGTCGGGGCTGAAGGCCAGGGTGTCCCTGCCGATGCTATCGTATCCCTTGCCCTCCTGCCCGTCCACCACCACCAACCACTGGGCGCCGCGTTGAGCCGCATAGGCCAGCCTGGTGCTGTCGGGGCCGAAGGTGACCGTGCCCGTGCCGATGCCGTCATAGGGCGGCCCCTCTTCTCCATCCACCACCACAAAGCGTTCGTCGCCCAGTGCGGCACAATAGGCCACGCGGCGGCTGTCGGGGCTGAACACCAGGTTGTCCGCTCCGATGCCGTCGTAATGCTTTTCCTCCTCCCCATCCACCACCACGAAGCGCTCGCCGCCCAGTCCGGCTCCGTAGGCCACCCGGATGCTATCGGGGCTGAAGACCAACGTGTTGGCACCGATGCCGTCGTACGGCACGCTCCTCTGCCCGTCGATCACGGCAAACCAGCTCTCCCCTGACCGGGCGGCGTAGCCCACCCGCTCGCTGTCGGGGCTGAAGACCAGCGTGTTGGCACCGATGCTCTCGTACCCCTGGCCTTCCTCTTCACCCACCACCACCAGGTACTCGCTGCCCCACTTAGCGACATAGGCCACGCAGCTGCTGTCGGGGCTGAACACCAGGGTCTCCGCCCCGATGCCGTCGTAGCGCTCACCCTCCACCCCATCCAGGACCACGAAGGACTTGTCGCCCACCTGGGCGGCGCAGGCCACCCGCTCGCCGTCGGGGCTGAAGCCGAAGGTCTGGATGGCGTCATAGCCCTGGCTCTCCACTCCATCCACCACCATAAACTGCTTGTTCACGCGTTGGACCAGGTAGACCACCCTGCCGCTGTCGGCGCTTCCCATCAAGGACCACGGCATCCACCAGGAGGCATCGGCTTCCACGATGAGGCGTCCCGACGCTCCCGTCTCTGCTGCCGGAGAAGGGGCCGCACCCGGGCCGCTGTAGCTGACAGCGGTCGCCGCCAGCAGCGCCAGCGGGATAGCAACACTCAAAGGTCTCAGGTGCATGGCCACCGGACAATAACCCCCCTCAGGGGCTTTGTCAATACTGCCGAGAGAGGCTAGCCAATCTCGGCCTCTTTGATAATCTCCGGCACGAGGTCGTCCCATCCCAGCGGCATGATGTGTACTCCCTGACACAGCGGCTTTACCTGCCGGATAAGGCGCACTGAGATCTCGACAGCCTTTTTCCTGCGGTCTTCCTTCGCGGTTGCCGCCATCTCTTCGACGAGGCTTTCGGGAACGCTGATTCCGGCCACGTTGGCGTTCATGTA
>DAOUEN010000136.1:0-4112 GCA_034430415.1 Dehalococcoidia bacterium
GTTCGATTCAGACCAGGGCAGGCTACCCATACCCGGATCGGCATTGCCAGGCCCCTGGTATGAGCTGTATGCCGGTAGCTGGCAGATGTCGGCTATCTCGTTCATGACCTGCTGGATAGAAGAATATGGCATGGGGGAGTCCATCTGGCGGGCCAAGCGAAGAACAATCTCGGAGTCCGGCAGGCTTTCCCCCACAGGCCTGATTGCCGGTCGCACCCTCTGTACCCTGCCTTCAAGGTTAGTGAAGGTGCCTTCCTTCTCAGCGAAGCTCACCGCGGGCAGAACCACGTTTGCCAGCCTGGCTGTCTCGGTAAGGAACATGTCCTGGACTACGAGGAAATCGAGGGAAGCCATGGCGTCCGCAACGAACGACGATTGGGGGAAGCTCAACACGGGGTTTTCGCCCACGATGTACATGCCCCTGATGCCGCCCTCCTTTGCCTGCTCCACGATCTCCAGGGCCGTTAGCCCCGGGTGTGTGGGGAGGCTGACTCCCCAGAGCTCCTGGAACCTTTCTCTTGCCCGGGCGTCGGCCACACTCTGGTAGCCAGGGAAGAAATCGGGGAGGCTTCCCATGTCGCAGGCGCCCTGTCCATTGTTGTCTTGCTGGAGGACGAGGATGCCGCCTCCGCTACGTGCTGCGTTTCCAGTCAACAGCGCCAGATTTGCCAGGGCCTTCACAGCGTCCGTTCCATTCGGAAGCTGTGTGATTCCGGCACCGCAGACTATAGCTGCGCGACCTGCAGTGGCGTACAGCCGAGCGACGGTGGAAACGTCCTGAAGCGGGACACCGGTGACCTCCTCAGCGAACTCGAGGGGATGTGCCTCGAGACTGTGGGTGAAGGCCTCGAAATTGTCAGTTCTCCTGGCAACGAATTCCTCGTCCAGCAGATCTTCGTTGACAATAACCTTTGCCAGACCGTTCATGAGAGCCACATCGGTGCCAACCCTGGGTCGTAGCCAGATGTGGGCAAAGGGAGCGAGGCTGGTGCGACGGGGATCCACTAATATGAGCCTGGCACCTCTGTTCTTAACGGCCCGTTTCAGGGCATATTCGACGATAGGGGCTGATGAGGCCGGGTCGGCCCCGAAGATCACTATGACCTCTGAGCGTTCCAGGTCGCTGAGGTGCATGGTGCTGCCGTAGGAGCCAACGGTGGAACCGAGGCCCACGCGAGCGGCAGAGCTGTACAAGCGGCTGCCGTTGTCGATATTGTTGGTGCCCAGCGCCGACCTGGCAAATCGCTGCAATAGATAGTTCTCCTCGTTGGTGCACTTGGAGGAGCCGAGGACAGCCAGGCTGCTGGAGCCGTATTCATCCTTTATCTCCTGGAACCTGGTGGCTACCAGTTCAAGGGCTTCGTCCCAGGAGGTCGGCTCAAGATCGTGGTTCCTCCTGACCAGAGGTGTAGTCAGCCTGTCGGCGCAGTGGATGAAGTCGCAGCCATAGCTTCCCTTCACGCAAAGCGTGCCGTTATTCACGGAGGCTTCTCTGTCCGGCGTCACCCGCACTATGCTGTCGTCCTTGACTTCCAGACAAAGGCTGCAGCCACAGCCACAAAAGGGGCAGGTGGTGGGGACGATGGTTGCGGACGTCCCCCGATATGGCTTTTCCTTCTCCGTAAGGGCGCCTGTGGGGCACAGGGCTACACAGGTGCCGCAGAAGGTACATTCAGAGTCCTCCAGCGGCAGATCACCAGCCGTTGCCGGTCTGGTGGTAAATCCTCTCTGGAAATAGTCAATGGCTCCCTGGACAACCAAGTCCTGGCATGCTCTGATGCATCTGGCGCAGAGGATGCATTTGCTCAAGTCCCTTTCGAGGAAAGGATTCACCTCGTCGATGGTAGCTATCTGAGGAAGCCTCTGGAGTCCTAGCAAGCCGATACCCATATCCGAAGCGACCTGACGCAACTGGCAGCGGTTGCCTTTGTCACAAATCAGGCAGGAATCAGGGTGGCTGGCGAGCATCAGCTTGACTATGGTCTTCCGGGACTCAATGACGCGATCGGAGCGGGTGTTGATTATCATTCCGGGCGCTATGGGTGCGACGCAGGATGCCAGCAAGGCACCGGTGGGTTCATCTTCCACCAGGCAGACGCGACAGGCGCCAGCGGGTGGCAAACAGGGATCATGGCAGAGCGTGGGAATATCGACACCCGACTCCCGGGCCAATTCCAGGATGGTCATTCCGGGGTAACCACTTACTTCCCGTCCATCGAGGGTGATAGTTACCGTCTGCAAGTCAAGAATCCTTCTGTTTTCGCCAGGCCAGTGACAGGTACTGGAGGTGCCGCCCTCGCCGGCGTCCCTGGTGCTGGCTTTGCTTCCTGGCGTATTCCGGTCATGGGGCTGGCTTAAGGATAAGGGGTATGTGTGGAAGGGGACAGGGGTCTTCACCCCAGAACACAGAGGGATATCACCCTGATTTTCCTGGCGCAGTGCCCCATTTGCCTGCCTGGGGGGCTTTTTCAACAGGCGGATGGGGAGTGGGTGTCAGGGTGGTTGGGCTCTCTGACCAGCAGCGTGGCAATGAAGCCCAGAGCAGCCAGAAGGCAACAGAGGAGAAAGCTTTGCTGGAAAGCCTCCAGGGGATAGGCACGGACCCCCTGGAATAGCTCACCGGTCCATTTGAGGTCGAGGATGTGGCCGAAGAGGGGCTGGGCTATGGCAGCGCCAACAAAGCCGCCCGAGTTGACCAATCCGGAGGCGATGCCTCGGACGGCGGGTTGAACGGTATCCCTGACGCAGGCGATAGTGACGGTCGGAGCGCCGCAGCCGAGTCCTATGAGAAAGCACAAGGGGTAGATTGCTGCCAGAGGAGGCCTGGCGCCGTTCCATAAGGCCAGGACCAGGAAAGAGGCCAAGGAGAAGCCGGCGAACAACGCCATAGGTAAACGCCGCTGTTGCAGTAGGCGGTCGGAGAGGAAACCTACTGTCGGAGCGCCGACTATCATGCCGATGGCAGCGATGAGGACGAAGTTGGAGGCGAAGTCGCGCTGCACGTTGTAGGTCTGCATCAGGTAGACGACCATCCAGCTGTGGAACAAGGTGGCATAGGCGCCATAGGTGCCAAATCCCACCAGAAAGAGGGGCCAGAGACGTCTATTGGTGAAGACGGCTGCGAACCGTTGTGCCAGGCCCAAGTCAGGCGAGTCGTGTGGCACAATGGTTTCGGGAGAGGTGCTGCGGTCGAGTTCGGCTATTGAGGGAAGACCAACGCGGGCAGGGCTGTCCCTGATAATGAACCAGGTGATGATGGCCATGACTAGGCTGATGCCGACCATAGCGACGAACGACATCCGCCAGCCTATCCACATCACCAGGATGGCGAGGGGGGTAGCGCCGGCTACCTGTCCCAGGCTTGCTAGGGAGATAGTGAGTCCGGTCATGGTTGCCATCTCACGCGGGCGGAACCACCCCATCAGCAGCTTCATGGCACTGAGTGCTGGTACCGAGACGCCAAAGCTGATTAGAAGCCTTCCCAGATATATGATGGTGAATGAGTGAGCGGTGCTCATGACAAAGGAGCCGAGGGCGGATAGGAGCAAGCCGGCGACGATAGTCTTTCGTGGCCCGAGCGTGTCTGCCAGGGTACCCGAGGGAATCTGCATGGCGGCGTAGGTGTAGAAATAGACTGCGCCCAGACTGCCGAAGGCGACTGCAGTAAGCTCAAGGTCGGCCATCACCCGGTCGGCTATTGGAGCCATGGCGGCTCGGTGAAACATGCCTATGGTGTGGGCGAGAACGGCGACAGCCCAGATTCGCCAGCGCTGGTGATATAGTTGTCCGAAGGACTCTGGCCAGTCTATGTTGCTCATGCTATGGTGAACTGTGCCCGGCGGCGACGCTCGCCGAGGGAAATGAAGCCGCCTCTGCGATGGCCGTACTGGGGAGGGGCAGGCTCAACCTGGGAACGGTGAAGTGGACGGTGCCATGTTAGCACGTGGGGGAGGGGGAAGCAACAGGATGTACTCGTCCATATGATTGGTTGATTGATTGGTTGCTTGGGTATTGCAGGGATGGTGGTCCTTCGCCTCTTGGATACTCTGTGTTCTACCTTCCGTAGAAGAATCTGAGGGGCCGGAGATGGTGCCAGACGTCATCACAGGCGG
>DAOUEN010000137.1:0-26241 GCA_034430415.1 Dehalococcoidia bacterium
AGTCCCCCGGATTCTGCAACAACGTCTTGATAAACAAGGAGTCCTACGACAGTCTCCCCAGTGACCTGCAGGACCTGTTGAAAGACGAAATCCTGGGCATGGCGCTCTACGGCCAATTGTACCTGGCCGAAGCTGACGCCGCGGCAATGGACAAGTACAGAGACTACGGCACCATAGTCTTCACTGTGAGTGACGAACTGCAGCAGGACATCGCCGCCAAGAGCAAGGCAGCCTTGGAGGGATATGCTGTCGACGACCCGCAGTTCGCCGAGGTATGGGAACAGCAGAAGACTTTCTTCAAGATGTGGAGAGGACTCGGTGGGATTTACCCGAAGTACACCGTGTTCGACTAGTGACTGACAATTCGGGCTGAATGAGTTCTGGATCCAGCAGCCCCTGCGGAGGACCCGCAGGGGCTGCTGATAACTAATCAGCGTCGAGGTGGACATGTATGTTCTGAAGAAGCTATATCGCTACGTGGGCTTGGCCAGCGAGTGGTCCGGCAGAGTGGTGATGGTGGCGGTGGCCGTATTGATAGTCAGCGTCACCTATGATGTATTCATGAGGTACGTTTTCAATGATCCTACCATCTGGTCCTATACGCTGAGCTACATGCTGGGAACCACCATCATAGCCCTTGGCCTGCCCTACGTGTACTATCGCAACTCCAATGTCCGTGTTGACGTAGTGTACACCAAGCTTTCACCCGTGGGTAAGCTCATAGTAGACATCTGCCTGACAATTCTGTTCTTCTTCCCCCTCATCTTCATGCTCACGAAGATATTCGGGCAAGATGCGTGGCAGGCCTACGTGACCGGTGAAATAGCCACCGAGAGTGTGTGGTACCCGCCGTTCTGGCCGTTCAAGACGGTGGTATTCCTCGGCTTCGCGCTCTTGTTCCTGCAGGGGATAACCACCTTCTTGAGGGATGTAATCTCGCTGTCCAAAGGGGGTAAAGAGCCATGGTAGACATGAGCCCCGAGATGGTAACCGTTGTGATGTTCGGCGCAGCCATCGCCGGCATCCTCATCGGCTATCCCCTGGTCTTTGTCCTTGGTGGCATAGCCATGTTCGTCGGCCTGGCCAACATGGGCGCAGGAGTATGGGGCCTGTTCCACGTCCGCATCTGGGGAATGATGACCAATTACGTCTTCCTGGCGGTGCCCATGTTCGTGTACATGGGGCTCATGGTGGAGAAGTCCGGAGCTGCCGAGAGGCTCTACGGCGGCCTCCACCTGGCGTTTGGAGGATTCAAGGGAGGTCTGGGAATAGCTACAGTGTTGATGGGCACCATTCTGGCGGCCTGTGTCGGCATAATCGCCGCCTCGGTCATCATGATAGGGCTCATCGCTGTTCCCAGTATGCTGCAGCGGGGATACAGCAAGGAGTTGACCTGCGGCTCGGTCTGTGCCGGCGGCACCCTGGGCATTCTTATCCCGCCCAGCCTCATGCTGGTCATCTACGGGCCAATGGCCAGCATATCAGTGGGCAAGCTGTTCATGGGAGCCTTCGGTCCGGGGTTGCTCCTTTCGGCCCTGTATATGACCTACATTGCCATCCGGGCCTGGCTCAGGCCTAATCAGGCGCCTCCAATATCAGTGGAGGAGCGGGCCGTGCCACGACTGAAAAAGATGCGTCTGCTGGTTACCGGCATGGTACCTCCGTTGTTCCTGATGCTGAGTGTGCTGGGGGCCATATTCTTCGGCGTCGCAGCCCCCACCGAGGCAGCGGCGGTTGGCGCTTTGGCGGCAACTGTGCTCACCCTGATCTACCGCCGCTTCAACCGGGAGACATTCAGATACTGCCTAATCGAAACGGTCAGAATCACCTCCATGGCGCTGTTCATCGGCTGGGGCGCCCAGATGTTCGTCGGCGTTTTCCTCAGGCTGGGCGGCGGTGAGGTAATCACCGACTTGATCCTGGCTGCCCCCTTTGGCAGTTGGGGAGCCTTTGCCCTCATCATGTTCATCATCTTCATCCTGGGCATGCTCATCGACTGGATAGGGATAGTGTTCATTATGATTCCTCTGGTGACACCGTTGGCCCCTGCCCTGGGCTTTGACTCGCTCTGGTTTGCCATGATGATCGTGGTCAACCTCCAGATGTCCTTCATGACGCCGCCCATGGCCTACGCCATCTTCTATCTCAAGGGCATAGCCAAGCCGGAATGGCAGATAACCACGATGCATATCATCCGTGGAGTGATTCCGTTCGTTGTGCTGATATTGGTGGGGCTTGGCCTGTGCATTGCCTTTCCCCAGATAATACTGTGGCTGCCACATCAGATGATCAAGTTCTGAGCCACATGAAGCGGTTGACAGGCGGTACGCAGGCGTACAGCGCAGGTGGTGCGGCGCTGGATAACAACTTGAAGGCTCTGGACAAGGGCATAAAGCTCGTAAGAGAGTAGAGAAGACAATGCCCGTACCACGCAAGTCCTGATCCAACCAGGATTTCATTGAAGGGCCGCAGCTAAGGGGTGCTGCGGCCTTCCTCTTCCTGCCAGTTCCACAATCCTACCCGTGAGCCCTTTAGCAACGAGTTCATTAACTATTGACAACTACTGCGCAGTCCACTAAAGTAGCCTTTTGCAGGTATCTGGACGCTACTGTGAAGGGAGGAGTGCCTATAGCGAATAGCTACTGAACTGGTACCGCAAGTGCCGAACGAATAAAGGTCACAAAAGGAGGTAACTAGATGACAAGGAAAGTACTGATGCTGGTGTTGTCACTGGCCATCGTGGCGGGCCTGGTTCTTGCCGGCTGCGCTCCTGAAGCCGCAGCACCGCCAGCGGAGGAAGAAGAGGAAGCTGCGCCGGAGGAAGAGGAGGAGGAGGAAGCTCCGCCAACAGCGCCGGAGGCAGAGGTAATCAAGTGGACGTGGCAGGACAACAGTGGCCCCGGCACCACCCAGCTCATCATGCTGGAGGAGCTTGCCAAGCGAGTCAAGGCAGCGACGGGAGGCACGTTCGACATCTCGGTCGTCGCCGAAGGCACCATCGTCCCGCGAGCTGAGAGCACCGCCGCGGTTAGGGATGGGATGCTGGACCTCGCCACCAACTGCCCCTCCGTGGATGAGGGCCGCCTCGGACCCATTGTCTATATATGTGGCGCCTCGGGCCTGCCGGCCGGCCCCAGCAGCATGGACGGCGTGGCCTGGGCGTACAAGGGAGACGGCTTAGAGATAATGAGCGAGGTGTGGAAGGACTGGGCCTACGTCATTGGCGTGCAACCGGGAGCACCGGAGCTCTTCTGCCATTCCAACAAGAAGCTGGAAAAGGCATCGGACCTCAAAGGTCTGAAGTTCCGTACCCGGGGCATGTGGGCTGAGATCCTGGGCGAGTACGGGGTCGCCGTGGTAATCATAGCCGGGGGCGAGCTCTACTCCAGCGTGGAGAGAGGCGTCCTCGATGCCTTTGAGCTGGGCCCTCCCAGCTTCAACTGGCCCTACGGCTTTCAGGAGGTGTGCAAGTACATCGGCCTTCCCGGCATCCAGTCGCCGGGCTATGCCAAGCCTGTCTGGGTCAACAAGAGCTCCTGGGACGGTCTTGACGCTCACCTGCAGGACCTGCTGAAGGAC
Organism: Dehalococcoidia bacterium; assembly: GCA_034430415.1. GTDB lineage: Bacteria > Chloroflexota > Dehalococcoidia > GIF9 > AB-539-J10 > JADFUZ01. Next base: position 3,580 of record DAOUEN010000137.1, read on the forward strand.
GAAATAATGACCTGTGCACTTGACACCTACATGAGCCAGGAGATCGAAGACGGTGCGGCTATACAGAAGTACCTAGACTACGGCACCGAAATCTTCTACGTCAGCGATGAGCTTCAGACGGACATCGCCCAGAAGAGCAAAGCGCTCATTGAGAAGTTCGCCGCCGAGGACCCGCAGTTCGCCGAGATATGGGAACAGAGGCAGGCCTTCAACAAGGAATGGACAAGCCTCACCGGCATTGTCCCCGATTACACCATTTTCGACTGACGGACTCGTTTCAGGTTAGTTCTCGCTTCGGCAGCCTTGGTCTCTGACCACAGGCTGCCGAAGCAGGCCTATTATAGTGAGGTCGACATGCGCGTTTTGAAGAGAATATGCGACGGCATAAGTAGGGTCAGCGAGTGGTCAGGCTGGATAGCCAAGTTCCTCGTCATCGTGCTCATAGTAAGCATCGCCTACGATGTATTCGCCAGATACCTGTTCAACGCCCCTACCATCTGGTCGTATACGTTCAGCTACATGCTGGGAACTGCCATAGTAGCCATAGGCCTGCCCTATGTGTACTACCACAACGCCAACGTCAGGGTCGACGTCATATACTCCAAGCTGCGGCCGAGGGGGAGGCTCATACTTGATGTGCTCCTAACCGCTCTCCTCTTCTTTCCCATGGTCTTTCTGCTTATCAAGGTGTTTGGCGAAGACCTCTGGCAGGCATACCTCTGCGGCGAGGTAGCCACCGATAGCATATGGTATCCCATACTCTGGCCGTTCAAGCTGGTGATCACGCTCAGCCTGGCATTCCTGTTCCTGCAGGGAATAGTCACCTTCATCGGAAATCTACAGCGCCTCTTCAAAGGAGGTAACGAGCCGTGACAGGCGTGGATCCAGAACTAGTCGCCTTCCTGATGTTCGGTGCCGCTATCGTCGGTATCCTGCTCGGTTACCCCCTGGTGTTCATCCTCGGCGGCATCGCCATGTTCGTCGGCCTGGCCACTCTGGGGCCGGGCGTATTCACCATGTTCCGCCTGCGAATCTGGGGAATGATGACCAACTACACCTTCCTGGCGGTGCCCCTGTTCGTGTTCATGGGGCTCATGGTGGAGAAGTCAGGAGCTGCCGAGAGGCTCTACGGCGGCCTCCACCTGGCGTTTGGAGGATTCAGGGGAGGCCTGGCAATGGCCACGGTACTGATGGGAACTATCCTGGCGGCCTGCGTCGGCGTAATCGCCGCTTCGGTCATCATGATAGGGCTCATCGCCGTTCCCAGCATGCTGCAGCGGGGATACAGCAAGGAGCTGACCTGCGGCTCGGTCTGTGCCGGCGGCACCCTGGGAATTCTCATTCCGCCCAGCCTGATGCTGGTCATCTATGGACCGATGGCCAACCTCTCGGTGGGCAAGCTGTTCATGGGAGCCTTCGGTCCGGGGTTGCTCCTTTCGGCCCTGTATATGACCTACATTGGCATCCGGGCCTGGCTCAGGCCTCATCAGGCACCGCCGATATCAGTGGAAGAACGGGCCGTGCCCCTATTAAAGAAGTTGCATTTGCTGCTCACCGGGACAATACCCCCCCTGTTCCTGATGCTGAGTGTGCTGGGAGCCATCTTCTTCGGAATCGCCGCACCGACCGAGGCGGCGGCCATCGGCGCCATTGCAGCCGCACTGCTGGCCCTCGCCTACCGCCAGCTCAACTGGGAGACGTTGAGCTACGCCACGCTCCAGACGGTCAGAATCACCTCCATGGCGCTGTTCATCGGCTGGGGTGCCCAGATGTTCGTCGGCGTTTTCCTCAGGCTGGGCGGCGGTGACGCAATCACCAACCTGATGCTGGCTGCCCCCTTCGGCAGTTGGGGAGCCTTTGCCCTCGTCATGTTCATCATCTTCATCCTGGGGATGCTTATCGACTGGATAGGGATAGTCTTCATCATGGTCCCTCTGGTCACACCCCTCGCTCCTGCTCTGGGCTTTGACGAGCTCTGGTTCGGCATGATGATCGTGGTCAACCTCCAGATGTCCTTCATGACGCCGCCCATGGCCTACGCCATCTTCTATCTGAAGGGCATAGCCAAGCCGGAATGGCAGATAACCACCGGACACATCATCCGCGGAGTGATCCCATTCGTCGGGCTCATACTGGTCGGGCTCGGCCTGTGCATTGCCTTTCCCCAGATAATACTCTGGCTACCGCATCAGATGATCAAGTTCTGAGCGGCCGGTAGCAGCCAATGAGGTGTATGTAGCACGCATTTGCAGAACAGCCGGAGCGACGCCATGCCACTGAGGGTAAATGGCCCCCACACCGCATAGGGGAGTGGCGCCGCCTCCGGTTTTCTATGGGCTGAGCTATGCGGCCGGGCGGACTTCGTCAGCCGGGAGTCGCATACTGTTGAGAAGGTCTACCATAAGCGCGCAGTACGGGAGGGTGACATGGCCCTGAAGGGGTTCACGCGGGATTTCAAGCCTCTGGAGCTACTGACAGAGGAGCAGGTCCAGGCGATCCACAGAGGCACCCTGGAGGTCCTGTGGAAAACGGGCGTCAGGCTCGAGCACGAGAGGGCTCTGGATATCCTGGCAAGAAACGGCTGCAAAGTAGACCGGGGAAGTAGCAGGGTGCACTTTCCGCCGGGTCTGGTCGAGGAGTCCCTGCGCCAATGCCCCAGCACCTTCCACGCCGGAGCCAGGGACCACAGGAACGACCTGATGCTGGGAGGGAACACCACCTACTTCAGCCCCTTCCCCGGAATGAAGACCGTCGATCTGGACACATGGGAGCCCCGGACAGCGACGAGAAAGGAGTTCTATCAGGGCCTGGCGGTTGAGGATGCTCTAGAGACGGTCCATCTGATCCAGCAGTACACGCCCTACTTCGCCTTTGAGGGCGTCCCCCCAGCGATGGCAATGGTTGAGTGCATGGCCGGCAAGGTGAGGAGTACAGCCAAGTTCGGTGCGGAAGGCTTTGCCAACGACAGCGAGATCTTCACCATCCAGATGGCGCAGGCCGTAGAAACGGAGGTGTTCGTGCCGTGCCTGCCGGCACCGCCGCTGGCGTGCTACCGCGATTCCATAGAAGCAGCTCTGAGAGGCGTAGAGGCCGGGTTCCCCATCAAGGAGGCAACCGGCCCCACTCCAGGAGGCACAGCGCCAGCCACCCTGGCAGGGGCAATAGTCACTGCCAACGCCGAGCTGATAGCTCCACTGGTACTGCTTCAACTGGTGAAGCCGGGGACACGAGTGATTGTCAGCGATCTCATCTTTCCGCAGAACATGCGGACGGGGGCTCCCGCCTTCGGCGCCATCGGAAGTGCTCTGCATACGGCAGGCTTCAACCAGGTGTGGCGCAGCTATGGCATCCCCACGTCCAACACAGCCGCCGTCACAGCTTCCAAGCGAATAGACTTCCAATGCGGCTACGAGAAAGCAATCAACGCGCTGCTTTTCACCCTGTCCGGAGCCAGCCTGCTGCAGTTCCACGGCGGCATATACGGCGAGATCGCCCACCATCCGGTACAGGCCATACTGGATGACGACCTAGCCGGGATGATAGGACGTTTCATGCGCGGCATCGAAGTCAACGATGAGACCCTGGCGGTAGACCTGATAGAGGCGGTCGGGCCAATCCCGGGCCACTTCCTCAACCAGGAGCATACCAGAAGATGGTGGAAGCGGGAGCAGTTCGTGCCCAGGACAGCCGATAGGCTGACCTACCCTGAATGGATGAATACGGGAAAGAAGAGCTGCATCGACTATGCCAGGCAGCGAATGGAAGAGATACTGGCTACCCACAAGCCAACCCCCCTGACCGCAAGTCAGGAGGAAGACATAGAGAGAATCCTGGAAGACGCCAGGAAGTACTACAAGAACAGGGGCATGATAACGGAGGAAGAAATGGCAGCCTACAGGGAAAGCATGAAATCTGCCAACTACCCGTACGAATGAAATGGAAGACGGTACATGCGTGGCAAGGTCGTCCACGTTCCCGAGCATGTGAACTGGGAACGGCCGGGGCGCGCTGCGCCGATTTCAGAAAACAAAGCGAATAGGAGGGAGTAACAAATGGCCAAGGTATACGTAACAAGAAGCTGGTTCCCCGAAGCATTGAGCGAAGTCGCCGAGCTCCATGAGATGAAGACGTGGGAGGGAGAAGATACCCCACCGCGGGATGTGCTTCTGGCAGAGGTCAAAGACATCGAAGGACTGATCCCCATCGGCGCTGACCACATTGACGCTGGCATAATAGACGCGGCTCCGAAGCTGAAGGTGATAAGCCAGTTCGGCGATGGATTTGAGAACCTCGACGTGGATGCCGCCACCAGGCGCGGCATCCCGGTGGGTCACACGCCCGACGTGCTGACCGAGACCACTGCTGACCTCATCTTCGCCCTGCTCCTGGCATCGGCAAGACGTATTGTCGAGGGGGAGGCTTTTGCCAGGCAGGGTAAGTGGAGAATGCATGCCCACCTGGACCTCCCCGGGGTTGACGTAAACCATGCCACCCTGGGAATCGTGGGCCTGGGCAAGATAGGCAGCCATGTGGCCAAACGTGCCAAGGGATTCAATATGCGGGTGATCTACTATAGCAGGACCCGCAAGATCGACCTGGAGAGCCTATTGGGGCTGGAATACGTTCCCGACCTGCACTCGCTCCTGTCTCAGTCCGATTTCGTCAGCCTGACCACACGGCTCAATAGCCAGACCAGACACATGATTGGCCCCGCTGAATTTGCCGCGATGAAACCGACAGCAATACTGGTAAACGGAGCTCGCGGCGGCGTCGTAGATGAAAAGGCCCTGTACCAGGCGCTCAAGTCCCGCCAGATCCTCCGGGCCGCAACAGACGTAACTGACGTTGAACCGATTCCTGTCGACGACCCCCTGATGACGCTGGACAACCTGACCATTGTCCCCCACATCGGGAGTGCCGTGCCCGCTACCAGGAGAGGAATGATGAGCATGGCAGCAGACCAGCTTGTCGTCAGTCTGCGAGGCGACAGGATGCCAAACTGCGTCAACCCCGAGGTGTACGACAGTCCCGGAAGGGAAGGCTGACTGCGACGACATGGCACCCTGCCTCACTGCACAATAGCAGCAGGCGGGGTACGGTATCGACAGGGGCGAAGCGCGCGGTCTCAGTTGAAGCCACAGGCACAGGTCTCCACCTGAAAGACCACGTCCTTGCTGACCACGTTGCCGGAGGAATCAGATACTATGACGGCAACGGTAGCTTCACAACGGCTGGTAGGCGCCTCCCAGGCAACCGTTGGGCCGGTGCCAGAAATGACGCCGTGGTCGGCCACCCAACGGTAGCCCAGCCCATCATCCGCGCCAGCCACGACGCATTCAATCCGACAGTCTTTCCCCTGGAGTATTCTGTATCCGCCTCGGAACTCCTTCAGGAACTTGGGTTCATCAGAGCTGGCAATCAGTCCCAGGATATTCGGCGGCTCGCTGAGCGCTACACTGCCGAACAGCGACCTGCTGCATTCGCCGCCAAAAGGATCGGCAACGACAACGGAGATCGTGTACAGTCCCTCAAGCTGGGGGGCGATCCAGGCGACCACGGCCCCCACGCCATAGATCTCTCCACCCTCAGCCCACCACTGATAGCTGAGTTCATCACCATCTTCATCGGAGGCGAGACACTTGATGAAGCAACTGGCTCTGGGGACCACCCAGTGCTCATCAGTCGAAAGGCTGGCGATTTCCGGCGCCCTGTTCTCCCTCACGATGATCGTTGTGGAGTCGCCGGCTTCGCCGCCACTGCCATCGCTCACCGCGACCTGAACATGATAGATTCCTTCGGTGTTGGGGGCCTCCCAGTAGGCGGTGTCCCCCTCCTCGTATACATAGCCTTCCGCTGCAGACCACTCATAGCTCAATTCATCCCCATCCTCATCCAGGGCAACACATACCAGCTCGCAGATGTCAAACGGCAGAATAGTACCCCGGTCGGCCTCAAGGCTCTTGATGACCGGCGGGTGGTTGGGTGGAGCCAGAGCGGGGGCAGGCGGACCGGCCTTCGCTTCAGACGGAGGCATGCAGCCACCGGCCAGGAGACCGGCAGCCAGCATGACGGCAATGCCAAGCATCACCGCACTTCGTCCAGCCATGTCCAGTGTCATCCGGACCTCTCTCGCTGGAGCAAACAACTTCATGTCCTAAGGCCCTCTCTCTACCCTCAACTGCCCGCCGCACTGAGGCCAACTGCGTGTTATACCACAGCCCACATAGCAGCCTGTCAAATGCCGCGGCTCGCTCGTGTTCCCGCGCTACCCTCCTGTGCCACGTGCCTTTGCCCCTGACGCAGGTATGTGCTACCATCCAGCCTTGCGGGGCCTGTGCGCCCCTGGAAGCGCGGGCTGTGGATGCACAGAAGACAGGTGAACAGGTACAAGCATGCCCAGAAAGGAGAGCAGAACATGAATGAGCGAATTGCCAGCCTGAGAGAGCGCGTCATCGGCTCTCACCCTTCGGTGGATATTAACAGGGCACGCCTTATCACCCAGGCCTATAGGGAGTTCGAGGGCGAGCCCATGGTCACGGTGCGAGGCAAGGCCATGTACAAGCTCTGCACCGAGCTGCCCATAGCCATAGCACCGCATGAGTTGCTTGTGGGCAGCCCCACAGTACAGCCGAGGGCGGCCCAGCTGTTCCCGGAGGTACAGGCGGGCTGGCTCGACGCCGAACTCGACCAGGTCAATACGCGGGAGTGGGACCCCCTGCATCTGTCAGAAGAGGACAAGAGAGAACTGCGGGAGGAGATCCTGCCCTTCTGGAAGGGAAAGACCATCAGCGAGCGGGTATACCATGAGTGTCCCGTAGATACGGCTAGCCTGATCTACACAGACTCCTCGGCGTGGCCCACCAGATCTACCGGCATCATCGACAACTACTCGCTGATCCAGAAGGGAATCGGCACCGTGGTCCTCAACTACCGCAAAGTGCTCACGCTGGGCGTACGTGGCATTCTGGAAGAGATAGAACAGGCAATGGCAAAGCTCGACCTGGCTGACCCTGAGGATATCCCCAAGATGCTATTTCTGAAATCAGCCGGCAGGGCCCTGGACGGAGTGGTGCACCTGGCCCAGCGCTACTCCATGCTGGCCATGACCCAGGCTCAGACAGAACAGGACAAGCAGCGGCGGGAGGAACTGCTCGAGATAAGCCAGATCTGTTCCCGAGTTCCATATGAGCCAGCCCACAGCTTCCGAGAGGCAGTCCAGTCGTTCTGGTTCACCCACCTGGCGGTGCGCATAGAGGAAAGCGGCCATTCTCTCTCCCCGGGACGGTTCGATCAGTATATGCTCCCCTACTACGGCATGGGAACTGATGGGACGGGGCGGGAAAGCGCGCTGGAGATACTGGAGTGCCTGTTCCTCAAGTTCTCCGAGCTTATGCTGTTCGTCAACGTCGATACCTCCAAGTTCTACACCGGAGTGCCGCAGTGGCAGAACCTGAACCTCGGCGGCAGAACAGCTCACGGCAGCGACGCCACCAACGAGCTGTCTTACCTGTGCCTCGACGCCATGATCCACCTCAAGGTGGTTCAGCCCGATATCTCGGTAAGGATCCACACAGACACTCCGGAGCAGTTTCTCCTCAAGGCCTGCGAGCTGGCGCGCCTGGGCACCGGACATCCCAAGTTCTACAACGAAGATATCATCGCCTATTCCATGGCCTGCAAGGGTCTGTCGCTGGCAGAATCGCGGGATTTCGCCATCATGGGCTGCGTGGAGCCCCGAGTCCAGGAAAAGGAGGGGATACACCTTACCGGCGGCTTCATCAACATGCCCATGGCAGTGGAATTGGCCCTGAATGACGGCGTATGGCGCCTAACCGGCGACAGGGTAGGCCTTCCTACAGGCGACCCGCGGCAGTTCTCCACTTTCGAGCAGTTCATGGATGCCTACAAGCGGCAAATGGCCCATCTGGTCCGGCACATGTTCGTGGTCAATGCCCTGGCGGAGAACGCCTACTCCGAACTCCTGTCCGCGCCTTTCCTGTCCGCCATCACCGACGGCTGTATCGAGACGGGCAGGGACCTCCAACACGGAGGAGCCAGGTACAACTTCGGGCCCGCCGTAAACGAGATCGGGGTGGCCGACACCGCCGACTCCCTCACGGCCATCAAGAAGCTGGTGTTCGAGGACAGGCGAATGAGCATGGATGAGCTTCTGGCCGCCCTGTCCGACGATTTCAAAGGGCACGAGAAGCTCAGGAGCCGGTTGCTGTACCATGCCCCCAAGTTCGGTAACGACGAAGATGAGGCCGACATGATCGCCCGCGAGGCGGTCCAGCACTGCAACGAGGAGGTCATGAAATACCGCAACATCTTCGGCGGCCAGGCCCAGGCAGGGATCATCGCCGTCACCGCCGGCATTCCCTTCGGCAAGGTGGTCGGGGCTCTCCCCAGCGGCAGAAAGGCCGGGGAGCCGCTGGCGGACAATGCCTCTCCCTCCGCCGGCAACGACAAGAAGGGGCCAACCGCCATCCTCAGGTCGGTGGCCAAGCTGGACGTGGCCCGGCTCAGAAACGGAACACTGCTCAACATGCGGCTCAGCCCTACTTCCGTCGCAACCCCCGAGGGACTGCACAGGATGGCTGACTTCATCCGTGGCCTGTGCGATATCGGCTGCTGGCACATCCAGTTCAACGTGGTGGATACCGCTGTGCTCAGGGATGCCCAGCTACATCCGGAGAAATACAGCGACCTGCTGGTGCGTGTCGCTGGATACAGCGCCTACTTCACGCAGCTTCACAAGGAAGTCCAGGAGGACATCATACGGCGCACGGAGCACTGCGCCTAGATGAAAAAGGGCCTGATCTTCGATGTACAGAGGTTCTCCCTCCATGACGGACCAGGCCTGCGAACCCTCATCTTCTTCAAAGGCTGCCCCCTGAGCTGCTGGTGGTGCTCCAATCCGGAATCGCACTCGCGCCTTCAGGAGATAATGTTCGACGCCCGAAAGTGCCGGGCGTGCGGCGAGTGCACGGCGGCATGCCAGTCGGGGGCCCTCACCAGAGATACGGAGGGCCACTTCGTCTACCGGCCAGAGCTGTGCACCCTGTGTGGCGACTGCGTGGAGGCATGCCCCCAGCAGGCGCGGCGCCTGGTGGGACGAGAGGTGACCGTCGATGAACTGATGAGGGAAATCGAGAGGGACATGCCCTTCTTCAGGAGGTCTGGCGGAGGGGTAACCCTGGGAGGAGGGGAGCCGCTGCTACAGGCGGCGTTCGCTCAGGAACTCCTCAAGGCATGCCGCGAGCGAGGTATCCATACTGCCCTGGAGACATCGGGTTATGCAGCGTGGCCGGCAGTCTCCACAGTAAGCCAATTCGTTGACCTGATTTTCTTCGACATCAAGCACATCGACCCAGCCCAGCACAAGCGCCTCACCGGCGTAGACAACCTCACCATACTCAGCAACCTGGAGAAGCTCTGCCAGGTTCACACTAACATAATCGTCCGGTACCCCCTGGTACCCGGCTGCAACGATAGGGAAGCCGATATCCTGGCCACGGCTCGCTACGTGAAGAGCCTGGAATGCTCATCAGAGGTGGAGCTTATTCCCTACCACCGCTATGGTGAAGTCAAATACGAGATGCTGGACAGGGAATACCGGCTGCCGGGACTGAGTATTCCCGGTCCCGAGGAAGTGGCCCGGGCCTGCGAGCTAATACGCTCGCAGGGACTTCGCTGCCAGGCTTCGCACTGACGGCGGCGCTGGCCGCGCTGCCCACAGCCGGAACGGCCGCTTCTCCCTGGCCTATGCCCCTTGCCTGTGCTCCCGCAGAACCTTGAGGACACAGTCCATGTCGTACTTGGTGTGAGAGGCGGAAACCTGGAAGCGTATCTCCTCATCCCCCCTGGGAACGACAGGATAGCTTAGTCCTGTCGCCAGGATGCCATTGTCTTTCAGGTACTTGACCAGTTCGATAGTCTTCCTGGTGTCCCTGATCATCAACGGCACCACCGGGTGCTCGCCTTCTATCACTTCATATCCCAGGTCAATCAATCCGTTCCTGAAGTACGCCACCATTTCACGCAGGTATTTCATCATCTTCTTTCCCGCCTCGCTGTCGAGGATTTCCAGAGCCTTCAGCGCCGCACTTGCCTCCTGCGCGGTAATGGGATTCGAGTAAATATAGAAGGGAGCTGTCTCCCTCAGGTATTGCACTACGGTGGCATCAGATACGAGGTATCCGCCGTTGGTGCCCAGGGCTTTGCCCAGCGTGGATACCAGTATGTCAACCCTGTTCTCGTGCGTATGCTCCGTGGTTCCCCTCCCCGTCTCTCCGATTGCCCCGACCCCATGGGAATCATCCACCACTGTGAGTATGCCTTCTTCGAATTCCGGGTCATACTCCGCCGCCAGATCTGCTATTCCCCGGAGCGGTGCATAGTCTCCTCGCATGCTGAAGATACCGTCAGTGACTACTATCAGACGGCTGCAATTCCCAATACTCTCCTTGATGGTGGACTCCAGCTCGGCCATGTTGTTGTGGCGGTACACCTTCTTATCCTTGGGACGCGACAGCCTGATGGCGTTGATGATGCAGTTATGATTGAGCTCGTCGCTCACCACTATGGTATCCTTGGAAATCAACGGGGACAGTATCCCCACGATGGTGGCATACGCGGAACTGAATATCATGGCAGCTTCCCTGCCATGGAATTTCGCCAGTTTCTCTTCCAGTTCCACATGTGGCTTGTATGTTCCACTGATGAAGCGCACAGCTCCAGGACCGACGCCGAATTCCCGCGCCCCTTTCTCCTCCGCTTCCATCAGTTCCGGCCTCAGTGGCATACCCAGATAGCTATTTGAGTTCATTCTGAGGAATTCCTTATCTCCGTATCCCTGTACAAAGTACCGCGGTCCCTTGTCCCCCTCCGCAGCCTTTACTCCTGTTATCACCGTCTCCGCACCCTTGAGCGAACCCCTTTCCTCCAGGTCCCTCAGTTCCCGGGATAGCACTTTCCCTATCTTCTGTAGCGACATATTCACTTCTCTGAATCGCAGCTATCTGGCAGCCACCACCCTGTTCCTGAGGACTCCGATGCCCTCGATCTCCACTTCTATCACATCCCCCACCTTGACGGGGCAATGCCCTCCTTCAGGCGTGCCGGTGAACACTACGTCGCCGGGCCGGAGAGTTATGAACGCCGAGATATAGCTGATGATCCTCTCCACGCTGAATATCATCTCGTTGGTGTTGCTGTCCTGCTTGGTCTCGCCGTTCACCCGGCCCCGGATAGCGAGATTATGAGGATCGATGTCGGTAACCATCCAAGGCCCGAGCGCACCGGAAGTATCGAATCCTTTGGCCCTGACAAGCCGTCCGTCCTTCTCGTACAGGTCCATGAGCGTGCAGTCGTCGCCGCAGGTGTAACCCAGAACGTAGTCCAGAGCCTCATCCTGGGGAACGTTCTTGGCCTCCCGCTTCATAATGCAGCACAGCTCTGCTTCGTAGCGAAGGTCCTGTGATATGGGCGGGTAGATTATGTCACCTTCGGGGTCAAGCATGGTGACGGAGGGCTTGAAGAACAACGCCGGCTCCTTGGGCAGATCAACGTTCAGCTGCTTGACAGTCCCCATGTAGTTCCGCCCGCAGGCAACCATTATGCTGGGCTCGGCCGGCGCCAGCAGCTTCACATCGCCAAGCCGGCACAGCTCTTTCCCCTTCTTGAACTCGCCGTAGAGGTCGCCATCAAGGGAGAACACCATCTCACCCTCGAGAATACCCCACTTCACCTTATCCTGCCACCTGAAACGTATGATTTTCATCTATCCTCCTTCTTTCGCCAGTCCTTATGCCTGCTCTGTCTTCGCATGCTGAACTGCTACTCTGTGGTGAGACCTAGCGCCCACCGCTGCTTCTTCCAGAGATGCTCGCCCCAGCACACTCCGAAGCCACTGCAGGTCGCCCGTATTCTAGACCAACAGCCCTCCCCACGCAAGGAATATCCGAGTCTGCTAACATAGACGGCGAAAACGAACAGCAGCAAAGGAGATGCCAGTGAGAACCATAGACCTGCGCAGCGACACCATCACTCTTCCCACCCAGGACATGCGGCGAGCTATATATGAGGCCGAACTGGGAGATGATGTCTACCAGGAAGACCCCACCGTCAACCACCTGGAGGAGCAGTCCGCCCGCATCATGGGCAAGGAGGCTTCTCTGCTCACAGACAGCGGCACCATGAGCAACGTCATCGCCGTCCTGGCTCAGACGCGCCCGGGCGATGAAATCATCGTGGGCAGCCAGGCCCACATGCTATGGTACGAGGTAGGCTCGGCATCTGCCCTGGGAGGCGTGGTGATACGGGCTGTCCCCAACGAGGAAGATGGACGGATGGACCTCGACACGGTGGAGCAGACAATTCGAACGGAGAACATCCACTTTCCCCACACCACACTGCTCGGGCTGGAGAATACCCACAACCGCTGTGGCGGCGCTGTGCTCACCCCAGAATACAGCTCGGCAGCGGCCGAGCTGGCTCACCGACGCGGGCTTCGGGTTCACCTAGACGGCGCCCGCATCTTCAATGCTGCCGTGGCCCTCGGTGTGTCAGCCAGGGAACTGGCTGCACCCGTGGACTCGGTCTGCTTCTGCCTGTCCAAGAGCCTCAGCGCACCCGTAGGCTCCCTCCTCTGCGGGACACAGGACTTCGTCGCCAGCGCCCGCAAGTGGCGCAAGATGCTGGGAGGAGGCATGCGCCAAGCAGGAATCATAGCTGCCGCCGGCATCGTTGCCCTGGAGGATATGGTTGAGCGCCTGGCCGAGGACCACGCCAACGCCCACCGGCTGGCGCAGGGGCTGGCCCGTATTCCAGCCATAACCGTTCACCCCGACAGGGTCCAGACCAACATAGTGATGCTTGAGCTACCGGCCGGTATCTCCACCTCCGATTTCATCCAGCGGCTGGACAGACAGGGGGTTAAAGTCGGCTCTCCCGGCGGGCAGAGAGTGCGCGCGGTAACCCATCGCATGGTTGACGCTGCCGACATCGACGAGGCCCTCAAACGCATCGAGCTTGTGGCAACAGAAATGCAGTCAGCAGCCCGCTGAGAGGAGTGCGCCTTACGGAGACTGCGGTGCAGGAATGCCCATCGAATAATCAGCAGCGCCTCTTCGGTGACCTCGCCTGGCTATGGCCCATCATAAGCCCGCCCGAGGACTACGTGAAAGAGACCAAACGGTTCTGCAAGGTCATCAGGCAGCACTCTCGACGCCAGGCCCGAACCCTGCTCAACCTGGGCTGCGGTGGGGGGCATCAAGCCACTCCGGTAGCGCGGGCTGCCTCACGCCAGCAGGCGCTTCACCGCTTCTTGAACCTCACAGTGTAGTTCCACAGATTGCCCGAACTGGCGTCCACGACGAAGCCCTCGTTCTGACAGGTCCTGATGGTGGTGGAACGCAGCGGATAGTCGGGATCGGGCAGGAACTCGGTCACCGCCAGGATTCCTCCGGACTTCAGTACTCTCCTGACTTCCCTGAGCGCCCTGCTCCGGTCAGGGATCTCCGGGAGCACTGTCACCATATACACCAGATCCAATGACCCATCCTCAAACGGCAGGCTGTAGGCGCTCGCCTGCCTCACTTCAACGTTCTCGATATCCCGGTTCTCCGACCTGCCTAACTTGTCTTGTAGCTGCGCCAGCATTCCCGATTGAACGTCAACGGCATGGACTTTGCCACCCCGCCCCACCACCCTGGCCACGAAGGTGGTAAAGCCGCCGCTGCCGCTGCCGAGCTCGAGCACGGTCATGCCCTGCTTGATGCCGCTGCGCTCTATCAGCTTTTCAGGCGATTGCATCCAGCGCCTGAAGCCGCTGTCGAGAAACGGTCCAACGAACGGCGAAACCGGAGAGTGCCAGAACCTGGCGATCAGGCGGAGCAGCGCGTAATATACAACGATGCCAGCGAGGACTATGAGCAAGAGCTTTGCTGTTGTCATGGCGGCGCCACGGGCAACGAATGATAACTACTCAGGGGGAGATCCTCAAGCGTTCAGGGTGACGGAATCCGCGTCACCGTCTTGCTCCAGATGAATTCCTCGAGCTTGTCGTCCGTTCTGAATTTGTCCGTATCGTAGCATTCGTAGTGGATGATTTCCTCCAGCTCCCGGCGATAAGGTGCCCTCTCCTTCACCGGCCGGAGGGACCTGTCCCTCCTCTCCCTTTCTGTGTCCGGATATCCCAGCGGCATGATATGGTCCACCGTGTACACATCGGGGATCCCCAGCAGCCGTCTGACCTCCGTCTCGGGCGGCCCTCCCTGTATGGTCCCCCAGGCAGTGGCCAGGCCAAGGCTTGTCGCCGCTAGCTGCATGGCATAGGCGCAGACGGCCAGGCTCTGGCGCAACAGCACGTTCCTCCTCATCAGAACGGGGTAGGCCTCCTGGAGCCGCCGGTCGCCGCAGACCACGATGAGGACCGGCGCCGTGAACAGGTGGGGCTGGACGGCCACCTTGAAATTGAAGGTCGGGTCTCGCCTCCTCGCTTCTTTGTACAGCGATACAATGCTCCGGGATATCTTTCTCTTTGTTTCAGGGTCTTCCACCACCACAAACTCCCATGGCTGGGAGTTCCCTGCGGAGGGGGCATATCTGGCCACTTCGAGTATCTTCTCCACGGCTGCTCCCGGCACCGGATCCGGCCTGAATCTGCGGCAGCTTCTCCTGCTCTTGACCAGCATCAGAAGGTTCTCGTAGTCCATCCTGTACCTCCTTTGACCATGGGTATGTCAGGCCTCGTTACCCCAGGCCTCGCCCATCACACACCGACGGCATTGCGCAACTTCTGGACGAGTTCCCGCCGCTTCTGCTCGTCACCGGCCAGTTCCTGCTTCAGCTTTTTCCAGGCAGCCGGGCAGTCCTTATAGGCAACCCCGACTATCTGGTGAAAGGCCTGGTCAAGCTGTTTCTTGTTGGCGAGAGTCACCTCGATTCCGGCCTCAGCCAGAACATCCTTCATATGACGAAAATAGCAGGACATGTTGCGCCACCTCCGTTTGATTACACTCTCTAGCATAACCGCTGCGACCTGCCAGGGCAACCGTTGCGCCCCCACGCCGTCTGTAGTGAGGGCGTGTCCGCCAACGACACCCGCAACTGTCCCAGGTATAATATGCTCCATATGAGCACCACGCCTTTGTCAGGCAAAGCTAGGTGGTACGAAAGTGATGGAACATGAAGAAAGCAGGAAACGAATAGTCATCGAGGGAGTAGAACCCGAGATTGACAGTGGTCGCTTCCCCATCAAGCGAATCATTAACGACAAGGTCGTCGTAGAGGCTGATATTTTCGCCGATGGCCATGATGTTCTCTCCGCTGCCCTTCTGTATCGCAAAGAAGGTAACAACAGCTGGATTGAGGTGCCCATGGAGTTTCTAGTCAACGACCGCTGGCGCGGTTCCTTTGTAGTCAGCGAGCTGGGGCGCTACCAGTACACATTGATTGGGTGGGTTAACCGATTCAAGTCGTGGCAACAGAAATTAGCAAAAAAAGTCGAGGCCGATCAAGATGTCTCCGTGGACTTTATGGAAGGGGCTCAGCTCATGGAGGAAGCGAGAGGGCGTGCTACTGACAGGGAGGCAAGAAAGATACGCGAGTGGGCAGAGTCCCTCCGCTCGACCGAGGCGTCTGTATCAGCCAAAGCTAAGCTGGTGCTGGGCGACAAGGTGACGGCAGCCATGGCCAAGCACTCGGACAGACAGTTTCCTGTTACTTATCCTAAAAAACTTGTAGTGATAGCCGACCGCGAAAAGGCACGCTTCGGCACCTGGTACGAGATGTTTCCCCGTTCCTGCATGTCCGAGCCTGGTCGCCACGGCACCTTCAAGGACTGCGAGACCCACCTTCCCTATATCTCGGAGATGGGCTTTGACGTACTCTATTTTCCCCCAATCCACCCCATCGGCTACGCAAGCCGGAAGGGTAAGAACAACAATCCCACTGCCAAGACGGGTGACCCTGGGACTCCTTGGGCCATTGGGGCACAAGAGGGAGGACACAAGGCAGTCCATCCTCAGCTCGGCACTTTAGAAGACTTCCGAAGGTTCATGAATAAGGCACAAGAATACGGCATAGAGGTCGCTCTTGATTTGGCCTTCCAGTGCTCCCCTGACCATCCCTATGTGAAACAGCACCCAGAATGGTTTCGCTGGCGTCTGGATGGAACAGTGCAATATGCGGAAAATCCGCCCAAGAAGTATCAGGACATCTATCCACTGGAGTTCGACACTGAGAACTGGCAAGAACTCTGGGAGGAATTGAAGAGCATCATTCTTTTCTGGATAGACCAGGGAATTCGCATCTTCCGAGTGGATAATCCTCATACTAAGCCATTCGCTTTTTGGGAGTGGCTGATTAGTAAGGTCAAAGCTGATTACCCTGAAGTTATCTTCTTAGCTGAGGCGTTCACTCGGCCCAAGATTATGTATCAGCTAGCCAAGCTGGGCTTCAGCCAGTCCTATACCTATTTCACCTGGCGCAACGTCAAGTGGGAACTCACCCAGTACTTCACCGAGCTGACCCAGACTGATGTACGGGAGTTCTTTCGGTTTAGCCTCTGGCCGAATACCCCTGATATTCTGAGCGACTATCTTAGAGATGGTGGACGACCCGCATTTATGACACGGCTGGTACTGGCGGCGACTCTTGGAGCCAATTACGGAATTTATGGCCCTGCTTTTGAGCTCTGCGAGAATCATCGTAAAGACAGGGAAAGCGAAGAATATCTGGACTCAGAAAAATATGAGCTGAAGCACTGGGATATCGAGAGCCCCAACAGCCTAAAGGATTTTATCGCCCGGGTGAATCGCATTCGCAGGGAAAACCCTGCCCTTCACAACGACTTAAGCCTGCGCTTCCATTCAGTAGACAATGACCAGCTTATTTGCTATAGCAAGCAAACTGAAGACCTTGCCAACATTATGTTGGTTGTGGTGAACCTGGATTACCGATACAAACAGTCTGGATGGGTAGGCCTTTCCCTTGAGGAATTGGGGCTTGACCACGGCCAACCCTATGAAGTGCATGACCTTCTGGCGGATGCTAGCTACCAGTGGCAGGGTTCGCAGAACTACGTGGAGCTTGATCCCCAAAATATGCCAGCCCATATCTTCCGCATACACCAGGTGGATTATCACGAGAAACAACTGTAGTACAATGCGTACAAGAGGTTATCAATATGGCAACCGGTGACAAAAGATACTTCTGGCGAGATGGTGACCCCCTGTGGTACAAGGACGCTGTCATCTACGAGCTTCACGTCCGCGCTTTCTATGATAGTGACGGCGATGGCATCGGCGACTTCCCAGGACTCACCCAGAAGCTGGACTACCTTCAGGATCTGGGGGTCACCGCCATCTGGCTCCTTCCATTCTACCCTTCTCCATTCAAGGACGACGGCTACGATGTCTCGGACTACACCAGTGTCCATCCCACATACGGGACGATTCGTGACTTCAGGGTTTTCCTCAAGGAAGCCAATTATCGCGGCCTTCGCGTAATTAACGAAATAATCCTCAACCATACGTCAGACCAGCACCCATGGTTCCAGCGGGCACGGCGGGCAGCTTCTGGAAGCCAGGGGCGTGATTTTTATGTCTGGAGTGACACACGGGATAAATATAAAGAGGCCCGCATCATCTTTAAAGATTTTGAGTCATCGAACTGGACATGGGACCCGGTAGCCAACGCCTACTACTGGCACCGCTTCTACTCGCACCAGCCCGACCTCAAATTCGATAGTCCTCTAGTACGAGAGGCAATCCTGCGGGTGGTGAGTTTCTGGCTCGGTTTAGGTGTCTCTGGACTTCGCCTGGATGCAATACCCTACCTTTATGAGCGGGAAGGTACTAACTGTGAAAACCTACCGGAGACGCACAGTTTCCTGAGGGAACTGCGTCGCCATGTGGATGACCGGTTTAAGAACCGCATGTTGCTGGGGGAAGCAAACCAGTGGTCTGAGGACGCCGTGGCGTATTTTGGTGAGGGAGACGAGTGCCACATTGCCTATCACTTTCCAGTTATGCCCCGCATGTTTATGGCGATCCGCATGGAAGAACGTTTTCCGATCATTGACATCCTCCAGCATACACCTCCGATTCCGGAGACTTGCCAGTGGGCTCTTTTTCTCCGTAACCATGATGAGTTGACTCTGGAGATGGTTACTGACGAAGAGCGAGATTACATGTACCGTGTGTATGCTCATGATGCTCAGGCTCGACTCAACCTTGGGATCCGTCGTCGCCTAGCCCCACTTCTCAACAACGATCGCAAGAAAATCGAGCTGATGAACGGACTTCTCTTTTCGCTCCCCGGAACTCCGGTGATTTACTACGGAGACGAGATTGGCATGGGAGACAACTTCTATTTAGGCGATCGCAACGGCGTCCGCACTCCGATGCAATGGAGTGCTGACCGCAATGCGGGCTTCTCCCGCACCAACCCTCAACGACTATACCTGCCTGTCAACATTGATCCTGAGTATCACTATGAAGCCATCAATGTGGAGACCCAACAGAATAACCCAGACTCTCTCCTGTGGTGGATGAAGCATCTCATCGCCTTGAGAAAACACTACAAAGCCTTTGGCCGCGGGAGCCTCGAGTTCCTATACCCGGAGAATCGAAAGGTACTGGCTTTCGTCCGCCGCTACGAGGACGAGACCGTGTTGGTGGTCGCCAACCTTTCGCGTTCAGTTCAGCATACCAGCCTTAATCTTGCTGAATTTGATGGGAAGGTGCCTGTTGAAGTTTTCGGGCAGGCGGAGTTTCCCCGAATCGGAGAAGCGTTGTACTTCATCACCCTCGGTCCATATGCATTTTACTGGTTTTCCATAGAACTCCGGCAGCCAGAGCAGATTGCCTTGCAGACTAGACCGGGGGAGGTCTTGTTGCCGACTCTGGCTTTGGCAGGGGAATGGAAGGACCTGTACAAGCGTCGGAGAAAGCCCATGCTGGAAGCAACGCTGTTAAGCTACATAAGGCAACAGCGTTGGTTTGGTGGCAAGGCCCGACAAACCCGCTCAGCAAAGATACAGGACGTCATTGCTGTACCTTATGATATGGCGGTGGCTCACCTGATCCTCGTCAGCGTAGAGTACTCCGAGGGCGAACCCGAGAACTACCTCGTCCCTATCACCTTTGCTTCAGAAGAACGGGCAAGCCAGGTCTTCGATGAGTTACCTCAAGCTGTTGTCGCCCATCTGAAGTTGAGGGACAAAGATGGCGAAAGGGATGGGCTCATTTACGATGCCCTGGTTGAACAAGGTTTCCACAGTGTCCTACTTAAGGCCATGGCGCGGGGTCGCCGCTTTAAGGGAGAGCAGGGAGAACTCGTCGCCTCTCACACCCGGACGGTATTTCGCGAGATACGCGGAACAGCTCAGGAAACCCTGGAATCCACCCTCCTCAAAGGAGAGCAGGCTAACACTTCGGTAGTGTACGGGGATCGGTTCAAGTTGAAGGTCTTTCGTCGTCTGGAGGAAGGGGTGAGCCCTGAACTCGATATCGGACGCTTTCTTACTGAAAAGGAACCCTTTCCCAATGTGCCTCCAGTAGCTGGAGTTCTTGAGTACCGCAGTCGGAGGCAGGGTGAGCCAGTAACCATAGGTATCCTTCACGGGTATGTGCATAACGAGGGTGACGGCTGGGGCTATACTTTGGATTCTCTAGGGCGCTACTTTGAGAGAGTGCTGGCACATCCAGGGGCAGAAGCACCGCTACCTCATGGGAATTCTTTGGTGGACATAAGTGACCAGAGTCTCCCTGCGATAGCCCAGGATACCATAGGTGAATACCTGGTCTCCGCTCAGCTTTTGGGTCAACGGACTGCCGAACTCCACTTAGCACTAGCCTCAGCTAGAGACGACCCGAACTTTGTTCCTGAGCCGTTCTCAGTGACCTACCAGCGGTCTCTTTGTCACGGGATGAGGGGATTCGCTTCTCAAGTTCTGCAATTATTGCGTGAACGTCTAAAGCAACTTCCCGATGAGGCAAAAGCAGATGCCCGAAAGGTTCTCAGACTCGAGGATACCATCTTGGGACGTTTCCAAGATTTAACTGGGCGAAAGATTACCGGAATGCGTGTACGCTGCCATGGCGACTACCATCTGGGGCAGGTTCTCTATACCGGTAACGACTTCGTCATCATCGACTTTGAAGGGGAACCGGCACGACGCTTGGGAGAGCGGCGGATCAAACGCTCGCCCCTCAAGGATGTTGCTGGCATGATACGCTCATTTTACTATGCTGCTTATATTGCCCTGCGCGGTCAGGCGTCAACTGTACTCCGGCCGGAGGACCTGCCAGTGCTGGAAGAGTGGGCGTGTGCTTGGTACCTTTGGGTCTCCGCCACCTTCCTGAAGTCCTACCTGCAATTCACTGCAGACATCCCCATATTGCCTCAGAGCCGGGAAGGCATAAAAGTTGTTCTGGATGCATACCTTGTTGACAAAGCCATGTACGAGGTGAACTATGAACTCAACAACCGTCCGGACTGGGTTTGGCTGCCTCTTCAGGGTATGTTGCAGATGTTAGAGGCTTTGGAGAAACCAGCTGATATCATAGCCGAAGCAGCGCAAAAGCCTAACGAGATGTCTAAAGAGGCTGAGGAGAAAGCCAGACAGAAGGCTGAGAAGTGAGTGTTCTTTCGAGTGCTCGCTTTCTCCATCAACTAGCCCGCCTCTACGGTGTTCAGACAGCCTACTACGATGTGAATCACCATCGGCAGCAGGCCTCTGAGGAATCTTTATTGGCGGTACTCCGCTCATTGGGAGCCCCAGTTGCGAGCCTTCGGGATGTGCCCTCGGCGTGGCGCGAACTACAACAGGTACTGTGGCAGCGAGTGATAGAGCCGGTCGTCGTGGCCTGGAATAGAGAGTCACTTCCCGTGGAGATCCGCCTTCCCCTTAGTGCATCTGACGCTAATCTCAAATGTCATTTGAAGTTGGAGACCGGCAAACATCTGCGATGGGAGTGGCATGGTGCCGACTTTGAAGTGTTAAAGGCCGCAAATGTAGAAGGCAGGCCATATGTGGTCAAGCAGCTTACGTTGCCCAATCAGTTACCCTGGGGATATCACCGTCTCACCTTGGAGCTGGAGGGAAGACAGGAAGAAAGTACGATCGTTTCGTGTCCGCATAACACCTATACCCCTCCAGTAGAATTGGAGGACCGGAGCTTTGGTGTCTTCCTTCCCCTACATGCCTTGCATTCAGAAAACAGCTGGGGAAGTGGCGACTTCTCGGACCTCCAGGCTTTAATAGCATGGGTCGCTGGAATGGGCGGTAGTGTGGTAGCTACCCTACCACTATTGGCCACCTTCTTGGACAGGCTCTCTGAACCCAGTCCTTATCTCCCTGCCAGCCGCCTATTATGGAATGAGTTTTATCTGGACATCAACGCGGTTTCAGAGCTCAAGGAGTCACCTTCAGCACAGGCTCTCCTGGGATCACCGTCATTTCAGAATGAGCTTAAGGCTCTCCGTAGCTCACATCTGGTAGATTATCAGCGACAGATGGCATTGAAGCGTCAGGTTCTCAAAGAGCTCTGTCGGAGCCTATTTGCTGAAGCATCCAACCGACTTGAGGAACTTCATCGCTTCACTGAGGAAGATCCGCTGGTTGAGGACTACGCTCGCTTCCGGGCAGCGTGTGAAAACCGGCGCGATTCGTGGCGGTTCTGGCCGCAGTCCCTTCGAGAGGGTAACTTGACCGAACGCGATTACGACGAGGAGAACAAGCGTTACCACTTGTACGTACAGTGGCTGGCCCATCAGCAACTAGCAAGTGTCTCAGAAGAGGCCAGAGACAAAGGTGTCCAACTGTATCTAGACCTTCCACTGGGTGTCCACCCCGACGGCTACGATGTGTGGCGTGAGCGTGACATCTTCATGCCAGATATCTCGGCTGGTGCGCCGCCAGACGCGGTCTTTGCCAAGGGGCAGAACTGGAGATTCCCGCCGCTGCATCCGGAAAAAATCCGGCAACAAGGTTACCGCTACATAATTGCCTGCCTGCGCCATCACCTTCGCTGTGCCAGTATACTTCGTATCGACCACGTCATGGGCCTTCACCGGCTATTCTGTATTCCGCAGGGATTGGAGGCCGAGCATGGGGTCTATGTACGTTACCACTCCGAGGAACTCCACGCCATACTGGCCCTAGAGTCACATCGCCACAAGGCTATCATTGTCGGCGAAGACCTGGGCACGGTACCCTCATACGTAAGGCCGGCTATGAGGAGGCACGACCTCCATCGTATGTACGTGGTGCATTACGAACTTGCCTCTGACCTGCGAAGATGCCTGCCTCCAGTTTCACCTAACTCCGTAGCCAGCCTTAATACCCATGATATGCCTCCATTTGCTGCATTCTGGCAAGGTCTGGATATTGAGGAACGGAGGAGGATTGGTCTCCTGGACAAGGCAGGCGCAGAAGAGGAGAGAAGTAGGCTCCTCAGCCTGAAAAGAGCTTTGGTGACTTTCTTGCAGGATAGGGATTGGCTCCAAGGAGCAGAGAATGATATCGCGGCTGTTCTCAAGGCATGCTTATCATTTCTGGCTGCCAGCCAAGCTCGGCTGGTTCTCATCAACCTGGAAGACCTTTGGCTTGAGACGCAGCCCCAGAACGTACCGAGCACTAAGAAAGAATAC
>DAOUEN010000138.1:0-2717 GCA_034430415.1 Dehalococcoidia bacterium
CGTACCCGCAATAGGGGTAATGGTAGACATCGCTGTTGACGCTTCCCACGTAGAGGTAGTGTGTCGGCTCCGTTGCTGATGGCGATTCGCCGTGTGCCTGGCAGCCCCTCTCATATCCAACATCTTGACCCAGGGCAAACGCGTCCTCCCAACCTTCCGCGTAGCCGGCGTCATACCCCTGCTCATAGCCCTCACCATCGCCGTCATCGTGATTCTGCTCAGAGGGGGCCTCCGGCGACTCATGCGATTCCTGGCACGCCGGCAGGGTAGGGACGGCCAACGCCAGGACGAAAGCTAATCCAAGGAATGCCAGCCGTTTCACTTCGGTCTCCTGATAGCTTCAACAGCACGGCTGCCTATGTGGGGACAGAAGAAGAGCGGCCCGGGGGGCCGCAACTTCGGCAGATGCTTCCCGGGCCGCTGCTTCATCCCACCATCTCCTCACAGCAGCGCGAGATGAACATCAGTCACTTCGCGCTGTGCGGTGACACATTACTCCCTGGCGAGTGGCTTGTCAATACCTCGGATACGAAAAAGCAGCTGGCGCGGCTGCCGGCGGTCCAATCACTCCTTCCCGTCCTTAGTTTTCCCGAGTGCCTCGCCTGCAAGCTTCAGTATATATGCGTTGCCATATTCCAGGGCTTGGCGATAAGCCTCTTCGGGAGCGATGCGTATCGCCGTGTTCACCAGCTCCACCGCTGCACCGGCCAGTGCCGTTTCACCACGAAGTATCATTTCCTCCAGCTCCTCACTTCTCGCTTCCGTTGCCTGTGGGGAGGGCTCTGCTTCCTTTAGGTATTTCACAGCCACTTCAAGCAGAGGTCTGACTGCCCTCTTATCCCCGGTCTCTTCGAGGGCCCTGGCGTATCGCCTGGTCTCTTCTTTGGAATAGGAAGCGTCTTTCAGCCCTGCCAGTAATAGCTCGGCGTTTCCGGTTGCCATGCCTATCTCTCCAACAGCCCATTTCAACGGCGTTTCCTCCAATGCCGCCACCGCCCTCGAAACTGTGCCGGGATCGAGTTTCCCGAGTCTGCAAAGATGGGGCACGATGTTCGCCAGGGCCCTTCCAGCTTCCATAGTCGAGCCGGATGCAGCCTCTCTGGTTTCGAGTATTTGTATCAACGGTTCAACCGCTCTTTCATCCCTTGTCATGTCGAAGAGGCGCATAATACAGGCAGGAAGACCCAGGCTGCCGCTGGGACCTCCTGGTATGTCGGCATCTTGCTGAATGTCCTGTCTTCGCAGCGCCTCGATAAGGGGTTCGATTGCTCTTTCGACTTTGAGCCGTTCGACGACCCCCTGCACGTCATCAGCAGGTATCGCATCCATGACGTTGTACAGCGTCATTATGCTCTTGTCCTGAGTGTCTCCCGACTTCTCCAGTATGACTCCAATGAGCGGTTCAATCGCCGGTTCTCCTATCCTGGCGAGAGCCGGTGCTACTGCACCTCGAACGCCTATCGGTATCCCATGCCCTTCCCTGAAAACGCCTTCATCATTCAGGGCCTGGACCAGTGGAGCTACAGCCCCTGCACCTCCTATGTCTCCGAGAGCGTAGGCTGCACTCGCCCGAACTTTCTCATCTTTGTCCCTCAAGGCTTGAATTAGTGGACCTACGGCCTTTGCGTCTCTTATCTTTCCAAGAGCCTCCGCTGCTCTCGCCCGAACAACAGCGTCTTCATGTTTCAGCGCCTGAATGACCAGACCCACAGCCCCGGCATCTCCCATCTTCCCCAGGGCGTAGGCTGCTCTCGCTCGAACATCATAGTAATCATCCCTCAAGGCCTGGACCAGCGGACCTACAGCCTTCGCGTCTCCCATCTCTCCGAGAGCCTGTGCTGCTCTCGTCCGGACGGTGCTATCTTCATGTCTCAGGGCCTTCATCAAGCCCTTAACGTCTCTCCTGGCCGTCATCTTTTCGACGTCGGTCTTTTCAGCATCCCGCTTGAAGGAGTCTAGCATCCCCATATCTTCATACCTCGCCGACCTTACTAAGGGTTACCATACATCGAAAGTGATTGCAAACCGTCCTGGCGCGAGAGGGTATTGCGGACTTCAGAGGCGATGTCGAGAGGCGCCTGTTTACCGAACGGCTGCACACCAGGCGCAGTAAGACCGGCGGTTGTAGCCTACCGATGGGAGCGGAAGCGGATGCAGGGTCGCCCATCCCCATCACGGCCGTTGAACAAGTTTATGTTTTGTCGGCCGGCACCTGCTATGTACCACGTAGTGCGCGCCGGGGATAAAGGGCGAGAAAAGCCACCGCGAAGACAGCGAATAAGATAAGCACCGGACCAGCCTGGCTGAAGTTAACATACCCCTGGATGATTGAGCCTACGGTCACAGCCACGACAAGTAGAGTCTTCGTTATTTCAAACTTGACCCAGATAATATGCCGTATTGGGTCTCGCGCGGCGACTATGGCCCAGGTACCGGACGCAATGAAGATAGCACCACTAAAAGCCATGAACCATCGTACGGAGTCGGCGAGTTGTCCAGAACCAGCTCGTTCGGCCACGTGGACAGGGTTGATGATGTACATTAGACCGAACACAATTGCTATCGCGCCCCAAACAGTCATCGTTACCTTTAGAGCCTTTATCATTTGCTCACCTCCAGCAATAAGATTGGCGATACTATACCATAACGCTTTGCCACACAAACGCCGGTTGCCACACACATCTTGACCAAATCAGGCCGAGTCTGTGGCCGGAACT
>DAOUEN010000139.1:0-11012 GCA_034430415.1 Dehalococcoidia bacterium
CTGATAGCCGAGGGCCTGAAAGGCATGATCGGCAAGGGCCTGCGGTCCAAAGCGGTCAGGGATGCCATGGTGAAGCACAAGGCAGTGTACCTGGGAGCCATAGGCGGCGCCGGAGCCATCATCTCCAAGAGCATCAAAAAGGCGGAAGTGGTGGCCTACGAAGAGCTGGGCGCCGAGGCACTTCGCCGCCTCGAGGTGGAAGACTTCCCGGTCACCGTGGTAGACGACATCTATGGCGGAGACCTTTACGAAGAGGGAAAAGCCAGGTATCAGCGGAAGGTGTAGCTTCCGCTCACCTAGAGCAGGTTCTTATCTTCCAGCCCTTTCCTGGTAGCTACGCCGATCTCGCCAAGGTTCTCAACCACGGTTACACCGGCTGCGGAAAGGGCCTTCACCTTTTCTGAAGCCCGGCTTGCGCTGCCGGTGATAATAGCGCCGGCATGCCCCATCCGCCTGCCGGGAGGCGCAGCAGTCCCAGCGATGAAGGCTGTGACCGGCTTGGTCATATTGCTCTTGATGAACTCGGCTGCATCCTGCTCATACGTCCCTCCAATCTCGCCGATAAGCACCACCGCTTTCGTGTCAGGATCGGCCTGGAAAAGCTTCAGCAGGTCAACGAAGTTGCTGCCCGGAAGAGGGTCGCCGCCAAGCCCCACGCACGTGGACTGCCCCAGGTTCTGCTCCGTTAGCTGAGTCACCACCTCATAGGTCAAGGTGCCGCTCCGCGACACCACGCCGACACTGCCGGGCATGGTGATCCGGCCGGGTATGATGCCCGCCTTGCACTTTCCCGGCGGCGAGATGATACCAGGGCAATTCGGCCCTATGACAGTTGCCCTCTTCCCACGAAGGTGATAGTGCCAGGTAACCTCCTCGAGGGCTGGAATGAACTCCGTGATGCAGACAATGACCTCTATCCCGGCGTCGGCCGCCTCCATTATGGCATCGGAGGCAAAAGCGGCGGGGACGAAGATCAGGGTGGCGTTCGCCCCCGTCTTTTCCACCGCTTGTTCCACGCTGTTGAAGACCGGCACCCGCTCTCCCCAGGTAGTTCCCCCTTTACCTGGCGTGACGCCGGCGACGACATTGGTGCCGTACTCGATGCCCCTCTCGGTGTGGAAGGTCGCCTCCCTGCCCGTGATACCCTGGACAACCAGGCGCGTCTTTTCATTGACGAGTATCAAGTTCCCTCCCCGGCTGACTCGGCGGCCGCTACGGCTTTCTTTGACGCCTCAGTCAAGTTTGACTCAAAGATTATGTTCAGCCCCGACTCTTTCAGAAGGCGCATGCCTTCTTCCAGGTTAGTCCCGTTCATCCTGACGACAAATGGGACTCCAAGCTCCGTTTCCTGCAACACCCGCACTATCGCCCTGGCCACCAGGTCACATCTGAGAATACCGCCGAAGATGTTAACCCACGCCGCTTTGACCTTGGGGTCGGACAGCAGTATCTTGAGCGCGCCGGCAACCTGGTCTTCGCTCGCCCCTCCCCCAACGTCCAAGAAGTTTGCCGGCTCGCCTCCCCACAACTTCACCAAGTCCATAGTGGCCATTGCCAGGCCGGCGCCGTTGACCATGCACCCTATATTGCCATCGAGCTTCACATAGTTCACCCCGAGATTCGTCGCTTCCACCTCAAGAGGGTCCTCCTGTGAGGCGTCGCGCAGCGCAGCGATTTCAGGGTGGCGGGAAAGCCCGTTGTCGTCGAAGTTCACCTTGGCATCCACCGCCAGCAGCCTTCCGTCGGCCGTGACAACCAGGGGGTTGATTTCGACCAGGGAGCAGTCCTCCTGGAGGAACAGCTGATATATGCCAGCCATTATCTGAGTGGCCGGCCTGACCTGTTCGGGAGCCACGTGCATACCGTAGGCGAGGTTCCGCGCTTGATATGACAGCAACCCGGTGACCGGGCCGATACGCTGTTTGAGTATCTTGCCCGGGGATTTGGCTGCCACCTCTTCAATCTCCATTCCTCCCGCCTCGCTGGCTATCATGACGGGCACGCTTGCTGATGTATCTATCAGGACGCTGAGATAAAGCTCTCTTTCAGCCTCAACGGCTTCCTCCACCAGAACAGCATTCAACGGCAAGCCTTCGGGCCCCGTCTGATGCGTGACCAGCCTGGTTCCCAGGAGGCTCCTGGCCGCCTCCTCCGCCTCCACTGCCGTCTTCGCAGTCTTGATACCGCCTGCCTTGCCACGTCCGCCGCCGTGAATCTGCGCCTTGACCACCACCCGGGCGCCAATCTGCTCAGCGATTCTCCTGGCATCCTCGGGCGTTCTGGCCACGTCGCCCCTGGGGATGGGAACTCCGTACTGAGCGAGCAAGGACTTGGCCTGATACTCGTGGATCTTCATATCATCCTCCAAAAAGGCAGGATACAGACTGAGGCAGCTACCTGTCAAACGCTGTGGGGCGGGTCCCGCGGCAGACAGGGGAGAAGATTAGCTGCTATGATAGCTCTCGAGAGCAATGTCTCGCTCATAGGAGGTTGTCATGAACCTGTTGCAGGGAGTGAAGGTTGTTGATTTGACTTCGGTCATCGCCGGGTCGTTTGGCAGCATGATTCTAGGTGATATGGGCGCTGACGTGGTCAAGATTGAGCCACCCCAGGGAGAGCATTACCGCTACGCCATAGATGGGGCCATACTACTGGCTATGAACCGCAACAAACGGGGCATGGCCCTGGACCTTAGAACGAAGGAGGGGCAGGAAGTGGCCCTGAAACTGGCCAGCCGGGCTGACGTTTTCGTGGAGAACCTTATTCCCGGCACCGTGGACAGGCTCGGCCTAGGCTATGAGCAGGTGAACAGGCTAAATCCGCGAATAATATACTGCTCGGTGTCCGGCTTCGGACAGAGCGGACCTTACAGCCAGCGTCCGGCCTACGACCCGCTGGTGCAGGCTATGTCGGGCATCATGACAGCCACAGGGGAGGCTGAAGGAAAGCCGGTGAGACAGGTTACCTCTCTGATTGATATGACCGCCAGCCTCTACGCCACCTGCGCCATCCTGGGCTACCTGATGGAGCGGGAGAAGACGGGCAAAGGGCAGAGAATCGAGGTCAGCCTGCTCGACAGCGCCGTTGTGGCCATGGGCTACTACCTCACTCACTACTCCATCACCGGGAAGCTTCCGGAGCGGGTGGGGTCAGGACATGCTACGTGGGCGGTATTTCAGGCTTTTGACACCAAGGACACTCCCGTCTGGATCGGGGCCTCCACGGACAAGTTCTGGTTCGCCTTCTGCCAGGCCCTGGGACTGGACGACCTGGCCGGTGATTCACGCTACTTCACCGGCGAAGGACGGCGGCAGCACCGCGAGGAGTTGACCGACAAGGTAGGCGAGGTCTGCCGACAGTACGGCAGCCTTGAGTTGGAGTCCCGGCTGGCGGCAGTGGGCGTTCCCTGCGGCCGTCTCCTGGACGTGAGCCAGGTCAGCCAGGACCCCCAGATACAGCTCCGCCGGTTAATTGAGGAGTGGGACTATCCCGGCAAAGGGCGGGTCAAGACGGTCCGGACGCCGATAATGGTCTCGGGTGAGCTGCCCCAAACAAGGCTCCAGACCCCTCAGCTAGGCGAGCACACCTCTCAAGTACTGCGGGAGCTGGGCTACAGCGAAGCGGAGATCCAGCACCTGATAGAGCAGGGCATCGCCGTACAGTACAAGCCATAGGCTCAGAGCAGCGGTGCGGGTTGAATGGCTTGGCCAGCCAATGCAATCTCGGACCCTTACATCACAGGAGCGGGTACACGCTGTGATCTCGTTAAGATAGATAGGTGACACATGACTTATGAAAGGGTGTTACAATGGCTGCACTATGAATGTCTATGGTGCGATTCCTGAGGCACCATCTCATTATCCCAAGAAATGGCCCTTCCTGAGGCAAGCCGCGTTATACTCCCTTCATACGACCCCCGAAATTCTGCCACTATCACCGTTCTCGCCCCGATTCCGACTGACCGGGCAATCTCAACCAATCACGGCATCACTGCTGAAGAGAAGGTGAAGATACTGTGTTCCTCCTACCCGATGACAGGACCGCTGCGCTGAAGCCTATCAAGTGGTACAGGAGTCTTGCCACAAGAAAGGGGCGGCTGAAAGCCGGAGCATTCCTCGTTGAAGGGGACAGGGCCATCAAGCAGATAGTCAATAGCAGTCCGGATGAGATAATTGAGATTGTATCCACGGAGGAACCATCTGCTCCTTGCCACGAATACCCCCGGCGGATTAGCACTAATAGCCAGCTGGCCTCTATCTCCTCCACGAAGACGCCACAAGGAACCATTGCTGTCGTCCGTCTGCCTCTGGATACGTACTCGGACCAACTGCCGGACGACGCTGGTGGCAACATCCTGCTGCTGGAGGACGTTCAAGACCCGGGAAATGTGGGCACTCTCATCCGCACCGCCGTAGCCTTTGATTTCTCGGGGGTTATCCTTACGGACAACTGCGCTGACCCCCTTTCTCCAAAATGCGTTCAGTCAACTGCTGGCACAGTGTTGTCCTTATGGAGCAGAAGGACCTCTCGCTACCTGGAGCTTGTGGAGGAACTGAAACGTCGTGGGTACTGCCTCGTTGCCGCAGACCTCGGTGGCTCGGAAGACACCTCGGTTCTTCAATGCCGGGACAAGCTCCTGCTTGCACTGGGCAACGAGGGCTCTGGCCTTTCGAACTCGCTGCTTGGCATGGCCGATCACAGGTTGAGACTAGCCACAGTGGGGCAGAAGACGGAATCGCTGAACGTAGCGGCTTGCGGCGCAATCTGTATGTATCTCAGTTGTCGACGATAGTGGGCCTTGAGGTGGCCCCGGAATTCAGGACAACCGCCTGTTGAGCCCTCCTCCTAATCGCTCTCTGCCTGGTTTCTCTCGCTGATTTCTCTCAGAATCCTATCGTAGCACCTGATAGAGACGGGCATCGCCGTACAGTACAAGCCATAAGTGCAGAGCGGGGGCGCGGGTTGAATGGCTTCACTAGCTAACCCAAGTCCTGACCGTTGCATCACAGGGGCGAGTACAACGTGTTGACAAAACCTCATAAGAGAACTAATCTGAAGACCGAACACGTGAAACGATATGAAGGAGTGAGGCAAGACAATGAGTAAGTGCGCACAGTGTGGAACTGCGTTCTACGAACCAAAGACCATGATGGACAAGATTGACTTCAACGCGATGCAGAAGGTGAGAGTGGGCTGCAGCAAGTGCGGAACAGCGGTCTGCTTTGGCTGCGCTGCTACCGCGGCTGACAAGCTCGGCAAACAGGGGAACTGCTTCTGCCCCAAGTGTGGTGCAGAGCTAGGCAAGGCGGGCGAGGCGGGTGATCTCGGTGAGCATTTCAGCGGATGGAAGTAGGTCCTGGCGGTAAAGCACTGCCGGATTGATTGGATCCCTTCAGATGCACTTCCAGGGGCACCCTCCTGTTATCCCAGGAATAGGCCTCGCTGAGGGCCGCTGCATTACTTGCCTCACACGACCCACCTAACCCCTGCCAATATCATCCTCTCTGTATCGATTCCGACCGACCACGCAACCTCAACCAGTCTCAAGCAGGCTGCACGTTATGGCTGACTGCGCCGCGGCAGGCGGCACCACCTGAGCAGGATAACCGACACAGTGTGACTGCCCGATTCAGATACGGACGGAAAGGCGGAAGCCGCCGGCTGATTATGCGTCCGGGTTATCTGGCGCTCCCGGGCCGCTGTCGATGTCATCGGGCGTTGACAGAGGCAAAAATAGCGCCCAATCTAGAAGAAATCAGCTCCTCAGTTGATGGAGCAGCTATACCGAGCCTGCGTTCAAGGGCATCGCCGTACAGCACAGGCCACAAGCTCAGAGAGGGGGAGGGTCGAACAGCTAGGCCAGCCAATCCAGGTTCGGATCCCTACATAACAGAAACGACTTGACAAAGAAAAGGCACCTCACGTAATATCCCCACCTCTCCCACCCTACCGCCTTCTCGATATGGGAATAGGATGGTGCTTTCCGCAACACCATGCTAACCCCCCCCGCCCCGCCGGGCATGCAGAAACGGTGTCAGGCCCGCTTTCCGCAGACCTGCGCACCGGGTCTCAGATGTGCTAATATCGAAAGAATCGAGGTTCCGTCCATTGCTGAAACGCAACTCTTTTGTTCTTACCCTGGCTGCCATATTCCTCCTGCTTTCCGGGGCCTTCTACGTCCTTCATTACCTGCTATTCCGTGATGTCCATCATATCCTCATTTACATGGTCGGCGACCTGGCTTTCCTGCCCTTAGAGGTCTTGCTCGTGGTACTGATAATCGAACGGACCTTGACTCGCCGGGAGACACAAGCCAAGCTGCAAAAGCTGAATATGGTGGTGGGCGCTTTCTTCAGCGAAATCGGGACCCATCTGCTCCAGAGTCTTCTCGACCATTTCCGCAACAAGGAAGAGATTTCCCAGCACCTTAACGTTACCGCAGCCTGGACAAGGAAGGAGTTTCAGAAAGCAGCCGCTTTTGCGTATCACCTGCCAGTTGATGTTGATTGCCACAACCTGGACCTGGGACAGCTCAGAGAGTTCCTGTCGGGCAGGAGGGGGTTTCTTCTCACGTTGCTGGAGAACCCGGGGCTGCTGGAGAACGACCGTTTTACCGATTTGCTCTGGGCACTCACGCATCTCGGTGAGGAGCTCGAGGCAAGGCCGTCACTGAGCCATCTAAGCGAAGAAGACCTGGCGCACATCGCCGGTGATATCCAGAGGATGTACGACCACCTAGCCAGCGAATGGCTGGGCTATGCCGAGCACTTGCAGTCCAACTACCCCTACCTCTTCTCGTTGATACTGAGGACCCATCCATTCCAGGAACATCCCTCCCCCTTTGTCAGCTAGCATGGCGGAAGGAGAGACGGAAGCCGCCGACCAACTCAACGTCAGGTGGGCTCGACGCCGCTTTGACGCTCATGGGCTTCGTGACTACAACGATTCCCGGGCTCATGCCCGGCTGCTCCGCCGAGTCATTCCGGTTGGGGTAGACCAGAAAGCGGGGTTTCCGAACCAAGCTCTCGTTGGAGTTAGCATAGGTGACAGTAGCAGCAAAGAAGGATAGGCCCACCATCAGGAAGCAGGCCCGAAAGGGACGCGAACAACCGTCAATAGAACTGAACGATCGATTCAGGCAAGCCCTGGACATGATGGAACATACCGATAGAGGTGTTTTCATCACAGGTCGGGCAGGTACAGGTAAATCGACGCTGCTGAGCTATTTCCGCAACACCACCGGGAAAAGAGTGGCGGTTTTAGCTCCCACAGGTGTCGCTGCTCTTAATGTCAAAGGGCAGACTATCCATTCCTTCTTCGGGTTCAAGCCCAACATCACCCTTGACCGGGTCAGGAGAGTCCGTCCCGGCGATGACAGAAAGAATATCTACAAGAACCTGGATGCAATTGTCATTGATGAAATCTCAATGGTGAGAGCTGATTTGCTCGATTGTGTGGACAAATTCCTGCGGCTGAATGGGCCGAGTGGAGGCTGCCCTTTCGGCGGCATTCAAATGATCTTCTTCGGCGACCTCTACCAACTGCCGCCCGTCATTGCTGGAACTGAAAAGGTAGTCCTCAAGTCACTATACGAGACCGGGTACTTCTATAGTGCGAAAGCATTCGATTCCTTCGAAATGGAATTCATAGAGTTGGAGAAGGTTTACCGGCAGCATGATGAACAGTTCCTCAACTTGCTCAATTCTATCCGGAACAATTCGATTGCCGAAGACGGGTTAGAGCTTCTCAACCAAAGACATATGCCGCAATTCGAACCGCCTCCGAACGACTTCTACGTTTGTCTGACTACAACCAACGTGCTCGCAGAACAGATCAATGGGCAGCGGCTGGCAAAACTAGAAGGTAGACTGTATACCCTCCCTGCAAGCATCGAAGGAGAGTTCGGTGCAAAGTCCCTGCCTACGGCGATCGACCTTGACGTCAAGGTTGGGGCACAGATCATGATGGTAAATAACGACGCCGACGGTCGCTGGGTCAATGGCAGCATCGGGAAGATTACCGACATAACCCGGGACACAAACGGGGAAACCGTCCTCATCGCCGAACTGGCTCACGGTACAAACGTAGAGATTACCCCCTATACATGGGAAATTTTCAGGTTCTTCGTCGAAGGAGGGCAATTACAGTCGGAGGTCACCGGCAAGTTCAAACAGTATCCGCTGATGTTGGCCTGGGCGGTAACTATCCACAAGAGCCAGGGGAAGACCTTTGATAAGGTGGTCATTGATATTGGGAGAGGGACGTTTTCTCATGGGCAGGTCTACGTGGCATTGAGCCGGTGTACTACGCTGGACGGTATTGTGTTGAAGAGGCCTGTCCTAAAGAAACACATCTGGACCGATTACAAGGTAGTGGATTTCCTGACAAAGTACCAATACGAGAAAGCAGAGCAGTCCTATCCGGTCAACGACAAAGTTGAAACGATTAAGAGAGCAATTGAGAATAAGTCGGCATTGCAGATAGTGTACCTCAAGCCCAACGACGAGAAGACGAGGCGGATAGTCAAGCCGGAGACGGTGGGAGAAATGGAATACGCTGGTAAGAAGTACCTTGGTATGCGGGCATTCTGCATGAAGCGGAATGAGGAAAGGGCCTTCCGGATTGACAGGATACTGGAGATAGAAGAAGCGTAGGGTGAGCTCACTTGCGCATCATCGGAATGTGGCAATGGACACCCAAGTTGGATGGCTGACTGAGCGTCAGGTTGGCCTGACGGCCCCAGGCTACTTGACAAATCTGATGGCCTGTCTGTACAATTCGTACTTTAACGCAGGAAGCGAATAGAAGACCATGTTGTACATAGTCGCCCGGGTACTCGTGCTTAGCCTTATTATCATTATCCTGCGCGCAAGGCGCGACCGGGAGGCTCTGGAACTTAAGAACTGACAATGTAGAAGCCAGGAAGAAGCAAAAGAAAGAGAAGCCTCCCAGTCGGGAGGATTTTTCTTTTGCCAGCAAAAGGACAGAAGACCAGGGGAATACTGAAAGGGGAGACTTGCCATGAAGAAGACGGGCGCCCAGATTCTATGCGAAAGCCTGCTGAGGGAAGGGGTTGATGTTATTTTCGGCATCCTGGGTGGCGCCATACTGCCGATCTACGATACCTTTTACCAGTACCCCCAGATCCGACGCATCCTGGTGCGTCACGAGCAGGCAGCGGCACACGCCGCCGATGCCTATGCCCGCGCCACTCACAGAGTCGGCGTATGCGTGGCTACCTCGGGTCCAGGTGCCACCAACCTGGTGACGGGGATCGCCAACGCATACATGGACTCCTCTCCGCTGGTAGCGATAACCGCCCAGGTGGGCAGGCCATTCATTGGCAAGGATGCCTTCCAGGAAACGGATATCACCGGCATTACGCTTCCCATCACCAAGCACAACTACTTCGTCTCCGACACCAGCGAGCTGGCAAAGACGGTCAAGGAGGCCTTCTACATTGCCAACACCAGAAGGCCAGGGCCGGTGCTCATCGATATCCCCAAGGACGTCCAGCAGGAGGAAGTGGAGTTTGTCTACCCCGAGAAGGTTGAGTTGGCCGGCTACAAGTTCGTCTCAAAGGGGCACTCCGTCCAGATCGAGAAGGCGACTCAGCTGATCAATGAAGCGGAGAGGCCGCTTGTCCTGGCCGGCAGAGGGGTGATCATCTCCCAGGCCTACGACGAACTCAAGGAACTGGCTGAGAAGGCACAGATCCCGGTCGTCAGTACCCTTCTGGGCATCGGGGCTTTCCCCGGCGACCACGTACTCAACTACGGGATGATGGGAATGCACGGCTCTGCCTGCGCCAACATGGCAGTACAGAGCGCCGACCTGGTGGTCGCCATCGGCATGAGGTTCGATGACCGGGCAACAGGGAACACGGAAGGGTTCGCTCCTCATGCTCGGGTCGTTCACATCGACATCGATCCGGCGGAGATAGGCAAGAACGTACGGGTGGACGTGCCCATAGTCGGCGACGTGAGAACTGTGGTAAGGGCGATGAACCGGGAGGTCAGGCGCGGCGAGCACCTGGAGTGGCTATCGCAGCTAGACCAATGGACGCGGGACTACCCCTCTGCGGAAATCAGGGAAGACCACCTGCTCTTGCCCCAGTACGTCATCCGCCAAATCTACGAGGCTACGCAGGGCGATGCCATCATCGTCCCGGGGATAGGGCAAAACCAGATGTGGGCAGCACAGAACTTCGTATACCACAAGCCGAACAGCCTCATCTCCTCGGGAGGCCTGGGCACCATGGGATTTGAGCTCCCCGGAGCGGTGGGAGCCAAGGTGGGATGTCCCGACGAGGTAGTATGGTGCGTCGCTGGTGATGGCGGCTTCCAGATGACCATACAGGAGCTGGCAACCGTGGTGCAGGAGAAGCTGGCGGTCAAGATAGCCATCATCAACAACGGCTACCTGGGCATGGTAAGGCAGTGGCAGGAGCTATTCTACGAACGTCGCTACGTCGACACGAAGCTGTGGAATCCCGATTTCGTCAAGGTTGCCGAGGCCTACGGCATTCCCGGCGCCAGGGTGGAACGCAGAGACGACGTAGTCCCGGCCATAAGGCAGGCAATGGAATGCCCGGGGCCTTTCCTCATCGACTTTCTTGTTGAGCCAGAGGAGAACGTGTACCCGATGGTGGCACCGGGAGAGAGTCTGAGCCGGATTCTGCATACGCCGAGGCCAGCGGCCGCAGGCAGCTACTAGATAAGGAGAGCACGATGCCTGATACAGAACATATCCTGGTTGCCTTGGTAGAAGATAAGCCCGGCGTGCTGACGCGGGTGGCCAGTCTGTTTCGCCGCCGGGGCTTTAACATTCAGAGCCTGGCCGTGGGGCATAGTGAACAGCCCGGCCTATCGCGCATGACCGTGGTCGTCAACGGTGACTCGACCATCGTGGAGCAGGTCCGGAAGCAACTGGACAAGCTCATCAACGTCATCAGAGTCTCCGACATAGGCGAAGGTGACATTGTAGCCAGAGAGCTATCCCTGATGAAGGTC
>DAOUEN010000140.1:0-4083 GCA_034430415.1 Dehalococcoidia bacterium
ACGTCAAAGGCCTCGAAGTGGTCCTCCCCACCGGAGAGATAGTGACCATGGGAGGCAAGCTGCTGAAGAACAACACCGGCCTCGACCTGATGCACCTGCTGATAGACAGCGAGGGCATCCTGGGCATAATAACCAAGGCCATCCTGCGCCTGTACCCCAAGTTCGCCGGCACCGCGACGCTCATCGTATCATTCGACGACCGCCATGCCGCCATAAGCGCTGTCCCCAAGATACTACAGAGCGGCGTGATACCCATGGCCATTGAATACACCGAGCGCGAAGTCATGGAAACCACCGCCGATTTCCTCGGCATGAAGTGGCCGCCGGCCAAGGGAAGCGCTCACCTGATAGTGATTCTCGTCGGAGCCAGCGAAGATGACGTATATTCCGAGGCCGAACAGATATCCGAGATCTGCGAGAAATACGGTGCCGTGGACACCCTCATTGCCGAGAGAAGAGAGGAGCAGGCGGAAATCCTCAAGATCCGCAGCGAGGTAAACACAGCCTTTAAGCCCTCCCTGGCGGACGCGCTGGATGTCACCGTGCCTCCCGCCAGCATAGCCACCATCCTGGACGAGATAGATAGAATCGCAGAGCGCTTCGACACCACTATCCCCGTGGTGGGTCACGCCGCAGACGGAAACCTGCACCCCATGGTCAAAAGCGAGCTCGTGGACAGGGGAACCCTCGAGGAGCTGAAGAGGGAAATATATCAGGCGGCGATCAACCTGGGCGGCGTCGTCACCGGAGAGCATGGCATGGGGAAGACCAGGCTTTCTGAGCTGGACCTCTGCTTCGATGATAAGTCCAGGGAGTTGATGAAGGGAATCAAGCACTTGTTCGATCCTAACAACATACTGAGTCCGGACAACGCCATAGGCTGAACCGTCCAGACCCGGGCCGGCTTCCCCTCGCCTACGCTATTCGATATCTCTTGATAGCCTCGGGGGCCAGCTCTACTCCCAACCCCGGCTTGTCCGGGACCTTCATGTAGCCGTCCTTCACTTGAGGCGGCTCCTGGTAGATAGCGTCCCACCACGGCATGTACTCCACCACCAGACCGTTCGGGATAGCCGCAATCAGGTGAACGGAGAAATCGTGGAACAGGTGGCTGGCCACGGGTATGTTCCAGGCCTGGGCCAGAGTGGCCGCCTTCATCCACTCGGTTACCCCACCGACACGCTGCAGGTCCACAATAAGAATGTCTGCTGCCTTCTTCTCCATCAACCGCCGGAAGTCATATTTGGTACAGAAGGTCTCCCCGTCGGCAACCGGCATGTCCAGGGCCTCGGCTACCCGGGCCAGATCATCTGCGTCGTCGCTGGCCAGGGGGTCTTCCAGCCAGTACACATGGTACGGCTCCATCTCTCGCCCCATCTGGATGGCCTGTGGTACCGTCCATGCCCAGTTGATATCTACCATTATGCCGATAGCTTCACCCACGGCTTCCCGCACTGCCTTGAGCCTCTCCAGTTCCACCCTGGCCGGCTTGTCTCCCATGTTCATTTTGATTATGCGGAAGCCCTGTTCCACCAGCGAACCCGCGTCTCTCTGTAGTTCGTCCAGGCTCCAGTTGCGGAAGAGCAAATGGCTGGCGTAAGCTGGCACCTCACTCCGGTAGCCGCCGAGCAAGCTGGCCAGGGGCAGTTCCAGGGCCTTGGCCCGCAGGCACCACAGAGCAGTGTCGATAGCAGAAAGGGCATAGATGCCGTAGCCGTGATGTCCCATATGTCTGGTGGCATTGAAGAGTTTCTCCCAGGCTTCAGCCCAGCGCATGACGTCCTGCCCGATTACCACGTCCTCCAGGTCGTCGATGCTCGCCTTGAGGGAGTTCACCCGCCGGTCGTTCCAGGCGAAGGCCAGGCCGAACGCCTCAAGGCCGTCGTCGGTGGTCAGCTCCACTATTACCGGGTTGATTCTCTCTCTGGGCTGCTGTCTCCCTCCGGTGAAAGGCCATGTCAACGGTACCGACAGGGCGCTGGTTTTCATCTTGACTACTTTCATTTCTTTCTCCTCTCCCTCAGACAACGCTCCGGGCCTGGGCTGCTCCACGCGCTGCGGGGATTGTAGCCTGACCGCCCGCTGGACTTATGGGTTGACCTGCCGGGCAGTCAAATGGTCGTCTCTTCGATAAACGCTGGATCATGCAGCGGCAGGATGATATCTGCCCTGCGTTTCACTCTTAGCACGCTATCGTAGGCTTCACGCAGGTCTTGGTGCAGTGCCGGCACCGCCACCTCCCTTCCTTTCCGCTTCATGTCCTCGGTCTGCACAAAGGTCTCCTTCACACAGCAGAAGCCGGTAATGATGGCCTTCCCTCCGGTTGTGCTGACCTCCACACACTGGCCGCCCGGCGTATGGCCCGGCGTCAAGAAAACGGAGATGCCGGGGACGATTTCTCTATCACCGTCGATTACCTCGAAATTGAGGCCGTCGAAATTGCTGCTGTCGTAGAGAATAGAGTCCCAGGGATGAGGCCGGCTGGCGTACTCCAGTTCCTTCTTCTGTACGATGAACCTGGCATTGCCGAAAAGATATGCGAGTCCCACGTGGTCGAAGTGCAGGTGGGTCAGGATAACGATATCTATGTCCCCGGGTTTCAGGCCGAGCCTGCCCAGGCCCAACTCGGGAGTCTCTATTCGCTCAGAAGGGAATCCCCTTTCCTCAAAAGCAGAGAGCTCGGTCCCGCAGTCCACCAGGATCTTTGGCCCTTCCCCCTCCAGGTACCATATGTAGGAGACCGAGGTGCTCGGTACGCCCAGGTTCATGCCCTGAGTCCATTGAGAGAGGTCCCGCTGCCCCTGCGTCAGGGCGATTGGATGAATTCTATATGTCTCCGCCATCGTTGTGTCTAAACGCGCTCTACCGGATGCTCTCTTCCAGGTGCTCTACGCTCACGTAATACCTCTCCAGTTCCTCGTAGGCCTCGTCCAGCCGGGAGGCCAGCAGCCCGATAGCACGTTCTATCGTCCTTTGGGCCATCTCCACGTCCTCCGGCTCCATCAAAGGAATCTTCCAGTGGTCGCGATACTCTCTGCTGACAAGCGTGGACAGCACCGCGGAGGTCCCTGGTATCGTACCCGGAGCCCTCACGATTTCGTGCAGGTCGTCGGACATGAAGGTGACCGCCCCCGCGTCCTCGCTCGCCAGCTTCGCCAGTTCCGCCGACAGGAGAACCTTCTCCGACCCCAGCCTGGCGCCCCTCAGCCGATTCGCCACGTCGATCAGCTTCGCGCAGAACTCGACTCGCTTGTCCTTCAGCGCCCCCTCCGGCGGCGGAAACGCCGACTCCCACAGCATGACCGGGTAGCCCAACTCAATGGCTGCCCGGTGCAGGCATTCCGCCACCACCGCATTGTCCAGGCCCTTCTGAAAACGGACGAGAAGGGTGTGCTTGTCGATCCTGTCCGACACCTCCGGGAAATAGGCCTTGCTCTCCACCACTATGGTCGGGCATTTCAGCATGCCGAGTTTGCCCATCAGCTCCCGCTTGGAGCCCAGCGCCACATTTCCTTCCAGGTCCTCCACCGGCCCGATGCCGCCCGAGCACCTGTTTACCATCAGAAGGACCGCGGTATCTACGCCGCTCACCTCCGCCACCATCCCCCCGATAAGTCCGTCGTTTGTGCCGATGCTCTCCTCCACCACGTAAAACCTGTCGGGAGCCGCCCGGTGCAGGCTGTCCACCACCGCATTCCCCAGCGCCCCCTCGAAGGCTGCCGGTACCTCCAGCACTCCCTGGCCGTATATCCTGCCAAGAGTGCGGACCGCCAGCGCCTGACAGAACAACGCGTCCTGCCCCTCCGCTGCTTTCATTAGCTGCGCCTCTGCCGGCGTGATGCCGCGCCGTGCAAACGAAGTGCCGGTGCCTCCGCTCACGGTCGACACCCGGATCGAGTTATCGGTCAGGTCGACGTCCACCGTCCTGACGCGTGTGTCCACTCCCAGCAGATCTCTCGCAATCGAGCCCACGATCACCAGTCCTCCCGAATCATCGTGGACCAGCCCCGAATGCCCGTGAGCATGAGCCACGCCTGCGTGACCAGCCAGCCCGATTCTCCTACCGGAAAGACCGCTTCTCTC
>DAOUEN010000141.1:0-3036 GCA_034430415.1 Dehalococcoidia bacterium
GGAGCAGGCCGACCGCATGATGGAGTGGCTGGACGGAGCGGCGCGGATGAGGATAGGCAAGTTCGGCATGAGGATGGGTGACTTCGGCTTGTCTGAGGACATCTGCGACCTGCTGGGGCTCAGCCCCGAGGAGCTCAGAGAGCAGCTCCGGGAAGGCAAGAGCCTGGCCGAGATACTGGAGGAGCAGGGTGTGGACCGGGAGGAGCTTCAGGAGGCGATGCTGGCGGGGTTGACCGAGATGCTTGAGGAGAAAGTGGCGGACGGCACGCTGACTCAGGAGCAGGCCGACCGCATACTGGAGAGGATTGAAGAGAGGGCTGGTTGGGGAATGGGCAGGCTGGCGTTCACCCCTGGACCCTTTATGAAGGGCCGAGGACTCCCGGGGCCGGGCATGGGCCCTGGTGCCTTCGAACGCTGGCGGGAGCATGCCGGCGATGGGGTATATCCTGGTATGTGGCGTCCCGGCAAGGGTGCGGGACATATGAACAACTGCGGATAATTCCCCGGCGGGGCCACGTCACCAGTTGCCATAGCGGGGAGGCAGAGCGTGTCTGCCTCCCTTTCACTTGACAAATCTGTTCCACGAAGTAGGATTAGCACGGCGGGGAGACAGCATTGGTGGCAGGGGGAAAGACCACATGGCGGCGAAGAGCATCCTGGTAGTTGATGACGAGAAGAGAATCGTCGAGATAGTCAGGGCCTACCTGGAGAGGGAAGGCTACCGGGTCACGGGGGCCTACGACGGCGAGATGGCCCTGGAGATGGCCAGGCGGGAGCACCCGGATTTGATAGTCCTCGACCTGATGCTCCCCGGAGTATCGGGCTGGGATATCTGCCGTGCCCTGCGGAAGGAGTCGGATGTACCCATCATCATGCTGACGGCGCGCGACGACGTCACCGACAGGGTAGTGGGGTTGGAGCTGGGGGCGGACGACTACGTCACCAAGCCGTTCGAGCCCAAGGAGCTGGTTTCTCGGGTCAAGGCCGTGCTCAGGCGGACCGGAGCCATCCGGCCATCCCGCACCGTGCTGAGGGTCGGCGACCTGAACATCGATGTCGAGAAGCATCTGGTATTCCGCGGAGATGTGGGCATCGAGCTGACGCCCACTGAGTTTGAGCTGCTGAGGGTGCTGGCGGAGCATCCCGGCCGCGTGTACACCCGGATGCAGCTACTGGATAGGGTCCAGGGCGACGCCTTCGAGGGGTATGAGCGTACCATGGACAGCCACGTCAAGAACCTGCGCCGCAAGATCGAGCCCGACCCCGAGCACCCCTCACTTATCATCACCGTTCACGGGGTGGGCTACAAGGTGCAGGAGGCCGGTAATGCATAGCCTGCGCTGGAAGCTCGGCGGCGCTCTGGTGCTCATGGTGCTCCTTTCCGTCGCCCTGGTCGCCGGCCTGACCTATATGGGCATGGCCCGCGAGTTCCGGCACTATGTCTTGCGGGGCAGCTATATCTATGCCGCCAGGGTGGAGAACGGCCTCGCTGAGTTCTACTCCCGGGAGGGGAGCTGGGATGGGGTGCAGCAGGTCATCGATATGCTTATGGTTGCCGGAGGCAACAGCCGCCTGGTGCTGGCCGATGGCTCCGCAATGGTAGTGGGGGATACCGGCGAAGCCTGGCTGGGCCAGGATGCGGGAGAGCTCGGCCTGGATGGCGGGATGTCCATTGCCGTCGCCGGGGAGGAGGTGGGGAAGCTCTACGTGGTGCTGCCGGCCGAAACTGGGCCTGGCAGGGGCTTCAGGAGGGGGCTGACTGGCATCCGTCTGCCTGGTGCCGGCGACCCGGCGCAGACAGACGCCCTGGAGCAGGATTTCCTCAGCAACGTCAACCGGTCGCTGTGGCTGGCTGTCCTGATAGCAGCGGGGGTTGCCGTCATACTGGGCCTGGTGCTGACGCGGCGGATCACCCGGCCTCTCCAGGCGCTGGCTGCGGGGGCCCGCCACATAGCCAGGGGCGAGCTGGGCCACCGGGTGGAGATCAGCTCCACAGACGAAGTCGGCGAGGTGGCGGAGTCTTTCAACGCCATGGCCCAGAGCCTGGACGAGAACGAGCAGGCGCGGCGGCGGCTGATGGCTGACATAGCCCACGAGCTGGCCACTCCTCTGACGGTCATAGAGGGGACCGTGGACGGCATTCTCGACGGCGTCTTTCAGCCGGATGCGGAGCACCTGGGGTCGGTGAAGGAACAAACGGCGCTGCTGACCAGGCTTATCAGCGACCTGCGGGATATCTCCCTGGCCGAGTCCGGCCAGTTGAAGCTGGAGCGTGCCCCTACCGACATGGTGGAGCTGGTGCGGCGCAAGGTGTCGCAGGCCAAGCTGGCCGCGCGGGAGAAGGATATCCGGTTGGAGTTGGAGGCGGCGCCGGGACTGCCCGCGGTGAACGTGGACGCCGGCCGCATGGAACAGGTGGTGGCTAACCTGATCACGAATGCCGTCCGGCATACACCCGGTGGGGGGAGCATCACGGTGTCCATGAGGACAGTGGAAGGCGACGCCGTACGCCAGGTTGACGGGCCGTCCCTGCTGCTCTCCGTCGCCGATACCGGCGAGGGAATTGCTCCCGAGCACCTGCCGTACGTCTTTGAGCGCTTCTACCGTGCCGAGGGCGCCCGCTCGCGGGCGGGTGGAGGAGCTGGGCTGGGGCTGGCCATTGTCAGCCAGATGGTGCAGGCACACGGTGGCAGGGTGTGGGTGGAGAGCCGGCCGGGCCGGGGGAGCACATTCTACGTGGCGCTTCCGCTCCGTCAGTGAGAGCCTTTCCACCGTCATTGCGAGTGCTAGCGAAGCAATCTCACACAACATTCACATGGGCCCTCCATAGCTCCTCCACAGGCCCGGCCTACAATTGACGCTGGCTATCCGGGAAGCTAGACTCGGATACGCCGGATGGAGGTGAAAGAGAATGAGCAAAGTCAAGCTGATGTATGCGGTGGTGGCTGCCAGCTTCGTGGCGTTCCTCGTCGAGGTGGTCTCGGGATTCGCCCTCTGGCTCACCCTCGCCAATGGTTCGGGTGGGGGGAGAGGACG
>DAOUEN010000142.1:0-2113 GCA_034430415.1 Dehalococcoidia bacterium
CAGCGCTTCTTCATGCGCGCCATGCCACCACAGGAAGCCGAGGAACAAATGCAGTTCGAGGAGAGGATAGCCGAGGGATTCAGGATGGGGCTGCGGTACGGCATAGACGGAGTTTGCTCCATTGCCAGCGTACTGGTGAAGATAGGGGAGCGAATGTCAGAGCAGAGCCAGGCAATGAGGCCCTCCCCTGCCATGCTACACCCCGTAGTGCTCCTGCGCGTGGCCAGAGCCAAGGCCCGCGCCCGTAGAGCCCACAGGCCAATGCTGCCAAAGGACCTGTGGAACCCACGATCCCTGATAGCCGTGGGAGCAGACGCCAAGATCTACAAGGAGCAACTGGAATACTACTGGGGCGTGACTCCTTACGAGACGTACGGCGCCACGGAGGTCATGCCAATTGCTGTCAATAGCTGGAACAAGAAGTGG
Source organism: Dehalococcoidia bacterium (assembly GCA_034430415.1). Classification (GTDB taxonomy): domain Bacteria; phylum Chloroflexota; class Dehalococcoidia; order GIF9; family AB-539-J10; genus JADFUZ01. The sequence goes on from DAOUEN010000142.1 coordinate 427, forward strand.
TTGACACTTATTCCCGATATGGCCTTCTACGAGTTCATCCCACTGGCGGAGCGCACCAAATCGGAACAGGACGAGGGATATCAGCCGCGCACCGTGCTCACCGATGAACTGCTGCCCGGCCAGACCTACGAGATAGTGATGACTCAGTTCTACGGTATGCCGCTGCTCAGATACAGGGTGGGAGACCTCATCACCGTGGCTGACCTGAAAGACGAGGAGGCAGGCATCGCTTTGCCACAGATCATGTTCAAGTCGTCGACCGGTGGTCTGATAAACCTGGCTGGTTTGACCAATCTGGACGAGCAAACCCTGTGGAGAGCGATCGCCAGTACAGGTATCAAGTGCGAGGAATGGGCAGCTCGCAAGGACTACGACCAGAGCCAAACCTTTCTCCGTGTTTTCATGGAACTACGAGAGCAGAGGGACCCTGACGAGGTGGCTCGGATGATTGACCAAGAGTTGCGCGCTGCCGATGTCGACTACCGAGACCTTGGCGAACAACTAGGCCTGCAGCCGGTCAGGGTAACGTTGCTCTCGCCAGGGAGCTTCCAGCGCTACTATCAGGAGAGGCAAAAGGAGGGTGCCGACCTGGCTCATCTCAAGCCGCCTCACATGAACGCCTCGGAGCCAATTGTACAGAGGCTAATGGCATTGAGCGGGGAGGAGACAACAGGATAATGGGCCTTAGCTATCTCCTGCCACCGTTGATTTCCGCTGGCATTGGCGTCGGCCTGCTGGTGCTGGTGTTGCGGCACAAGCCCAGAGAAAGGTCTCACCAAGTCTTCTCCCTCCTGCTCATCGACATCACGCTCTGGGCCGCGGTCATATTTGCCATGAGAAGCAGCCCCGACGTGGAGCGTGCCCTGCTTTGGGACAGGCCGGTGGTATTCCTGTGCTCAGCAGCGGCCATTCTCTCCTATCATTTCTCCCTTGTCATGACCAGGGCGCAGGGGCAGCGAAAGTTGTTGTCGATAGCCTACATCCTCCTCGGCACGGTTCTTGTCCTCAGCCCCACAACGTTATTTGTGCAGCGCATGGAAGTGCAATACTACGGCTATGCACCCATTATGGGCCCCGCTATGTTGCCCGTCGTGGCTGCTAGCCTGTTCTTCGCCACAATGACCGTCATTAATTTCCTCAAGGGCTACCGGAGTTCAAGTGACCCCAACGAAAGGAGCCGCCTGCTCGTCCTGGGCATCGCCATGCTCTTCCCCCCTCTGGGAGCAGTCCTGGAGGTTTCCCCCACTATATACCCCACTTCAGTCTTCGGCAACATGGTGTTCTGCCTTGTCACCACCGTTGCTATCCTCAGGTACCAGCTACTTGACATCCGTGTGGTCGTCCGCAAGGGCCTGGCATACCTCCTGGTGAGCCTCATAGTGGCCATCCCGTACGTGAGCGGATTGCTCCTGCTCAGCTACCTGCTGAGGACAAGGATAGAGCCGGGGTGGATACATGCCTTCATCATACTGCTCCTGGCCCTCGCTCTGCGGCCCCTCTATGGCTGGGTGCAGGAGAAGGTCGACAGAGCATTCTACCGGGACAGATACGACAGCCTCCGGGCGCTCGAGCATTTTGCCAGAGAATCCCAGAGCATAGTCAACCTCAATGCATTGAGCTCTTCCCTGACTGAACTGGTCAGCCAGGCGCTGCGCACTTCGTCTGCCCATCTCTTGCTGGCGTCTGA
>DAOUEN010000143.1:0-2058 GCA_034430415.1 Dehalococcoidia bacterium
TCACAGGGACGTTTGGCACCGCCTGGGGGAAGGGAGTGTAGATGGCCTTGCGCGTCCCCAAGCCTATGTCGAATTCGCTGTCGGCCGTCCAGGGGCACTTCTCCTGGCAGACACCGCAGCCGGTGCACTTGCTCTCGTCCACGTAGCGAGGCTTCCTTCTGATCTTCACCTTGAAGTTCCCCACATAACCCGCCACCTCCGCCACCTCGCTGTAGGTCATGAGCTCGATGTTGGGATGGGAACCAGCCTGAGCCATCTTGGGAGTGAGGATGCAGGCCGAGCAGTCCAGGGTGGGGAAGGTCTTGTCCAGCTGGATCATGTGCCCACCGATGGAAGGGTCTCGCTCCACCAAGTAGACCTTGTACCCAGCCTCGGCGATGTCCAGGGCGGCCTGAATGCCAGCGATGCCTCCGCCAACCACTAGAGCACGGGGGATGACGGGCGCGGTCTTGATCTCCAGCGATTCCTGGTGGGCAACGCGCCTGACGGCGGAGCTTACCAGGGCCTTGGCCTTCTTGGTAGCTTGCTCCTTGTCATGGACCACCCACGAGCAATGCTCGCGAATGTTGGCCTGCTGGAAGAGATAACGGTTGAGCCCTGCCTCCTCACAGACTCGGCGGAAGGTAGGCTCGTGCATCTGGGGCGAGCAGGCAGCCACCACAACCCGGTCGAGCTGGAGGTTCTCTATGTCCTCCTTGATCATGTTCTGCCCCGGGTCGGAGCACATGAACTTGTAGTCTCGGGCCACAACCACCGAGTCGAGCCCTTCGGCAAACTCGGCCACCGCTTCAACATCCACAGTGGCAGCGATGTTTGCCCCGCAATGGCAGATGTAGACACCGATCCTTGGTTTCATCACACGCCCTCCTGCAGATGACCCGCCAACACCTTGTCTGGGGATACTATGCCCTTGTCGAAACCCAGCTCCTTGGGCTTGATTCCAAGCGCTGTACCCAACAACTGGCTAAGGAACAGGATAGGAAGGCTGAATTTGGTTCCGAATTTGCTGTTGACCATCCCCTGATAAGCATCTAGGTTGAGCTGGCACAAGGGGCAGACAGTGACGATAGCCTCCGCGCCGTTACTGTCGGCGCTCTCCAGTATCCGCTGAATCAAGCCCAGAGCCAGGTCGGGGTTGGATATGATCAAAGAGCCCCCACAGCAGCGACCCTTGTCCGGAAAAGGTACGACCTCCGCCCCCAGGCTTTCCAGCAGTCCGTCCAGGGACTGAGGATTCTCCGGGTTGTCATAAGCCACTCTGGGGCGAACCAGTAGACACCCGTAATAGATAGCCACCTTTAGCCCGTGAAGGGGACTCACCACCTTGGATGCGATGGCCTCCACGCCCACGTCGTTGAGCAGGACGTCTACCAGATGTCGCACCTTGACCTTTCCGTGATACTCAAGGCCGGCTGCTGCCAAAACCTTGTCCACCTTCGGCTTCAAGAAGGGGTAGAGCTTGAGGTGAGAATTCACCCTTTCGAAGGTGCGGAAGCAGGCGGTGCAGGGTGTCACCAGATCGAGCCCCGTCTTCTCAGCCAGAGCCAGATCTCGGCAGGGGACCGCGATGGACTCAAGCCTGTCGATGGAGCTATAGGCTGAGGTGCCACAGCAGTTCCAATCCTCGAGCTCGATCAGCTCTATGCCCAGAGAAGCGCTGATCGCCCTCACTGACTGGTCGTAGGCTACCGCCGTAGACTTCAAGGAGCAGCCTGGAAAGTAAGAATACTGTTTCATTCCGCACCTCCTATCTTTTGGGCTTCCTCGATCATGGCCCTGAGTTGATCGGTCCCTTCTATCTTTTCGGCCCTCAAAGGCAAGCGCCCGTGCAGGAGCAGCTTCAGCCCTACAGGGGCCATCTTGAGGGCGGCTAGAGGATTGGTTCTCAGGAAGAACCTGCCCATCAGCCCCAGCTCGTGCACACGGCCCTGCCCCTTCGCAGCGTTGACCAATGTCCTCTGCATGGTGGGGGCAGATACTCTGCCGGCTAGCCCCTCACGGATGGCCATGCTTTGCAGGACATGCATCAACTCAGGCATCTCGATACCCCTGGGGCAG
>DAOUEN010000144.1:0-13449 GCA_034430415.1 Dehalococcoidia bacterium
GGCGATGGTTGAGTCGGCTCGTGGCTGTCGTGGGCGAGCGGCATCATTATACAACGCACAGGACGATAGAGCACGAAGTAAGCATTCACCAACGGTACCGGGGATTGAACAATCCCTTTTCTCAGCCTTGAGCTCGATACTGCGGCTCAATGCCTATTGCCGGGGCTGGAATGACCGGCCGGCCGGTTCGGGCTGATACAATCGCCGGCGGGAGCGGGTCGCAGCCGGGCCAACGGCCCCTGGGATGTGAGCTATCCCATCAGGGCAGAGGGCACGATTACGGCAATCACCCCGGTGAAGACCACTGCGAGAATAAACAGATTGTACCTGTTGGTATAGCTGGTCAGGAGAGATGCATCATAGTACCCGTCTACGCCCTGGTCTTGGTACATCTTCAGCAGGCCGCTAATCAGCTTGGCTCTCATTTGCTTCGCTTTCAGCAGCCCCTTTATCACCACGAAGTTGACGACTATCACCAGGCAGATGAAGGCGATGAAGATAATCGTCGTCGTACCGTTTTCATCTGATGAGCTTGAGGCTACTGCGGAGTTCACTCCGAGGCTCAATAGGTTGAGAAGTATTGCGGTCAGGATGAAGACGGTGTCCGTGCGCGCGTTCTGCTGCAGCTCCGAAATGATATGCTCATGAACTCGTTCGATCATATTTCTCTCCTATCCCCTGTCCCTGATGGAGCAGGGGGTCGCGGATTACTCCACAGGCGCAAAAGGTGGGAAGTCCTTCTGGCTAAGCAGTCCCGGCCTGGCCTGCACAACGAACGGGAGTGAGTTCACCAGGCGGGCTCCCGTCATGGAAACGGCGCGGTCCAGTCCGCTCATGTTCACCTCGATGTTCGGCTCTCCCTCGATGACCAGGAAATCGCCCTGCTTGAGACCGTTCTCGGCGTCCTCCTTCTTGGCTTCGGCTGTCGGCGCGAAAAGCATGGTGATGCTGAAGGTCATCACCTTCTCCCCGGTGTCCCTGTAGCCCGTCGTCACGGTCTCTACGTTGCAGATTCTGCCCGGTTCCACGGTGAAGAACGCTCCCTGCCGTCGCGTCCCGGAGACCCACCCCCTCAACGTCCTCCTGGTGTCCGTGATCTTCCACCCCAGAGCATCAGCGATCATCATCATCGAATGCGGGTGCCCGACGTGTGATATCAAGCTGCCATCCGCCACCTGCCTGTCGAAGTCCTCACGGGTCGCGCCGATGGCAAATTGCCTCAGCGTGGCGGCGCCCAGCGCGCTGCACTCGTTGAGCCTTCTAGCGGTAATGCTCTTCACCTTGGAGCAACAGCCAAGAAAGACGAGGGGCACCAGGTCCTGTATGAATCCCGGATTCGTACCCGTACCCAGCACGGTGACCGAATGGCTCTTCGCCAGCTCATCAATCTCGTGCGCCAGCCCCGGATTCTCTGCCGCCGGATAACCCAGCTCCTCGCAGGATGAGACGAAGTTCAATCCTCCCCTGACACTGGTGAAAATCAGGTCTTGAGTGTCCTTCATAAAGGAATGAGTGGAGTCCAGAACTATGTCTGCACCGCCCTGTGCCACCACAGCGTCAAGTGAGGCGGAGACCTTGATTCCCAGTTTCCTGCCGACCCCGAGTATGTCACCGAGGTCTTTCCCTGCCTTTGCCGGGTCGATATCGACCGCCCCTACGCACTCCAGGTACGGCTTCTCCAGAATCAGCCGGCCTGCATCCTGGCCCACAGCGCCCAGTCCGTTGAGAATTACTCGTATCATGTCACCCTCCTTGAACCTGGATTTCTCCCCGATTAGCCCCGCGTGGCAGAAGCTTTACCGTTACCTTCAAAGCCTTTGTCATTGCTCAGTTCCACTGGCAAGGTTGCCATTACCATTATCATACCATAGAGTCTGCTAGTCGGGACGTTTGACTGAGGTAGTCGACAGGGCTATCATGAGACACTTTGCGGCGGCAAAGTGCAAGGAGGAGCTATGCTGGAGAAGCTGTCAACCGAGCAAATAGAGAACATACTTGATCACCTGCCAGTCGAAATATCCTTCGTCGGTGCCGACGATGCCGTGGTGTACTACAGCCACGGAGACAAGCGCATCTTCAGGAGAACGCCGGCGGTAATCGGCAGAAAGGTGCAGAATTGCCATCCCGCCAGGAGCGTTCACGTGGTGCAGCAGATACTGGACGACTTCAAGGCGGGGAAGCGGGATGTAGCCGAGTTCTGGATCAATCTCAGCGGCAGGACGGTCTACATACGCTATTTCGCCGTGCGGGACAAGAACAATGACTACCAGGGTACGCTGGAAGTCACCCAGGACATAACCGATATCCAGGGGATACGCGGGGAGAAACGCCTGCTTGACTAGACGCCCGGCCCTGGCGATCCTCGATGAGGAAGTGGAGCACGAGTCCTGGTTCTCCGAATGAAGATTGAGCCCTGCCGGCTACTCTGCGGCCTGGAGAGGGCTTTCCAGCCGGGAAGGCAGGAGTCTCCATAGTATGGTGTGGTGTGTACGTTGACGTAACGTTCGCACTATTGCTCACTACCCTGGCCGGGCTGGCCACCGGCATAGGCAGCGCCATTGGCTACTTCATACGTACGCCCAGGTACTCATACCTGGCGGTGATGCTGGGGTTCTCTGCCGGCGTGATGGTCTACATCTCGTTTGCGGAGCTTCTCAAGACCGCCATCGACCAGGTAGGCTTCGGTACTGCCAACCTGGCCTTCTTCATCGGCATCGCCTTCATCGGCCTGGTCGACATGCTCGTCCCCCACGAGTACGAGGAAGAACGGCTGGAGAACACAGAGGCTCCCGCAGCCGCTGAGAACGAGGCCCGCGGTGAAGGGCGGGCGAAACAGTCGCTCATGGGCGGTGCGGGAAGGTCTCCTGTCCTGATGCGGGCCGGCCTGTTCACTGCCCTGGGCATCGCCATACACAATTTCCCTGAAGGACTGGTTACCTTCAGCAGCGCGGCCACCGGGGATGCGTCTCTGGGGGTGGCGGTGGCGGTTGCCATCGCTATCCACAATATCCCTGAAGGCATAGCGGTGTCGGTGCCCATCTTCTACGCCACCGGCAGCCGCCGGCGTGCTTTCCTTATTTCCTTCTCGTCAGGACTGGCTGAGCCTGTCGGCGCCCTCATCGGCTACGCGATTCTCCTCCCCTTCCTTACGGCCACCCTGCTTTCAAGCCTCCTCGCCTTTGTGGCCGGCATCATGGTCTACATCAGCCTCGACGAACTCCTGCCGCTGGCGCATCGCTATGGCAAGGAGCACCTGGTTATTGTGGGTGTGGGGACGGGCATGGCCGTCATGGCGGCCAGCTTATTCCTGCTGGCCTAGGCCGATGGAGTCCTCGCATTTCTCAGGAGACGGCCGGTTTCCGGAGCCTCGACATGCTCCATCGGGAAAGGTCACGGCTTCGGGCTCACCCTATGGCGTCCAGTCCAATCCGGGCGGCCACTTCATCCCCTTCGGGCGTGGGCCAGCCGCTGATGCCGATGGCGCCGATAACGGAGGGAGTGGATGCCTGCTTGTCCACAATACAGAGCCCCCCGCCTATCGTCGTAAGATTGGGGTCCGCCCAGTCAGCGTAGCTTGCCTTGAGCTGCTGCATCCACTCATTGATAGCGGACGTGTCATGTCTCATCTTGGCAGCACTGTAAGCCTTTGCCTGGGCTATGTGAACGGAGTTCCAGCTGGCTCCATCCATCTTGGCGAACTGGATGAGGTCGCCCCGGTAGTCCACCACGGCGATCGAGAGGGGATAGCCCTTCTCCCGCTTCACATAGCTGACGATAGCTTCCACCGCCCTACTGGCCTCCTCCAGGCCTAACATCTTTCTCTCATACATGGTTAGCAAACCCCCTTCTTTCCTGTTTACTTCTCTGGACACCGCTTCTCACACCTTACGGAGCGGTGCTGCCGTCTGCCGCCTCCCTCCTTCTTCTTCTTCCCCATTGTAGTCCCCCTTGTTTGCCATTACAACGTCATGCGCTGGGCGGATGTCAACGCCGCGGGCGTCATCCGCCTGCACGGCGATAATGCTATACTCTCCCCGGAGGTGCACAATGCAGTGTAAGATCACGACCCTTGCCGAAAATACCGCTGGCGTACCGTACGCCATCGGAGAGTGGGGCTTCAGCGCCCTCATAGAGACGGATGAGATGAAGGTCCTCCTGGACACCGGCGTCGGTCACGGCGCCGTCCACAATGCCGACTTGCTCCACGTCGACCTCACTACGGTAGACAGGATAGTCCTCTCGCATTCGCACTACGACCATACCGAGGGGCTGCCCCAGGTGTTGAAACGGATAGGCAAGGAGATCGAGGTCATTGCCGCACCGAGTCTATGGGCGGACGAGAAATACGCGGTTGGCGGCCGGGCGAAGTCAACTCGCTACATCGGGATACCCTACACCCGTCCGTATCTTGAAAACCTGGGGGCCAGGTTCACCCTGACGCAGGAACCCGTCGAATTGACGGAGCGCATCACCACAACTGGAGAGATTCCCGTGGTCACCGATTTCGAGAAGGTGGGAGAAGACTATCTCCTGCACAAGGTCGGCGACAAGCTGGAGGTGGACGATTTCCCTGATGATCGAGCCCTGGTGGTCAAGACCGACAAGGGACTGGTAGTGATACTGGGGTGCGGCCACCGCTGCCTGATAAACACCCTGTACCATGCTCAGCGCCTCACCGGGATACAGACAGTACACATGGTCATCGGCGGCTGTCATCTTGTCCACGCTTCTGAAGAGCGCATACGGAAGACAATCGACGCCCTGCGGGAGCTTGACGTGCAGAGGGTCGGCGTGTCGCACTGCACCGGGCTCCGGGCGGCGGCCATCATGGCCGCAGAGCTCGGCGACCGCTTCTTCTTCAACATGGCAGGCACCAGGCTGCGCGTGGAGTAGCGGCACAGGGGCCGGCTAACAGTATAGCGGCACGCCCGAAGACGCCCGCTGCTGCCGAGATGGACCCGCATGCTTGGCAGATATATCGCAATGGGCTGTTCGGCAGCACCATGCAAGGAGGAGCAATGCTGGAGAAGCTATCCACTGAGCAAATAGAGCATATGATCGACCACCTGCCGCTTGAGCTGACCTTCGTCGATGCCGACGACTCGATCATGTACTACAGCCGCGGAGACGACCGAATCTTCAGCAGAACGCCTGACCTTATCGGCACGAAGGTACAGGGCTGTCATTCCTCCAGGAGCGTTCACGTGGTCCAGCAGATACTGGATGACTTCAAGGCGGGCAGACGGGATGTCGCCGAGTCATGGAGGAACCGCAGCGGCAGGACCATCCACATACGGTATATCGCCGTGCGGGACAAGAACAAAGGCTACCGGGGTGTGCTCGAAGTCATTCAGGATATCACCGATATCCAGAAGCTGCGGGGGGAGAAGAGCCTGCTGGACTGAAGGGGGCCGCCTGCCGCCGAGGGCACAGACGCCTCGCGCGACCTACCGAGGAGCGGGCCGGACCACGTTGGCGGGGCTTCCCCGCAGGAAGTGACCCACGTTGTCGACAGCCGTGGCAAGGCCCACCAGCGTCGCTTCCGGGACCATGGCGGCGGTATGCGGCGACAGGACGACGTTGTCCAGACTGCGCAGCGGGTGCTCGGGAGGCAGGGGTTCATGGGCGAAGACATCCAGGCCGGCGCCCGCGATTGTCCCGTTTGTCAGTGCCTCTATCAGGTCCTGTTCATTCACTATCGAGCCGCGCGCCGTGTTTATCAGTATCGCCGTCGGCTTCATCAGCATCAGCTCGCGTTTGCCGATGAGGTTGTCGGTTTTCGGCGACGCCCGGAGATGAATGGATACCACGTCGGAACGGCGCAGCAGTTCATCGAGGTCAACGAACTCCACGCCGTAGCGGTCGGCCCGTTCCGGCGAAGGGTTGAACGTCCAGGCAATGACCTTCATCCCCATGGACCTCCCCAACTCGATCACCCGCTGTCCGATGTTGCCGGTGCCTATCACGCCCAGCGTCTTGCCGCAGAGCTGCAGGGCGTATCCCTGCGCCCAGCCGCCGGCCCGCATGATACGGTCGTTCTGAGCGATTCTGCGGGCCGCTGCCAGCATCAGCGCCAGCGACATCTCGCCGACCGCCACGGCCGAGTAGCCCGGCGTATTGGTGACCGTTATCCCCAGGTCGGACGCGGCCCGTATATGGACGTTGTCGACCCCCACTCCGTATATGGATATGAGCTTCAGCCGGGGGCAGTGTTCCAAAACCTCTCGACTGAACACGCTGCTTGCCCGGATATTGACCACAATGTCGGCGTCGGCGATTCGATGTAGCAGCTTCTCAGCGGTCAAAGCGAGGGAGTCATAGATGCGCACCTCGCCGAGCCGTCTCAGGCGTTCTTCCTCAGCCGTCCCTGTCAGTACCGGCGGCTTGTCATCAGGCACAACAATTTTCATTGAGGCAAGACCTCCTGTTCAGTCTATCGTAACTAAAGGTGCTACAATGATATGCGTACACATTTGCCTGCAAATGTAAAGCATCACTGAGTGTTTTACAAATTCACCGTGTTGGACTACCCTCAGGCGCTTGGACTGCAGGGCGTGAGTCGAGAATTCCACATCAAACATTTACATCTCAAGAGAATATACGGAGAGAGGAGTCTGACGATGGATAGCTTACGTACCCCCGGACCTACTCCCTGCCCCGCTGAAGTCCTCCAGGCCATGGCGACACAGATGATCAACCACCTCGGGCCGGAGTTCGAGAAGCTATTGTCTGAGGTAATCAACGGACTTAAGCAGTTGTTCCAGACAAAGAATGATATCCTCCTGTTCACTTGCTCGGGATCAGGTGGCCTGGAGGCGGCCATAGTGAATACGCTGTCTCCAGGAGACAAAGTGCTTTTGGTCATAATCGGCTTCTTCGGGGAGCGGTTTGCCTATTTCGCCAGAGCTCATGGTGTCCGGGTTATCCCCCTCTCCTTTGAGTGGGGCAGGGCGGCTGATGTCGACGAGTTGCGGAAGGCACTTGATAGCGATCCCGAAATCAAAGCGGTACTGGTTACGCACAACGAAACGTCCACCGGGGTCACCAATGACCTGAAAGCCATAAGCTCGGTGGTCAAGGACTACGATAAGCTGCTCCTGGTGGATGCGGTGAGCAGTCTGGGGTCGATCGACTTGCCGGTCGACGAGTGGCACTGCGATATAGTCATAACCGCCTCGCAGAAGGGCTGGATGGCTCCCCCGGGCCTTGCCATGATCAGCGTCAGCCCCGAAGCGTGGAAGGCCCATGCCGGGTCCAGCATGCCCCGTGCCTACTTCGATTTCGCCTATACCAGAGACTGTATTGAAAAAGGCTATCTTCCCTGGACGCCGGCGGTTTCGCTGCTGTTCGCCCTGTCCGTATCGCTGAAGATGATGCTTGAAGAAGGCCTGGCCAACATCGTGGCTCGCCACGCACAGGTTGGTCAGGCAGCAAGAGACGGAGTGAAGTCGCTCGGGCTGGCACTGTTTGCGGATGAAAACTACGCCTCCAACACCGTTACGGTGGCGAAAGCTCCCCGAGAGGTCGATGTGAACAGGCTGCTGCGAATTCTGCGCGACGATCATCACGTCGTGCTGGGGGCCGGCTACCAGCGCCTGGCCGAGAGCATCTTCCGCATCGGCCATCTGGGCTGGGTGAATACCGATGACATCGAAGCAGTCATCTCAGCCTTGAAGATGGCGCTGCCCCGGACCCGGGGCTCCTCAACATGACGGCATGAGCCAGGCGAAGGTCTCAATCGTCAGGGCTGTTGACTACGGCGGTGCCGGGATCGATGCGGCGATGGAGGAGGCCGTTGAGCTGGTTGGTGGGCTGGAGCATGTGGTCAAGCCCGGCAGCAGGGTCTTCGTGAAGATCAACCACCTTTCCCCGGCTTCGCCTCCGGAAAGGGGAATAATCACCCATCCTGCTTTCGTGGAGGCTGTGCTGAAGCTGTTGATAAGGGTCGGCGTCAGGGTCACGGTGGGTGACGACATCGATTCCAGCAGCGGGGACGGCTTTCAGGTCTCGGGGTTCCGCCAGATGTGCCAGAGAGCGGGAGTCGCCCTGGTCAACCTCAGGGAGGCCGGGTTCGTGGAGGCCCGGTGCCAGGGCCGTTTCCTGGAGAAGGTCTATGTGTCCCGGATTGCCGCCGACGCCGATGTGATAGTCAACCTCCCCAAGCTGAAGACGCACTCTCTAACCGTTCTTACCGGAGGCGTGAAGAACATGTACGGCGTCATTCCCGGCGGCCTGCGTACCAGGTTTCACGGGGACTACGCGGCGAAGGAGGATTTCGCCCACGTCCTGACGGACATCTTCTCCGCTGCCAGGCCGCAGTTGACCATAATGGACGGGGTCGTGGCCATGGAGGGGGAGGGGCCGGCCGCGGGGAAGCTCAGAAGGCTCGGAGTGGTTCTCGCCAGCCGGGATGCGGTGGCTCTGGATGTGGTAGCGGCCGGGATCATTGGCCTGGATCCCCTTGGTGTCCTCACCACCAGGTACGCCAGCGAGAGGGGGCTGGGCGTCGGCCGCTTGCAGGATATCGGGGTGGCCGGAGAGCGGCTGGAGGACGTCGCCGTCTCTGATTTCAAGATACCGCTCAGCGGCACTGCCGTGCTGGTGGGCAGAGCGCCGCGCTTTCTGGTCAGGTCGGTGACGGGTCGGCTTTCACCCCGGCCGAGGCTGGTGGAGCAGCGGTGTACGGGATGCTTCGAGTGTGTCAGGGCCTGCCCCGCGGGCGCCATTTCGGCAAGGGGCAGGACGGTGGAGATAGACCAGGGGAAGTGCATAAGCTGTATGTGCTGCCACGAGGTCTGTAGATTCGACGCTATTGAGCCCGCCTGGTCGCCGTCGGGAAACATTCTGCATTGGCTTGTCGGTATCTGGAGGAAGATCACAGCTCCTTCCCCGTGAGTGCTGGCTCTGGAGGGAATGTGCTGTGTCCCGCTGATGCCTTCGATCCCTGAGGCTGATGGCGCTGAGGATGTCCAGGCGATTGTCCGCGCCTTGCGCCGGCAACTGGGCTTACAGGAGCAGGGCCAGGCAGGGACCCGGCATGTTCGTCAGGCGCCTTATCTCTTGAACCTCGATGCCAGCGTGGCGAATTCCTCCATTGGAATAGCTATCCAGGTTTCGGCCTGCGCGGCTCCTCCTGGCGCGAATGATAGGGGCATACCGGCGGCAGTCTTCTCATCGGGCGCTTCGTAGATGAACATCATGTCATAGCGGCCCAGCAACCCGTAGCTGGCAATGCTCTTGATGCCCATTTGCTCCGCCCCGAGACTCCAATCTAACTGATTCTGCCATGGTAATCAATGCGGCAAATGTGCATAGTGGCGACTCCCTTCGTGCAGCTCTCCAGAAGCTTTTTTGCACGGGATGGGGTGGTGGTGTATAATTTGGGCTTCTTTCCCACTACCTCCTCTTTCCATATGGGAGTAGGATGGTGCCAAACAGGAGGCACCCTCCTACTGCCCCATTAACAAAGGCTGTTGGAATGGGTGCACTGGCTTCATGAGGAAGACGCTAAAAGAACCAGTTCTCAAGGCAGGCAGCAAGACGAGATGAAACAGTCTGCTAAGTACATCCGTTGGTTTGAAGACATCAGGATTGAAGATGTCGCCTTCGTCGGCGGCAAGAACGCCTCTCTGGGAGAGATGTACCGTGAGCTCACCAGGCAGGGGGTCAGAATCCCCAACGGCTTTGCGGTGACCGCCGAGGCGTACTGGCACGTAGTGAACTCAGGAGACATTCTTGGCAGACTCAAGGACAGCATGGCGGGGTTGGACAAGGCCGATGTGACCGATCTTGGCAAACGAGGGAAGACGGCGCGTGACCTGATCCTGGGTGCCGGTATTCCCGATGACCTGTGGGCCGAAATAAAAACCGCCTATGACAGGCTCTGCCAGGAGTACGGCCCCGACACAGATGTTGCGGTACGGAGCTCAGCCACAGCGGAAGACCTGCCCACGGCCTCATTTGCCGGGCAGCAGGAGACCTACTTGAATATCTGCGGATACAATGCCTTGAGGGAAGCCTGCGGCAAGTGCCTGGCGTCGCTATTCACTGACCGGGCGATATCCTATCGCATTGACAATCACTTCGATCATTTCGATGTAGCCCTCTCCATAGGCGTTATGAAAATGGTGCGTTCCGACCTGGCTGCAAGCGGCGTGATGTTCACTCTTGATACCGAGTCTGGATTTCGTGACGTGGTTCTCATTACGGCGTCATACGGACTCGGAGAAAACATTGTCCAAGGAGCGGTCAACCCTGATGAGTACTACGTGTTCAAGCCGACGTTCAGAAAAGGCCATGCCGCCATCGTTAAGAAGAGTCTGGGAAACAAAAGGATCAAGATGGTCTATGGCAGGGGCGGCTCGAAGGTCTTGACGCGAAACATAGAAGTGCCCGAGCTTGAGCGCCGGCTGTTCTGCATCACGGATGACGATGTCCTCACATTGGCGGGCTACGCTATTGCAATCGAAGACCATTACTGCGACAAAGCAGGTGAAGACCGGCCAATGGACATTGAGTGGGCCAAAGACGGGAAGACCGGAGACCTGTTCATCGTCCAGGCCAGACCGGAAACGGTCTTATCGCAGAAATCCATGGAGGTCCTTGAGATATATCACCTCGATGGGACAGGTCCCGTGCTGGCGGAGGGCAACAGCGTAGGACAGAAGATTGCAACTGGCAAAGCGCGCGTAATCCCCGATCTCGTCCATCTTCCTTCATTTAGACCCGGGGAGATACTGGTAGCCGAGACCACTACGCCTGATTGTGAACCGGTGATGAAGATGGCGGCTGCTATTGTAACCAGCCATGGAGGAAGGACCTGCCATGCCGCCATCGTCAGCCGCGAGCTTGGCATCCCGGCTGTGGTCGGCGCAGATGGTGCTATGGAGAAGATCCGCACCGGTCAGGAAATCACGGTGAGCTGTGCTGGAGGGAGCGAGGGCAAAGCCTACGAGGGAGTTCTCCCATTTCATATTGAAAGGACCAACCTCAAGGGACTCCAGCGGCCAAAAACGAAGATTATGATGAACGTGGGGAACCCTGAAGCAGCTTTTTCTCTCTCAAGGTTCCCCAATGACGGTGTTGGTCTGGCGCGTATGGAGTTCATCATCAACAGCTACATAAAGGCCCATCCTATGGCACTCGTCCATCCTGAGAAGGTAACCAACGAGGCCGAGCGGGGAGAGCTAGAAAGTATCGCCTACGGCTATGAAGATAAGAAAGACTACTTTGTGGAGAAGCTGGCCCAGGGCATAGGGACTATCGCTGCCGCTTTCTATCCCAAGCCAGTTGTTGTACGCCTGAGCGACTTCAAGACCAACGAATACGCCAGCCTCGTAGGAGGGCGCTACTTCGAGCCTGAAGAGGGCAATCCCATGCTGGGCTTCCGCGGAGCCTGTCGCTACTACGACGAGCGATACAGGGAAGGCTTCGCTCTCGAGTGCCGGGCGATGAAACGGGTTCGAGAGGAGATGGGACTGGACAATGTCATAATTATGGTTCCCTTCTGTCGGCGGGTCGATGAGGGCGAGAAGGTCCTGGCTGAGATGGCGAAGAACGGGCTCGTGCGGGGAGAACACGGACTTCAGGTCTACGTCATGTGTGAGATTCCCAGCAACGTCATCATGATCGACGAGTTGAGCCAGCTGTTTGATGGCTTCTCGATCGGGTCCAATGACCTGACCCAGCTCGTCCTGGGAGTGGACCGCGACTCGGCACTGGTGGCTCATGGTTTTGATGAGCGCGATCCCGGGGTGAAGAAGACTATTTCCCTGGCAATTCAAGGGGCCAGGAGGAACCGGCGCTATAGCGGGCTCTGCGGCCAGGCACCGAGCGACTATCCTGAGTTCGCCGAGTTTCTGGTGATGGAAGGGATAGACTCAATATCGGTGAATCCCGACTCGGTGATGGCTACTACCCTCAAGGTGCTCGATACGGAAAACAGGCTCCCAAAATAGCGCGTCCAAGGGGCAAGAAGCCGGTGCCCTTCTCCAGTTCGTCCTGGCGTTTCTCCAGCGGGTGGCAGCGGTGAAGGCAAGAAGGCATACGGAGGTGGAGGTATTTCAGGTTCCGCGGGACGTTGGTGCCGGCAAGTCGGCAATCCATGCCGCTAGTTGTATTGGGTCTTAACGTTGACCAGAGCCGGGTGTCCGCAGGCCCTTGTTGAATTGTACCGCGGCATCGACAGAACTAGGGGAAGGGCGGCGCCTTGCGCTCCACGCTAAGCTCTTTGAGAGCCTCATTCCTGAGTTTCTCCAGACATGACCGCATTAGCTGGCGCTCGTCCTCAGACAGCGACGACATCATCCTGTGGATGGACTTCCTCCCGGTTGACTCCTCGTAGGCTTCTCTTCCCTTCTCCGTCATCACCACCCGCAGCATGTTCTTCCTCTCCAGGTCGTTCAGCTTCCTCACCAGCCCATCCTTCTCCATTCTGATTATGAGGCCTGAAGTCGAATGAGGCTCCCTGAACAGCCATCGCGATATCTCGGACGGTGTCGCTCTTTCTCCGTTGGCCTGGACGACGAACAACACCGCGGCCTCCTCGACTGAAATACCATACCGACTCAACTCCTTATCCCTGGCTCTCAGTGCTGCGTCACAGGCCTGCCGTAGCAGGAACCAGAGGGTGTAGTCTTCGTCAGAATCTGCATAACTATTCATAGTCCCTCCATGTCTGCAATTCGCCAGGGCTGGCACGGAGTCCGTCACCCACATCGCGTCAAGCAACCACCACTTTGGGGAAGGGAGACCAGCCGGGCGGAAGATGTATGGTACCACAAACTCTGGAAGGAATCCAAATGGGTGCCAACCCCGAGCTGTCTTTGCAGGAAAAGGTCGATAGGAACGGCCTGCCCTAGGGCGACTGGGGGTGTCGTCTCTGTCTCTTGAGCTCTCGTAGCCGGCGGTACTCCGGTCGGTTGTGGTAGAAGGCATCCAGCGTGTAGCAGCCGGATACCATACCGTTGCGCGGAGCCGAGCTGCAATCGCCGCAGGTACGGCATATGAGGCGCCGGTCCAGGGCTCTCCCGGCAAGCACGTCGGTAACGAAACCGGGGTAGCATAAGCACATCCGGCCGATTCCCACCAGGTCCGCCATGCCGTCAGATACCACATGCTGGGCCACATGGGGCAGCCACTGCTGCAGGCAGGAATAGCCGCTGCCAACGTAGACCAGGTCCGGACGCTGCCTTTTCAGCTCTGCGGTTACCGAAACCAGCCGGGCCACCCCTATCAGCGGGTCTTCCGGTGTTCGATAGCCCTCCAGGGGAGGCAGGAAGGCCGGCCGCATTAGATGAATGTTATAGGCGGCGCCGGCGGAGATGCAGACCAGCTTGATCTTGAGCTCGGTCAGCAGGTCCAGAAACGCCAGCGGCTCGGCGAGGTCGATGCCCAGTCCTGTGCCATCGCCGCCGAAGGCGTAGGGATAGTTCTTGCCGTCGAAGGGCA
>DAOUEN010000145.1:0-2609 GCA_034430415.1 Dehalococcoidia bacterium
CGTCCATATGATTGGTTGATTGATTGGTTGCTTGGGTATTGCAGGGATGGTGGTCCTTCGCCTCTTGGATACTCTGTGTTCTACCTTCCGTAGAAGAATCTGAGGGGCCGGAGATGGTGCCAGACGTCATCACAGGCGGTCAGCTCCTCTTGCGACAGCGTCAGCTCGGTGGCTCGCAGGTTCTCCTCCAACTGCCCGGGGGAAGAGGCGCCGAAAATGATTGAGGTAACGGTGTTGCTTCTCAATAGCCAGGCCAGGGCGAACTGGGCCAGGCTCCGGCCATGGGCGCTGGCGGTCTCCTGGAGGCGAGCCACGGCATCGAAGTTGTCGGCCGACCAGTAGCGCTCGTAGTACATCTGCCCGATGCTATCGAGGGCGAACCTGCTGCCCTTAGATGGTGGCTTGTTGGGATCGTGCTTACCGGTCAGCAGGCCTCCGGCCAGGGGGTTGTAGACGGTCACGCCAACCCCTTCGCTGTCGCACAGCGGCAGGAGTTCATACTCGATGTCGCGGGTGAGCAGATTATAGGGCGACTGAATGCAATCTAATCGTGCCAGGTGATGAACGTCGCTGACCCATAGCGCCTGACAGAGCTGCCAGGCACGGAAGTTGGAGCAGGCTATGTAGCGCACTTTCCCCTGGCGGACCAGGTCGTCCATGGCCCGCAACGTCTCCTGGATGGGTGTGTCGTAGTCCGGGAGGTGGGCGTAGTAGAGGTCAACATAGTCGGTGTCCAGGCGGCGCAGGCTGTCCTCTATTGCCTGCATGATGTGTCTTCGCGACAGCCCGACATCGTTGGGGCCCGGCCCCATCCGGTTTGCCACCTTGGTCGCTAGCACCACGGACTGGCGCTCTCCCTTGAGGGCCTGTCCGACGATTTCCTCAGATCGTCCCTGCACGTACTGGTCGGCGGTGTCGAAGAAGTTGACGCCAGCATCGAGCGCAGCCTTGATTATGTTGGTGGCCTCAGCTCCGTCCACCTGGCTGCCGAAGATCATGGTGCCAAGACACAGTTCGGAGACCTTGAGGCCAGTTCTGCCGAGTTTCTTATACTGCATAACACTATCCTCCTGACCTGTCAGTTTATTGTAATAGACTTTGACAGGAAATCCCAGGGCGTCGGTTGCTTGATTGGGGAGAGACGGTCACCAGCTTGAGAGCCGAGGTTCTGTCTGCATGGACTACGCGAAGCTGGTGGCAAGGCAATGGTGCCGGCTGGTCCGGGAACGGGCAGCCGCGGTCGAGGCAATTGCTGGCCTACTTGTGCTATCATGACACCAGTCGAAGGACCATGAGAAAGTAGTATGGGGAGGTTCACGATGAAAGGGAAACGGAGCATCGGGATCGGCGACGAGGTGATGTTGAGGGTGCGGGTGAGCGAAAAGGATGTTCACTACGCCGGTGGCCTGGTAAACGGTGCCTGGGTATTGAGTATTTTCGGTGACGTGGCCACCGAGATCACCATCAGATACGACGGCGATGAGGGATTGCTGCGTGCCTATTCCAGCGTGGATCTGCTGGCGCCGGTTCATGCCGGGGACTTCATTGAGGCGACAGGCAAGATCGTGGAGGTAGGCAATACCTCGCGCACTATTGAACTGGAGGCGAGAAGGGTTGTGGCCCCGGCAGACATTGCAGAGCAGCCGTCCGCCGCAGATGTGCTGGACGAGCCAGTTGTGGTAGCCAGAGCTACCATGATTGGCGTTGTGCCGAAGGAGTCGCAGAGGTACGGGTAGGGCGGAGCAGGGTTGTATGGACTTCGTCTTCGCGGCCGATGCTCGCCGGAGCCGGCCGCTTCGTTCTGGGATGGGGCCTCTGGTTGCGGCTGGGGGCCTATTCGTACCGGGTGAAGAGGCAGGCAAGCTGGAGCAGGACGTTGAAGCACTGTGCAGGGACTATGGTTTTCCGGATGGCGAAGAGTTCCGATGGTCGCCGGTTAGGGATGCCTGGATGTGCGGCAACCTTGTCGGGCATAGGAGGTGGCGATTCCTGGAGGAGGTAGTGGGGTTGGCGGGGGAGAGTAGGGTGGTGGCGGCGGTGGTGGTTCACGATGCCAACTGCCCCACGTTCAGTGGGATAACAGAGGTGGAGATGGATGTTGCTGGCGCGTTTCTGGGGTGTGTGGAAAAGCGTCTTGTCGTTCGAAAGTCGGATGGGGCAATAATGGCGCCGGCCAAGAGTGAGAATAGGGCACAGGAGGAGGGATTCGTGGGCGACTGTCTGGAGACCTTGTTGAACGCAGCGTCCTGTGTGAAGGCGAGCGGGGTGACGCTCTCTGCACTGTCGCTGCCGTTCAGGCGCAAACGGCTTCTTCAGCTTGCAGAGGTGGTGGTTTCGTGCATTACAGCGCTGGTGGGCGGTGACGAGCAATGCTCCGGGGGCATGTTTGCCTCGGTCAAGGGTCTACTGGCCAGGGAGCGAGGGCGGACGGGGCGTGTTGGATTGAGCCTGCACCCTTACTATATGTATGCCAATCTTTATCACTGGCTGGTGGGGGACTCCCATTTCTGGATGCACGGCATGGGGTTCGCTCTGCCGCTGGCCTGCTACCCCTATGGCTCCAGCGCGGATATGTTTGGGCCCTGTGGATAGAAGAGGGTTGTGCACTG
>DAOUEN010000146.1:0-1897 GCA_034430415.1 Dehalococcoidia bacterium
TGGGGATGGGATAGCGTCTGATACCTCCTCAATAGCCTGTCGGTCTCCAAACCCATTTGACACAATAGAACACTTGTGCTATACTTGATTGCAGTGGATTCGATTTCGCGGACGGATCGGGGCAACTCGCAAAGTAGTAAGGCGCACCGCACCATGGCAAGCCTGGTATAGTCATTCGCCGGTGCCGATAGAGAAGGTTTGGAGTCATGGAAACGTTACAGCGTCAAGCGCTATTGGTGGAAGTCGAGCGGCTCGTGGTTGAGGTCAGGTCGGGGCTACACGGCGGGGCGTCGTTTCTCGATGGCTTGCGCTATGGCCTGGCGTTGGCCGGCATGATGGAAGATCCCGAGGTAAAGCAGAGCTGGGCTCGCGGCGAAGGACTGGCTGATCAATCCCTTCAGAGGACTTCCATCCCCTAGCTATCGCCCACGCCGGGCGTACACGACAAAAGAACGCCACCTGCGCCAACCGCGCAGGTGGCGTTCTACTTTCTGCCAGACAACAGGAATCAAGGGGCTAACAGCACAGCTTGCCCCAGCCTACACCGGGTGTAGGGTATGTAGGGTTGTGTAGGGTTTGTAGGCTATGTAGGCTTTTGGGAAGGGTCGTTTGTCAAATGTCTTTTGCAGCCCACAGACCCCGTCTATTGCCGTCCCCGGATCAGGAGCTCACCGTACTCGATCCACTTGTCTTTCTCCTCCTCGGTAAGCACCTGCCAGACCGCCTCGGCCTCTTCCAGGCGATAGGTGGGCGAGACGCGCCGGGGCCGCCCGTAGCCAGCCAAGGCCATCAGATTGACCTCTGGGACTTTGAAAAAGAGAGCCAGCTTGGTAATGGTGTCCTCATCACCTCGCCTGGTGTGACCAGCGATGAAGTTCCAGATCGTCCCCGCGGACAGGCCAGCCTGGAGCGAAGCCTGGCGGAGGCTGGTCCCCATCAGCTTGCACGCCTGCTTCAGGAAATCGGGCAGATCCTCGGCTGTCTCAGAGAGACGGATGAGATCATCTTGTGTTATCTGCATTTCTTGCTCCTTTTTTGCTTAGCGTATTATCAGTTGGGTGTAGCTATGTAATATATTATATCACTTATAGACAAAAATGCAAATGATAACTTGACAAGCTCGGCGGCCTGGTGATATAATCTCTATGCTTCATTGGCATTTCAACCACTAAGGAAGGGACGGGCATGGAACAGCAGCCAGGATTGAAAGAAGCCTCAATCCCGAAACCCTTCTTGGAATATGATCCCTTCGAGGAGAGGCGGATGTTTACCTTCCAGAGCCTCGACGATGCTCTGGAAGCCATCGCCGAATGTGTATCCGAGGAGAGGAGCAACCGGTGGAAGCG
Organism: Dehalococcoidia bacterium; assembly: GCA_034430415.1. GTDB lineage: Bacteria > Chloroflexota > Dehalococcoidia > GIF9 > AB-539-J10 > JADFUZ01. The sequence continues at coordinate 1,347 of DAOUEN010000146.1, forward strand.
TTGCGAGAAGAATGGTCTCCCCGCGAACTGACAGACACCATGAGAAAAGCCAATGGCGAAGCGGTTTCCCGCGTCAAGCTCTTCCAGGGAGAGGCGTTCCTGGTAGCCGATGGCCCCGACTGGCAGGTCCACGTGGAGGCCGACCGAGACTGGCCTGATGGAAACGGCGCCTTCACCGCGCACGTGACCGTCAGACAGCTCATCGCCACCGATGTGCCCAACGGGGAAGATGGTGGGAAACAGCCCCGCAGGGTTTGAGGCCAATTCTTCGTTGCACCTTGCCCTCGTACCACTATATCTAGTAGGTATATGACCTTGTTAGCTACCACATATCGTATTGCAAAACGCCCTTTTCTCGGAATGCCGCGCACCAGGTGTTGACTTTGGGTCTCAGGAGCAAATCGCCGACGATAACACGTCAATCCTTGCTTGACCTCAGAGAAACGCTCTCACGAAGCGCACCCCATGCAGAGCTCTCCCTCTCAGACTTCGGGCGGATGCTCGGCCGGGCTGCAGATCGGTATCCCTACAGTCGGAGCTACGTGTCGAAG
>DAOUEN010000147.1:0-1972 GCA_034430415.1 Dehalococcoidia bacterium
CTGTATCCTACCTGGAGGGCCAGGAAGTCCAGGTTTTGCTGGTCGCATACAAGGTATTGACTATTCCGACACGGATAGGATATGTTTCAAGAGACCTTAACCCGCTGTGAGACGCAACGCAGTTACTCACCTGAGGGTAGCTCTATCTGTACTATGCCTGCTATGTATCAGTGAGACGCAAGACAGGAGAGGCCATGCTGAAGTATCTGTTGATCTCAGTCCGCCCCAGGCAATGGTATAAGAATATCCTCTTGTTCGTGGGGATAGTGTTCTCGGCCAACATCCTGAATGCTTCGATGTGGGGCACCGTGCTGTCAGCCTTCATCTTCTTCTGTATGCTGTCGGCAGGTGAGTACCTCGTCAACGATGTGCTCGATAGGGAAAGAGACAGGGAGCACCCGGTCAAATGCAAAAGGCCCATCGCCTCCGGGAGACTGAGGACATCGCACGCTATCCTGTTTGCACTGCTGCTCATTGCGCTCGCTTTGATTGGCGCCTATCTGGCAATCAACGCCGCATTCCTCCTCATCTCGGCCTCATATGCGGTCCTGGCCCTTCTCTACTCGCTGGCGCTCAAACACCTCGTCATCGCTGATGTCCTGGTGATCTCTGCCGGCTTTGTCATCCGCGCCGTTGCCGGCTGCCTGGCGATAGATGTTGTGGTCTCCCCCTGGCTCATAATCTGCACCTTCCTACTGGCCCTCTTCCTGGTGCTGGAGAAACGGTGGAGTGAACTAGCGGCGCTCTCGGACGATGCCGCAGGACACCGCCCCAGCCTGGCCGGGCTTTCCACTAAGATGGTGGAGCAGCTAATCGGGATTACCACCGGAGCGCTGATAGTCTCCTACTTAATATACATATCGCTTGGCAAATACGACGCCATGCTGCTGACCCTGCCATTCGCTGTCTACGGCCTGTTCCGCTACCTGTACCTCGTTCATCAGAAGGGCATTGCGGCCGATCCTGAAGCAGTGTTCAAGGACAAAGCCATGCTCATCAACCTGGACATATGGATACTGCTGGTGGTGGTGATAATCCTCTACGGAATTATGGTCTGAATATATTCAACAGGGAAAGTCAGGTGAGAATCGACCTGCACATCCACTCAAGATACTCCCACGACGGCGTGCTTGAGCCGGAGGAAATCGTCCGGCTGGCCAGGCAAAGAGGGCTTGGCGGCATTGCCATAACCGACCATAACACCATAAAGGGAGGAGAGGAGACGAAGAGATTTGAGAGCAAGGATTTCCAGGTCATCGTAGGAGCTGAGATAATGACCGACAAAGGTGAGATAACCGGGCTGTTTCTCTCCAGAGAGATCGAGCCAAGGCGTCTGGATGAGGTGGTAGCTGAGATTCGGGCACAGGGAGGGATGGTCGTCGTGCCACATCCGTTCGATGAGATGAGACATTCGGCATTCCATATAACGGATGAGTATGCCGGCCTGGTAGACGCCATAGAGGGCTTCAACGCACGGTGTATCTTACAGAGGTATAACCGCAGGGCGGTCGAATTTGCTGCCCGGCACAACCTGCCGGTGGTGGGGGGAAGCGACGCCCACTACGCCAGCGAGATAGGCAACGGAGGGATAGTCATAGAGTCAGACGACATCAGGGCAGCAATTACCGCAAACAGGCTGGAGCTCTTTGGGCAGCGATCTCCGATCATGTGTCATGTCCGAACAAAAATTCGAAAACTACGGGGGAAAACCGCTCGGTAGCTTCAAGAGAAGGCTGGTCTTCTCCCTCGCCGCCGGCTTGGCGGTCTTCGCCGTCCTCTCCATCTATGCGGACGTAGAGCAAGTTGGCCATGCATTGGCCCAATTCGACTGGGGCTACGTCCCGCTGATTCTGCTTCTCACCATCTCCAACTATCTCTTGAGATTCTGCAAATGGCACTTCTACTTGAGGAGCATTGGCATCGCCATAGGATGCAGGGACAGCATGGTGATATTCTTCAGCGGGCTTACCAT
>DAOUEN010000148.1:0-16606 GCA_034430415.1 Dehalococcoidia bacterium
GACCGGGGATAGGCCCGACCTCTTCGATGAGGTCGATTGCCAGTGTTTCGTCGTTGACGGTGATGCCCTCGAGGAAGCGTCCCACCATGCCGGCTATGTCGTCGTCCAGTATGGCCTGTATTGGATGGTGGCTGAGCTCGCCGTGTACGCTGCCGTGAAAGAGCAGGGTGCTGGCACCAGACAGGGCAGCGCTGAAAATACGGAAAGCTTTCTCGTAGCTGGATTGGTAGTCCATCATCTTCGAGTTGGGGTAGGCGGTGGAATTGTCAATGGGCACCCCGTATCTTCGAAAGATCTGATTTGATGCTGCGTTATGCAAGCAGCTCTCTATGCCACCGAAAGCTGGAGCACCCGTGTTCATATTCATAGTGGCGTTGAAATCCTTGACCAGGACCCTTGTTCCCGGCCTTATCAACTGTGCCAGCACCAGCCCGGCAAGCACTTCGGCATTGTTGGTTACTATTCCTCCGGCGATAGTGGCGGGTGCGGTCCCACCCATCACCTGGCCGCTGATTATGCGCAGAGGCAGGCCAGCTTCAGCGAATCTGAATGCGGACTCTATAGCGTCGTGGTAGACCGCCAGAGGTGGGGCCCAGGCACAGGTGCCGAGGATCTCTATTCCAGCGGCCTGCGCCATTCTTATGGCGAATATCTCAGAATTATTGGAAAAGCCCACACACTGGAACTTGGTGGAGTTCCTTATTCTGGCGGCCAGGCTCTCCAGCATAGCCATGCATGAAGGAACACCCTCAAACCCGAAGTAGGGCGTGTAGGGGGAGAAGAAGTGAACGGTGGGCAGCGCATCCAGGATGGCTACGCCATCATAGTTCTCTTTCCTGGTTGCTGCTCTTGGCTCCCAGGTGTCCATCTCCACAGTCTGCTGACCCGGTGCCACAGCAAGACAGAGAGTGTTACCCCCGACCATGAGGCTCTTCCGGGGATCCCTCGCTTGGGCGTGAAAGCTGCTGGGGCAGTGGCGCAAAGACTCTTCAACCAAGCCCGGAGGAATCCTCACCCTCGTTTCATCGTAGTCCACCTTGCAGCCATTCTTCTCAAAGAGCTGCAGAGCTCTCTCGTGCTCCATCCGGACCCCGGTTACCCAGAGGACCTCCAGAGTCCCCCTGTGAATGGCCTCCACCTGCTCCTCAGTCAGTATCTCCAGAGGCTTGAAAGTGCGCGTAAATCCGTTCTGTGCCATGTCCGCCCTCTCTATTTTGCCACCAGCTTCCTGGCGAGTTTCGCTGCCCCGGGGGCGGTAGGGTCGTAGCCATCCGCTCCGATGCTATCGGCGAATTCCTGGGTTATGGCCCCGCCGCCCACCATTATCTTCACCTTGTCTCTGAGGCCCTGGTTCTTGAGTGTCTCAATGATCTTCCTCTGCTCTGGAGCGGTCATCGTCATGAGAGCCGACATAGCGAGGATGTCGGGCTCGTATTTCCTTACGCCTTCGACGAACTGCTCAGCGGTGACATTGATGCCGAGGTCCTCTACGGTAAATCCCTCGGCTGTGAGTAGCGTGGCCACCATGGTTTTCCCAATAGTGTGGATATCGCCATAAACGGTTCCTATCACCGCAGAGCCCAGGCTCTCTCTCTTGGCTCCCACCCTCGCTATTTCTTCGTCGATTATCGGAGTAGCAGCGGACATAGCATCTGCGGCGCCGACCAAATCGGGAAGAAAGAGCTCACCTGTTCCAAAGCCATTGCCAATTTCCCTTATCGCCTCGGTCATGGCGCTCAGCGCCTCGTTGGGGTCCACCTTCTCCTGGACCGCTTGCCTGGCCCAATTCGCTGCCGCTTCGCTGTCGTATTCGAGGATGGCTTTCTTCAGGTTTTCGATGATATCAACGCTCATGTTTCCCTCCTCTCTAGGTTTGCGTCCCAGAGCACAGGGCCAAGCCTGCAATCTGGACAGGCCGTCGCACCCTGTTTAACTCGGCAGGTACTCTGAATTCCATGTGTGATGGAATCGCCGACTCAAGCCCGGGATCACCCTAGGTTCTGGAATTATAGTTGCCAGTGTGTACAAAAGCAATGGTTTCGGGTGTGAGGGGGTGGGAAATGCTGACAGGAGGGCATAGAACCTGACGCAACTCGTCAGTGCAGCAGATTGTATGCGTTGGTCCGACATATGAGCTTGATAGGCTCATGGGGCACGCCGCTCTGCAAAAAGCCGAAGATGAGCCTCCTCATGCCGTCTATGGGATGGCCTGGTAGTGTTCATCCCACAGCGTTTCGGTGTGAGGAGCTGGCCGCTGTGCCATGTAAGGCTTGTCTACCTTTCCGCGGCGGTAACGGTATTGGCCAGGAGCATGGTAACAGTCATGGGGCCAACCCCTCCGGGTACAGGCGTGATGGCCTCGGCCTTTTCCTTGAGCGTATCGAAATCCAGATCGCCTACCAAGCGCTTCCCCGTCTTGGCAGAAGCGTCTTCTATGTAGTTCGAGCCGAAGTCTATGGCAATCACGCCATCCTTCACCATGTCCGCGGTGATGAATCTGGGTCTGTCCACTGCAACCACCACCATGTCTGCCTGACGGGTATAGGCGGACAGGTCTGGCGTCGATGGCTGGCAAAGCAGCACGTTGGCGCCTACTTTCTCCTGCGCCAGTATCGAGGCCAGCGGCTTGCCCACCAGGTTATCCACATTGACAATCACCACGTTTTTATCTCTGAGGTTGCCGTATCCGCTACGAATAAGCATCTCGTAGATCCCGATAGGAGTGGCGGGAAGAAATGCCTGCTGGCCCAGCCAGGCCTTGCCTACGTTGCTGGGATGAAATCCATCAACGTCTTTCCCGGGTGATACAGCAGCCAGGACTCTATTCTCGTCGAGGTGCTGGGGAAGAGGAAGCTGCACGAAAATGCCATGAACCCGGGCATCAGCATTAAGCGTTTCAATTTCCCTGAGCAACTCCTCCTCTTTGATATCCTTGGGCAGTCGAACCATTTGGAAGCGGATGCCCACGTCGCCGGCTGCCTTTTCCTTGAGTCCGATGTAGGTAGCGGAGCCGGGGTCATCGCCAACAAGTATGCCGGCAATCCCCGGAGTAACCCCCTTCTCCTCAAGTTTGCGTGTCTTCGCCTTCAGTTCCTCCCTTATTTCAGTTGACAACTTCCTACCGTCGAGAATTGTGGCGGACATACTATGGCCTCCTGAAGAACGGATTTCTATTTATGGCTAAGCGCTGAACTTCTCAGCGGACTTGACGGTATTGGACAGCAGTATTGCTGTCGTCACCGGGCCGGTGCCGCCAGGGACCGGGGTTATCTTTGCCGCCTTGTTCATCACTGCTTCAAAATCAACGTCTCCAACCAGTCTTGGCTTGCCTGTGGCAGGATCCTCCATTTGATTCACTCCTACATCGATCACTATGGCGCCTTCTCCTACCATGTCCGCTGTGATCGCCCTGGCTTTCCCCATAGCGGCAACCAGTATGTCAGCTTGCCTGGTGACTGCAGGAAGGTCTCTGGTCCTGGTGTGACAGATAGTCACGGTGGCGTTGGCCCCCTGTTGCTTCTGGATGAGTATGCCCGCCAGTGGCTTTCCCACGATATTGCTCCTGCCGCAGATGACCACGTGCTTTCCCTCCGGGCTGTTGCCGCTGCGCACCAGCAACTCCTGGACTCCGTAGGGGGTGGAGGGTAAGAAAGTCTCCTCTCCCAGGAGCAGTTTTCCCGTGTTTATGGGGTTGGTACCGTCAACATCTTTGTCAGGAGAGATAGCGCTTTCTGCCTGAAGGGTGTTGAGGTGTTTGGGGAGGGGCAATTGAAGGATAATGCCGTGGAACCTGGCATCGTCGTTGAGTTCGGCGATTTTCCTGTGCAGCTCTGTCTGAGAGATGTTCTCTGGAAGAGTAAACGTCTCGGTAAATATGCCCACTGCTTGGCAACCCTTGCCGATGCCGCGAAGATAGGACAATGAGGCGGGATCCTCTCCGACCAAGATTGCGGCCAGTCCTGGCGTTGCTCCCTTCTCCTTGAGTGCCGCTATCCTTAGCTTCAGTTCTTCCCGGATTTCGCTGGCTATTTGTCTTCCGTCAATTATCTCCGCTGGCATCTGTACCTCCTTGGGTTCGTCAAATGTTGCCCTAATCGTAGCATATTGTCTCATGGCGAGTCATCGTCTGTGGAGGGGCACCACACCCAATTGCCCTCGAGCCGCTAGAGCGCTGAAGTAACCACAAAGGATTTGCGGTACCGATGGGACAGAGGCGTTAGCCCTTCGCTGCAGCTAAGTAGCGGCTGCAAATACTACTTATGGACGATGACAAACAGCAAATCGGTTGCTAGACTCAGGAGACTCTTCGTTCAAATAACCATCGAAGGAGGACTTATCTTATGACTGAGGAGGTCAAATGGGGGAATCCGGGGGCTCTGGGGCTAGCCGGATTCGGCTTCAACACTATTCTATTACAGATACACAACCTAGGCCTGATACCCAATGTTGAACCTTTGCTATACGGCTTCTTCTGGGGAGGCATAGCACAGATCATAGCTGGCGTGATCGATGGTCGCCGGGGAGACACCTTCGGGTTGACCGCGTTCACCTCCTATGGCGTGTTCTGGATAGGTCTGAGCTTCATGTTCCTCATGCAGTGGCTTGGAGTAGTTACTCTGTCGAATTCAGGGCTTGCCTGGACCTTCATCATGTGGGGTATCTTCACCGGCTATATGGCTGTAGGTACGTTCAGAATCTCCAGAATGCATGTATTCGTGTTTGTTACCTTGACTATTCTGTTCGGACTGCTGGCTGCTGTCTTCTTTGGTGTCCTCTCGGCCAGGGTTGCCGCGGTCGAAGGAATCTTCTGTGGTGGGGCGGCGGTATACGGGTCCGCAGCCGTGATTCTGAACGCCGTCTACGGAAGGTGGGTTCTGCCCATAGGGCTGCTGCACAAGTAAGAGCAGAGTGGAGGCCGGGATACCACTGAGAATGTCCAAGGACAAGCTGAGGGTAGCTCCTTTTTCTGGGAAGTCCGGGCGAATTCCTCCTTAGCTGTTGACGTACACCCGGGGTACTCTCTTCCCCACGGTGGTGACTACCTCGTAGTTGATGGTGCCTATCTTAGCTGCAAGCTCATCCGCGGTCGGCTCCTGGCCGAAGACAATCGCTTCGTCGCCCGCCTGGACATCCGGCACATCGGAGACATCGATCATACACATATCCATGCAGATGCGGCCAATTACAGGAGCTCGCCTTCCCTTGATCAAGACCTCTCCTTTGTTGGCCAGCGCCCGCTTGTAGCCATCGCCGTATCCCAGGGGAAGTGTTGCCACCCTAGTCTGTTTCTTGGTAACGAATGTCCTCCCGTAGCTAATGGGAGTTCCCTCTGGTACCGTCTTGAGGTAGCAGACTTTGGTCTTCAGGGTCATTGCGGGTTTCACCTCGATGCTGTGACTGACCTCTGTGGAGGGATAGAGGCCGTAGATGATGAGCCCGGGTCTTACCAAGTCGTAGTAGGACTCTGGAAGGTCCAGGGTTGCTGCGCTATTTGCCATGTGTCTCTGGGGCAGCTCAATGCCAGCATGCTGGATTTCGCGGATAGTCTGTTCGAAGAGTTGCAACTGGTGTCGGGCGAAGGTCTTGTCTCTCTCGTCTGCGGCAGAGAAGTGACTGAACAAGCCGGCAACCTTGAGGTTTCTGTAGCTCCTCGCTCGGCGCAGGAAAGGAGCGGCATCATGCGGTTCTAGCCCAATTCGCCCCAGGCCTGTTTCTACCTTGACATGAACGTTGACCTGAGTAGAGGCGTTACCAGCCTCTTCGTCGAGGGCCTCCAGGAGGGCGATAGAGCTCACAGTCTGGTCCAACCGGGAATCCACCACCTTCCAGGCTTCCTCTGGCTGAATGAGTCCCAGAACCAGTATGGGGGCTTCGATCCCCGCCTCTCTCAGGTGCTGGCCCTCCTCTGGAAGGGCAACAGCCAGGGAATCTGCTCCATTTCTGAGAGCTGTCCGGCTGACCTCCACGGCACCATGGCCGTAGCCGTCGGCCTTGACAACCGCCATCAGGCCTCGCTGGCTTCCTATTTTCTTCCGTATGGCGGCGACGTTGTAGGAGATGGCTCCCAGATCGATGATTGCCCTTGTGGCTCGCTCAGTCCCGCGTTTCTCTTGCTGCACTGGCTGGCCCTCCCAACGCCCTACTCTTGTTGAGCGCCGCAAACATACCTGCGGTTGGGCCTCCACACCGCAGGTTCTGATGAAGAATCCGGCCTCATAGCTTATCAGGTTTCGGCCGGGACGGGAAATGCCAGTATGTCTCAGGAGCTGCGCATTTCCTTACCTTGGAGTAGCCTCTTTAGCGCCAGCCGCCACTTGTTTCCCAGCCGCTTCGTGTCCAGTCTGATCTGTGTTGTGGTTACCCTGATGGCATCCCCATATTCTGTAGGATGGGTCAGCATGTTCGCTGTTTTCCCAGGGGCCATGCTCAGTACTATCTGTTTTCCCTGGGCGCGGATGGACTCCACACCTGCCCTGGCTGCCAGTATCTTGATTTCGAGCATCTGGAGGAGGTTCTCTGCTGGTTGTGGCAGAGGCCCAAATCTGTCTCCAAGCTCTTGAGCCATGTCATCTATCTCTTCGGTACTCTGTATGCTCGCCAATCTGCGGTAGAGGTTCAGGCGAGTGGCCAAGCTGGGCACATACTCTTCAGGTATGTAGGCGGTCAGGGGTAGGGCTATGCTGGGGGTGGGCTCGTCCTCCCTCTTTCTTGTCTCACCTGACTCGCCTGCCTTCAGTTCTTCCACAGCCTCGACCAGCATCTGGGAATAGAGGTCAAAGCCAATGGCGGCTATGTGGCCGCTCTGTCTTGCGCCCAGAAGGTTCCCTGCTCCGCGGATTTCCAGGTCTTTCATGGCGATGCCAAAGCCAGCACCCAGCTCAGTAGCCTCGAAGATGGTGCGGAGTCTCTTGTGAGCCTGAGGGGTCAACTGCTTTCCTTTGTCGAAGAGGAAATATGCGTAGGCCTGATTGATACCGCGGCCGACTCGGCCTCTTAGCTGATAGAGTTGGGTTAACCCGAACTTGTCGGCCTGGTCAACGACCAGAGTGTTGACGCTAGGCATATCCAGGCCCAGTTGAACAATGGTGGTGGCGACCAGAACGTCGTGTTTGTCGGCTATGAAATCCGCCATCACCCGTTCCAGTTGGTCCTCGGGCATTTGTCCGTGGGCCATAGCCATTCTCGCCTCAGGCAGCAAGGCCTGCAATTTGCCTACCGTCAGAGCGATGTCCTGAACCCGGTTATGGACGAAAAAGACCTGACCGTTTCTCTCGAGTTCTCGCAGTATTGCCTGTCGCACGAGAGCGTCATCGTAGGTACCGACGTAGGTCTTGATGGACAAGCGCTCCTCTGGCGGCGTCTCCATGATACTCATATCTCTGATTCCAGTCAGCGACATGTGAAGAGTGCGTGGAATCGGAGTAGCGCTGAGGGTGAGAACGTTGACCTCTTTCCTCATTTGCTTGAGTCTCTCTTTCTGCACCACGCCAAAGCGCTGCTCCTCATCAATTATTACCAACCCCAGGTCTCTGAAGAAGATGTCCTTCTGCAGCAAACGATGGGTGCCGATGCATATGTCTATGGCTCCGCTGGCCACACCCTGGACGATTTGCGCCGCCTTTTCCTGGGAGCAAAAGCGGCTCAGCATTTCCACCCTGAGAGGGAAAGCCTGCAGTCTTTCGCCAAATGTGCTGAAGTGCTGTTGCGCCAGCACCGTGGTGGGCACCAGTACAGCCACCTGCTTGCCATCCATCACCGCCTTGAAGGCGGCGCGCAGAGCTACCTCAGTCTTGCCGTAGCCTACATCTCCACAGATAAGCCGGTCCATTGGCTTAGGCCTTTCCATATCATCCTTAACGGCGGCCACAGCTTCAGCCTGGTCTGGCGTCTCCACGTAGGGGAACGATGCTTCCAGTTCTTGCTGCCATAGCGTGTCGGAGGAGAACGCAACACCCGCAGTTACCTCTCTGGCGGCATAGAGGGCAAGGAGCTCCCGGGCAATATGACCTACAGACTCCTTGACCCTGTTTCTCGTACTGTGCCAGTCGTGGGTCCCCAACCGGCTCAGAGTTGGTGCCCGGTCGCTGGTTCCGACATAGCGGGTGAGGCGCCCTATCTGGTCCGCAGGCACATAGAGCCTATCACCAGCGGCGTACTGCAGGACAAGGTACTCTCTCTCCACTCGATCCGTGGATAGTCTGGACAACCCGATAAACTTGCCTATGCCGTGGTCAACGTGAGCAACATAATCGCCGGGGTCTAGCTGGGGTACCAGCCACCGACGACGCACAGGCATCTTCTTGCTGGGGCGCGGTTGTTTCACGAAGCCAAAGAGCTCGGCGTCCGTCACCAGAGTTAGCTCGTTGCTCATCACCCAGCCTCGGGCCAGCGAGCCCTGAATCAGCGTGACGGACCCGTAGGGTGGCACCCGGTCTATCCGGGAAGTTGCTGGGGAATAGAGGCCCGCTTCCTGAAGAAGCTCGGCTAGGCGATTTGCCTGATGGCTAATCACCACCAGACGTTGCCTTGCTTTGATCGCTTCCTTGGCAGCTTCGAGGAAGTTTCCCAGCCTGCCGCCATAGCTTTGAGGCAGCGTGAAAGGCAAGTCCCCGGTGGATGCCTCGGAACTATCCCAGGGTGCCAGTACCAGCCGTTTTCTTGTTCCGAGTCTTGGCTCCAGCTCCTCCCAGGCGAAATAAGGTGCGGCAGCTTGCGCAGGCAACTCACCGACCTCTGAGTTCTCCCTTCTGAACTCTCGGGCTTCCCTGTTCAGCCTTTCAACGACGGCCTTAGTCTCTTCAGGGCTATCGATGATGACAATGGAGTTGTCGGCATCCAGGTAGTCAATGATGTTCCCGGTGTTGAGAGTCTCTCTGGTTGGTGTGATGGTTACGGCGGGTATCTGCTGCGTTGAGCGTTGGTCTACCGGATTGAAAAGCCTTATGCTCTCTATCTGCTTGCCCAGGAATTCCATTCGGACCGGCCACTGGTCAGATGCTGGAAAGATATCGATAATGCCGCCCCTTTTGCTCATCGTGCCGGGCACTTCAACGATTTCTTCCATTTCGTAGCCCATGTCCTGCCACCTGGGAATCAGGTTCTGTGGGTCGGCAGCCATGCCTTGCGTCAGTGTGTGAAAGACGGAAGTGAACTCCGTTGGAGGTATAGTCTTGCTTATTGCTGCCAGTGCTGAGCTGACTATCAGGGGTGGCCTGTCACCGCCTCGGCCGAGGGCCAGGGCTGCCAGGGCCTGCGGCCTTTCCAGCGTAGCAGGGGGAGAAGAGGGGAGGTGTCGGTATGGTAGGAGGTCGGGTTCGGCGAAGCGATGCAGGCTTGCTGAAGGCGGACACCAGAATTGAAGTTGCTCATGGAGCCTCCCGGCGTCTTCCGGGTGCGGGACTATTACCAGCGCCGGACGACCGAGTTCTTCGTACAGAGCAGCTATTAGAAAGGGCTTGGCGGCATCCAGGACCGTTGTCTCGTGTTCGGCACTAACTGTGGCTAGCCGCTGGGCCAACCGCTGGTAGGCTGGCATCTGTCTGAGCAGGGGAAGCAGGCAAGATAGATCCATGGGTGACTGTAGTATAGCAAGGTTGGTTTGGCTTGTTGACCTGGGGTGCCGTTGCTATAATCTGAGCAATGCCCTACAAGCGCATAGTGGCCAAGTTCGGCACAAGCCTGCTCACTTCAGGTACGGATCACCTTGACCTGGCAGTTATGAGCGACCTGGTGCAGCAGGTGTCACAACTTCACCGCCAGGGCAAGGAGATAGTGGTGGTTTCCTCGGGAGCAGTGGCGGTCGGTCGGCAAAAGCTGAAGGGAATCGAGGAACGCAAGAGCACGCCTTTTAAGCAGGTTCTGGCTTCGGTGGGACAGGGCCATCTCATGCACATTTATGAGGAGCTGTTTAGTCAGCATAACATAACGATAGCTCAGGCATTGCTGACGAAGAGTGATCTCTCCGACCGCGCAGGTTATCTGAATGCGCGCAATACGCTACTGGCGCTTGCTGGTCTTGACATAATCTGCATCGTGAATGAGAACGACGTTGTTGCTATTGATGAAATCGAGGAGCTGAAGTTCGGGGATAATGATAATCTGTCGGCTATGGTGGCGAACCTAATCGATGCTGATCTTCTGGTGTTGCTTACGGACACGGAGGGCTTGTATACAGCGGATCCGCACTATGATTCCGAAGCGAGGCTCATTTGTCGTGTGGAGCGAATTGATGCTGAGATCGAACGGCTGGCGGACAGCGGCGGCAATATCCAGGGGATCGGGGGAATGGTGACCAAGATTGAAGCAGCCAGACTGGCTACTTCTTCTGGTGTGAGCGTAGTCATCGCCAGCGGTAGGGAGCGCGATGTTCTAAAGAGGATCGACGAAGGCGAAAGCCTGGGGACGCTCTTTCCAGCGCAGGTGAACAAGATCGAAAGCAGGAAGAGATGGATGCTGAGCGGGCTGGCCTCGAAGGGCAGGGTGGTGGTGGATGAGGGTGCTGCCCTGGCCCTGAGGAAATACAACAAGAGCCTGCTGCCCGCTGGTGTCATGGTGGTAGATGGGGACTTCCAGCGAGGTGATATTGCAGACGTATTGAACGCGGAAGGAGAACACATCGGCTGTGGCGTGTGCAACTACAGTTCGGCCGATATCGCCATTATCAAAGGTGCACATTCTGACAGGATCCTTGAGCGTTTGGGGCATGAATACGGCGATGAAGTGATACACAGGAACAATATGGTGGTCTTATAGGAGGGGGGAGAAACCATGGAACTAGCGGTAAAGGAACTAGAACAGAAGGGGAGGCTGGCGAAGGCAGCATCCCGGAAACTTGCCTTCCTTTCTACGGAGGTCAAGAACAGAGCTCTGCTTGGCATTGCTGAGGCCCTCATTGGCAAGGAGGAGGCAATTCTGGCTGCCAATAGAATCGACTATGAACAGGCTGAAGCTTCGGGGATGAACGAGGCGATGCTTGACAGACTGCTGCTATCGCCGGGCCGGCTCAATGCTATGTCGCTGGATGTCAGGACGGTGGCTACTCTGCCCGACCCGATAGGCGAGATAATTGAGATGCGCACCCTGCCTAATGGGTTGCAAGTGGGGAGGAAGAGAGTTCCTCTGGGAGTTATTGGGGCTATATATGAGAGCCGCCCCAATGTAACCATAGATATCTCAAGTCTGTGCCTTAAGTCGGGCAATGCCGTCATTCTCCGTGGTGGTAAGGAGGCCATGAACTCCAACAGCGCACTGGCAAGGGTAGCTCAAGACGCGTGCCGCGAAGCTGGGGTGCCGGATGGGGCGATTCAACTTGTCGAGCACCCCGAGCGATCTCTGGTCGAGCACATGCTGCAGATGAAGGGAGTGATAGACCTGATAATCCCCCGGGGTGGTTCCGGGTTGATAAAGCTTGTTTCGGAGAAAGCTGCCATGCCTGTGGTCACCGGTGGAATAGGCGTTTGTCATACGTACGTGGACAAGAGTGCTGACCTGGAAAAAGCGACGGCCATAGTGTATAACGCCAAGGTGCAGCGTCCAACTGTATGCAACGCACTGGATTGTGTTCTGGTCCACGGTGAGGTTGCTGTGGCTTTTCTGCCTCGGCTTGCCAGGGAATTGGTGGAGGCAGGGGTTGAAATGCACTGTGACGAACGGGCTATGGCGATCCTTCAGGCCAGCCCCTCTTCGAACTTGGTTCCGGCGACTGATGAGGACTGGGGGAAGGAATACCTGTCTCTAAAGGCGGCTATCAAGGTAGTTGATTCGCTGGACGAAGCCCTGGAGCATATTGAGAGGTATGGCTCGGGTCACTCTGAAGCAGTTGTAGCGGAGGACTACTCGACAGCTATGAGGTTTCTCAGCGAGGTGGATGCTGCCTGTGTCTATGCTAATGCCAGCACTCGCTTCACCGATGGGTCGCAGTTCGGTCTGGGTGCCGAAATAGGCATAAGCACTCAGAAGTTCCACGCCAGGGGTCCAATGGCCCTCAAGGAGATAACGAGCTACAAGTGGGTTATCTTCGGTAGCGGACAGGTTCGCCCTTAGGCCAGAGCCCTCAAGGAATTGCTCTGGATCTTGAAGATCTGCGTGATGCCCTGCTGTGCCAGAGATAGAAGTAAATCGGTGGCCTCTTTGGAGAAAGGCTTGCCTTCGGCAGTCCCCTGGATTTCCACGAACTCGTTCTTGTCGGTCATCACCACGTTGAAGTCGACCTCGGCGCGGTAGTCTTCTTCGTAGCAGAGGTCGAGCAGGGCGTCTCTACTTACGATTCCAACGCTGGTGGCCGCTATCATCTTGTTCAGAGGCATGAAGGGAAGCACTCCTTGCTTCTTCACGTTGTGGAAGGCTTGATACAGGGCAACATAGCCGCCGCTGATGGCTGCTGTCCTGGTGCCTCCGTCCGCCTGCAGGACATCGCAGTCCACCACGAATGTTCTCTCTCCCAGCGCGGCTAGATTGGTCGCTGCCCTCAAGCTACGGCCCACAAGCCTCTGAATCTCCTGGCTTCTTCCTCCTGACCTGTCGCGTGGGGTTCGGGTGAGTGTGGAGCGCGGTAGCATGGCATACTCGGCGGTAACCCAGCCCTGGCCACTGCCTCTGAGGAAAGCCGGCACCCTTTCCTCTACGGATACAGAGCAGAGCACTCTTGTTTTTCCCAGCTCAATCAGGGCTGACCCTTCGGCAAAGCTCTGGTACCCCAACGTTATACTTAGCGGACGGAGTTCATCGTTGGCCCGGTTGTCTATTCTTGTCATGGGAATGGTCTCTCGGACTTGATATGTTAGAGAGATTCGGTTAAGATGTAAAGCCGAATTTTCTTGGGGGTACAACAGATGAAAATATCCAAGCTGTTTTGTCTCTTAGTAAGCTTCACTCTGTGTCTGGCGGTGTTTGGCGGGCTAGTGTACCCGCAAGTGGTCATCGCTGCCTCGGAAGAAGAAGAGGAAGAAGAGTTGGTTCCCGAACCAGTGTTCGAACTCCAGGCCAAACATCCATCTCTAGAGGGGCCGGCCGATACCACTTTCGAATTTGAAATTGGCTTTGCCTATCGTCAGGGCAAAGAGGCACTTGATTTTGAACTTATTACGACTGCGCCCGAGGGCTGGCTGGCGTACATAGCTGAATCAAGCTACAACAAGGACAAGCGGATAACCGCCGTTCGCCTTGAGACCTATTCCGTGGCAGAGAAGGTAGTGGTGATCGCTATTGCCCCATTCTGGCTGTTCCCCGAACCCGGGGATTACACCATCAAGGTCGATGCGGTGTCGGAGGAACTCAGCGACAGCGTCGACCTAACGGCCAGAATCACCGCGCGATACGGTTTTGCGGTGGAAACCAGCAGTGGTCGGCTGAACACCAAGGCCACTGCAGGAAAGGAAAGCAGTCTCTCCATTGTGGTGACCAATACCGGGACTGCAGTCCTGGACAGGATGAGTTTCTCTTCGAGCAAGCCATCAGGAATCAACAACGAAGAATGGAAGGTAACCTTCAAGCCGGACAAAATAGAGGGCCTTGGGCCGTGGGAGGAGCAGGAGGTTGAGGTTACCATAAGCCCGCCGTCCAAGACCATCGCTGGGGACTACATGACCACCTTGAAGTTCGATAGTGATCCCGACCCTTCGTCCGAACCTCCCGAGCTTGATATCAGGGTGACGGTATCCACTCCCACCAAGTGGGGGCTGATAGGGGCTTTCATTGTGGTTGCTGTGATAGCTGGCGTAGTGCTGATCTTTAGACGCTACGGCCGGAGATGAGGGATGGGCCAGGTTGTTGTTCAGACGGAGAACCTGACCAAAGCCTATGGTGGTTTCACTGCCGTTGACGGGCTTACCCTACGCATAGAGGAGGGGGAGGTGTATGGGTTTCTCGGTCCCAATGGAGCGGGCAAAACGACCACTCTGTTGATGCTTCTGGGGCTTACGGAGCCCAGTTCGGGCACGGCGTCGGTATGCGGCCATGACTCCACCAGGGAACCACTCAAGGTAAAGCGTATTGTCGGTTACCTGCCGGAGCGAGTTGGCTTCTACGAAGATATGACGGCGAGGCAGAACCTGAGATATACCGCTGAGCTAAACAGCCTGCCGAGGGGAGAAGCCGAGGAGAAGATTGGTGGCCTGCTGAATACAGTCGGGCTGTCTGATGTAGCTGACCACCAGGTTAGCACGTACTCCCGGGGAATGAAGCAAAGGCTGGGTATAGCTGACATATGGATCAAGGAGCCGAAGCTGGCCTTCCTCGATGAGCCCACTACCGGCATAGACCCTCAGGGGGTGGAGGATATCCTCAACCTCATGGTGAGCATGTCCAGGAAGAAGATAACCATAATCTTCTGCTCGCATCTGCTGCATCAGGTCCAGAAGATATGCGGCCGTGTGGGGATACTGGCCAAAGGACGTCTGGTGGCCGAGGGCTCGATAGACCGTCTGAGTGGGGAGGGGGCGGGTGGTGGGCGTTACCACATTGAGGCCGAGGTGGAGAGACGCAGCCGCGGACTTGTTGATTCTATAAGGAAGGTCAAGGGGGTGAGGGATGTGGATAGCTCCGGCAAGTCGCTGCTCATCAGTTGCGACAAGGACCTGCGAGGGGAAATATCCAGGATCATTGTTGCTGGTGAGAGCCAACTGCTGGGCATGAAGATAGAGGAGTATAATCTGGAGAAAATCTACAAGAGATATTCGAAAGAGGCTTAGCCATGTATGCTGTCTTCCAGAAAGAACTAGCCGACCATCTTAACAGCAAGAGGTTCACAATCTTGTTCTTGCTGGTTTTCTTGGCTGCAGTGTTTGCCATCTACATAGCTCTTCAGAACATAAGGAGCGTGGTGACTCCGACTACGGAGTTCGTTTTCCTCAAGATTTTCACCACCTCGGGCAAATCGATGCCATCTTTTCTCTTCTTCCTCTCGCTTTTCATCCCCATTATAGGTATAGCTCTCGGCTTCAATGCCATAAATGGCGAGAGAAGCAGCGGTAACCTGAGTCGGCTCCTGTCTCAGCCAATCTACAGGGATTCGGTGATCAATGGCAAGTTTTTGGCAGGGCTAGCCGTTCTGGGTATTATGGTAGCTACGGTGGTTGCTATTGTTGCTGGGCTGGGGCTCCGCATAGTTGGTGTGCCTCCAAACGAGGAAGAGGTGATGAGGCTGGTGTTCTTCGCCCTGCTCAGCGTGATCTACGGTGCTTTCTGGATGGCGCTGGCTGCCCTTTTCTCCGTTTTGTTCAATCGTGCGGCTACGTCCATGCTGGCTTCGCTGGCGCTGTGGATATTCTTTTTCTTCTTCATGTCTATGATTGCCGTGGCCGTGGCTAATGCCCTGGTTCCTGTCGATCAGAACTCCAGTATGGAACTGCTGGTCAGGAATGCCGAGGTTCAGGGGATGCTGGGACGCATCTCGCCCTGTACCCTCTACGGTGAAGCGACTGCTGCTTTGCTGACGCCCGAATTGGGCAGCCTGAACGTGGCTCTGTTGGTGGTGACCTCTGTTCGTGGCAGGTTGGGCACTCCTCTTCCCCTGGGCGAGAGCCTTCTGCTCGTCTGGCCTCAGGTGGTGAGCATAATAGCCTTGCTGGCCATTTGCTTCGCTGTCTCCTACATCAAGTTCATGCGGGAAGAGATAAGGTCAATATAGGGCCTGGATGGCCGGTCTCTCTCCCTGTTTTGTGTCCTTGTCCATATCGTCTGCTGACCTGTGACGAGTCTTGTGCTGACATGTTTCGATGCACAGACCCATCCAGCTAGCTTTGGGTGTGGGGGGGAGCTGGACTCAGTTTACGCGGAGCAACTATGCGCATGAGGGCCGCGCAGGTCACCAATGCCCCCATGATTATGAAAAAGGTCGTGAAGTAGCTGCCTGTCCTGTCATGAAGAAATCCCGCTAGCCAGGGGCTGATGGCGCCTCCCAGAGAGAAACCCAGGACCAGGAAACCCTGGATGGAGCCGAAATGCTTTCCGTGGTACAGGTCAGCTACTGTGGCGAAGAACACTGTCACCGCTACACCAAATCCGAAGCCAAAGCAGATGGCAAAAAGGAAGGGCATCCACAGTGGAGAGGAGTCATTCATCAGGAAGAGCAGAGATACAGCCCCGGCGCTCAGCAGACAGCTTGGTATGAATATCCTCTCTCTCCCCAGGCGGTCGGATACGAAGCTGCACAGATTCCCTGCCATGAAGGCCAGGCCACACACACTGTAGATGGTAGCAGCAGTCATAGGCTGGTATCCGGCATCCCTGTAGAAGTAGACCTGATGGGTGATTGTTATTTGCTCAGCCACGCCCATGAGCAGGAAATTGGTCAGGAAGAGCAACCAGAACTGGGGGGTCCTGAGTGCTCGCGACAGCGTCCAACTGGTAGTGATCCAGTCGGTCTCTAGGCCCGGCGTTGTCTGCGGTATAGGCTGATTGTCGGATTCGGCCGGTGTCTGGAGCATACCATCGGGTTGTAGTCCCTTCTCTTGGGGAGTGCGGCGTATGAAGAGGGCACACAATGGTAGGAGAACTGCAATGGAGAGCAGCCCGATAATGGTGTAGGCAGCCTGCCAGCCCAGGTTGGAAATCAGGGATTGGACGAAGGGCGCTG
This sequence comes from Dehalococcoidia bacterium, assembly GCA_034430415.1. Taxonomy (GTDB): domain Bacteria; phylum Chloroflexota; class Dehalococcoidia; order GIF9; family AB-539-J10; genus JADFUZ01. Next base: position 16,574 of record DAOUEN010000148.1, read on the forward strand.
TCAGCAGGCTGATGCTGAAGCCGGCATTCATAA
>DAOUEN010000149.1:0-4380 GCA_034430415.1 Dehalococcoidia bacterium
GGGGGAAGACATAACACGCGGTGGCGATAAGGCTCGACTCGGGCTTGGCGGGTTTCTCTTGGAACTCGACTATTCTCACGCCGTCCAGCCGCACCACGCCAAACTGTCTTGCCAAGTTCCGGTCACCCACGTCGTATACTGCCACCAGGGTATGCTGTCCATCATAGCTCTCAAGGAACCCGGGTAGACCGAACTCAAAGTAGTTATCGCCAGCGATGACCAGGAGATCCTCTTTAATAGGTACATCTGTAATCCAGAAGTCAAGCGAGCCAACAGCTCCCAGCTTGTCTTCTTCTTTCATGACGTTCTCCACCAGAATCGTCACCTCTCGAGGCGCCGTCTGCTGCCACCGGCGGAACTCGGCTTCGAATTTCCTGCTTATATTAACGAGAACGGGAATATGGGGAGGCACCATTCGGACAATGTGGTTAATGAGCGGCTGGCCCTTGTATTCCAGCAGGGCTTTCGCCCGATTGCGCGTGAGGGGATAGAGCCTTGTGCCGAACCCCCCAGCCAATATCAGGCATTTCATTCCACTTCCATATACTCGAATATCTTTACCTCGGGTACGCGCTTCTTGCCTGCCACCGTCGTCTTGGCATGGGATTCGTAGATCAGTTGGTATTGCTCCAGTGCCTCAAGGGCCACGGGCGAAGATAAAGAGTCCATGCTCACCAACACACAATCCCCCGACTCAAGGCCATCCAGGTAGTCAGCGGCAGCCTCGTAGGTAGGGAAGGACTTGGAGTCCATGATTCGCTTGTACTTGACCCCTTCCTTGCTGATTCTTTCCTCATAGGAGACGACGGTTGGGTCTCGAGCTGCCACGGCCTCGCCGTCGAAGAAATAGAGCCTGACCACCATAGATTGATAGTACGCGGGGTAGTACAGGCGCACGGGCTCCAGCATGCCCTCTTCAGTCGGCCGGTGGTAGGTCTCGTAGAATGCATCCCCGGCGCTGTCGGCGAACTCAGGCATGGCATGGAATTTTGTCGTTGGCATCTTGTGATCAACTATCACGTATCTCGCGTCAAGGTCATTCATAATCTGATTGGCGGAGTCTTCATCTTGGGATATGAAGTAGCGAGCAGCCATTGAAGCGCCATACTGAAATGGATTGGAAATGGGTATGCGGTGAGCAATGCGAGTTATCCAATGACCATAGTCCCACCAGGACATTATGCTATAGGCAGATTCGGGGTACTCGAACGAGGTGTCACAAAGGTCATAGTAGGAATCGGGATTGCCCAACGGCTCAGGGGTGTTATCCTTCAACCACACAAGCGAGCTGTACCAGCCTTCAGTGATAGACGATGACTGAGTAGCAACCGCCCTGGCCTGGCTGATGTTCGGGAAGAAGACGAGAAAGAAAATGGCCGTTGTAGCGAATGCCACCTTCCCCAAGAAGGCCCTTCGTTGTCGCACCTCTCTTTCTCTCATCTTCACTTCGGTTTTCTTCTTTCCCTTCTTCGTCGCTACTACTGATCCTCGAAGCGAAGCAACTGCGTGTCTTGCACCAGCAAAGGCCAGTACTCTCCAGGACAGGTAGCCCGTCAGTAGCGCTGCGTTTACAGTGTAATAATAGCCGAAGCGGCGCTGCCCCAACACAGCCAGCAGCATTATTGCACTCCACACCAGGAAGAGGGTCCTGTCAGGCCTCTGATCCTTGATCGAGAGGCGGATAATCAGGCCAAGGGAAATCAGCGAGATGAAGAATGAGGTGCTGAAGTTGAGCCAGGCTATCTGGAGAGAGAAGTGACCGTAGGGAAAGAGAAGAGGGTGCACTTCCTGAATGGTCAGTGCTGTGCCTGATGGAGCGAAGATGTCGAATCTCGCGAGCATTGAATGCAGCAAAGAGGGAGCCACAACATGGAGAAGGGCAAGTCCGATTACGGCCAGCCCCACTAGCCCCAGAGGATAGTAGATGCGCTTGATGCCTTTGTTGGCCATCAACAATGAGACGCCGCCTAGCGCCACGGGTGCCAGCGTGGCAATTGCAAGAGAGACACGGTAAAGATCTTTCATGCCTGCCCTATCTATGATAGGGAGAAGCATCACGGAGCCGATGAAGAGGCTCAGCACGCCAACAACACAGAGGTACTCAGTCGATTTGCCAGCCAGGTGATCCGCGACAAACTGGACTGCCAGATAAGCTGATATGACAAATACCAGCATCAGTCCTCCTCTCCAGGCAAGAAGGTAGATGCCTAGAAAGATGCCAGCAAGCGCGGTGTAGATAAGGGGTGTGGCAATCATGTGCCAGTCTCTTTTTTGCAGTTCACTGAAAGTGAGATTTCTTTCTCTGGCAGACCTGATCGCCAACATCAGGAACAGGATAGCCACTGCGCTGAACAGGCTCTCAGCCACGTGGTGGTCAGTGAACCCCAGGAGTGACCGATTGAGCAGTTCTCCGGGCAGCAAGACCACAAGAGCCGCCGATAATAGCCCGACCCATCGGTTGAAGAGCGCCTTCCCAATGAAATACACGGGAAAGATTACCAAAGTGCCCAAAATAGGCGGTAGGAAGGCACCCACCGTGTCTACCATATGCTGAGATGGTGACCCCACCCCAGCGAGTTGGGCAGTCCCGGCGACAAGCCAGTCGGTCAGCGGATGAAACAGCCCGCTGTTGCCATCGGGATAGCAGGTGTAGGGGTCGAACGATGTAAGCTGCGGGAAGTTGTGAACCAGATTGTCTACCAGGCGCATGTGATACCAGGCATCCATACCTTTGAACCAGACCAAGCCGTCGACAAGAACGCGGTCATAGGGCAGGGCTATGCGTATGAACAGTGAAATCCCGGCTATGACAAGCAGTGATATCACAGTCACGAGGGCTGGCGATGGATGCCTGTAGCCAGTATGGGTATGCATAATCGAAACCGCGCCCGCAACGGCAGCAGGGACTCTGCCGCACTGCTAGACAAGTCAGCAACGACGCTGAGTCACACCATATTATAGGTCAGGCCAGATGGCCGAAGCAATGCTCGGTGCTATAATAGCTAACCGAAGCTATGGTTGAACAGCTCCTTGGTTGGGGATTCTCTCGGGAAGCGGCCATTATGATCGTCGCCGCCTTGCCGGTGGTGGAACTACGTGGGGCTCTACCTATAGCCATAAACCTGTTTCACATGGAATGGTACAAGGCCCTCTATCTGGCTATGATCGGCAACGTGCTTCCCGTACCGATACTGCTTCTGTTTCTGGATGCGCTGGCCGGAGCTGTCAGCCGTGTGGCCATAGGCCGGAGATTGGTGAACTGGGTCTTTGAACAGACTAGGCGACGGGGGATGACCATTGAGAAATATGAGAAGATCGGCCTGACACTGTTCGTAGCGATTCCCCTGCCTTTCACCGGTGCCTGGACAGGATCAATTGCTGCCTTCCTGCTCGGGCTGAAGTTCAGGTATGCGTTTCTGTCGATTCTCGCAGGCGTGGTCATCGCAGGGGTAATCGTCACCAGCCTCTGTCTTCTCGGGTGGGCTGGGGCACTGATCGCCGGCGTGGGGTTGAGCACTCTGGCTGTTCTGGGTTGGTGGAGGAAGGATTGACAAGGCGGCACAGATAGGCTGTAATACGCCAGCCCAGTCATAGAGAGGAGGCTCCTATCAGTGATGAGCAAGGTGTTCAGGATTCCATATGGGGAAGGTAGCCTTACGGCTCAGCTACCTGAGAGAACCAGAATACTGCGGCAGACCAACAAGCCCCTGCCAGCTCTCGTTGATCCGGCTCAAGCAGTGCGCGACGCGTTGGAAAAGCCAATCGCGCATGACCCGCTGTCCAGGCTGGTAAACTCCAAGTCGAAGGTTACTATCGGCTTCGACGACCCTATTGCCTATGTACCCCAGGAAAAGCCCCCCGAGTTCCGCGAAATGGCAATCAGGGTATTACTGGAAGAACTCGAAAGGCTGGGCGTAGACTCGCACAATGTCCGCCTGGTTTGCGCAGTGGGCCTGCATCGTAAGTGGACCACCAGGGAGCTATCCACTATCGTAGGAGAACAAACGGCTTACAGGTTCGGTCCCAGCAAGCTATTCAATCATGACGCTGAGGATAGAGACAACCTGGTGTTCATGGGGGAAACCAAACGGAATCAGGAGGTGGAGGTGAGCCGCCTGGTGACCGACTCGGACCAACTGATATACGTCAGTCATCCGTGGTCTCACTTTAACGGCGGTTGGAAGTCGGTCGTCGTAGGTCTGAGCAGCTTCAGGAGCATCCGCCATCACCACCGACCGTTTCCCAGGGCCTCCGGGAGATCATCCCTGGACCCACAACGCTCTGCTTTCCCGAAACTGCTCAATGAAATGGGCGAAGTGATTGAGAAGGAACTGGCGAGAAGAGGGCGGCGAGTTTTCCTCATCGAAGGGACAATGAACA
>DAOUEN010000150.1:0-1627 GCA_034430415.1 Dehalococcoidia bacterium
CCAATGTTTCAAGCCTGAATTCCACCTGCCTTCCGGCCTCGAAGCCGCACCTGATAGCACGGAGGACCGCAGGGGACTCCACAGTGTAGCTCTTCGGGGCTCCGGGGGAACCAGGGCAATAGACACAGCTACCGGGACAAGGGAACGGCTTGGCCATAACCGCCACCGGCGTTACACCTGAGATAGTCCTGGTCGCTTTTCTCATCCTGCCTCTTGACACAGAGGATCTCTGCCCACCACCCATCTCACTCAGAGTCACCCCAAGACGCCACCCGCCGCAGCCATTCGATCACAGTGTGCTATAGTCTATCAGGGCGTATCTTATGACAACAAACAGAGATACCTTTGACCGGATAGCAGAAAGCTGGTATCGAGTGAGACACTGGCCGCTGCTGAGAGAAGAGCTTGAACAACTGGCTCACAGGTGGTCGGGAGGCAGGCTGCTCAACGTCGGCTGCGCCCATGGCGCCGACTTCCTGCCCTTCCGGCAGAGCTTTGGGCCCCGCGGACCGGATGCCTCTCCGAAGATGCCGAAGCAAGCCCAAGGAGACTCCGCCAAGTTCGAACTCTGGGGGATGGACTTCGCCCCCCGGATGCTGGAGCAGGCGCAGCGGTACTCGGCCAAGTTCGGCTTTTATGTCAACCTGGTGGTCGCCGACATGCTCGCGCTGCCCTATGGTGACAGCACCTTTGATTTCGCCATCGCGGTAGCTGCCTATCACCACATACAGGGCAGGAACCACAGGGTAACCGCAGTGAAGGAGCTGGCACGGGTATTGAAGCCGGGAGGGGAAGCCTTTCTGTCAGTATGGAACCGGGCACAGCCAAGGTTCTGGCTGAGGTCCCGAGAGCAACTGGTGCCGTGGAGGCTAGGGGGCAAGACAGTCCACCGTTACTACCACCTCTTCACCCATGGCGAGATGAGGAGACTCGTAATAGAGGCCGGGTTTGACGTCATCTACCTGGGACCAGAGAAATCCTACCGGTTCCCGCTCAGGAGATTCTCCCGCAACATCTGCGCACTGGTCAGAAAACAGTCGGGAAGCCGGTAGGTGGCTGGTCCTTGAAATTTCTGGGCGCTTTACGGCGCAGCGAGGCTGCTCGGGGGCAGCCTTTTAGCCGAGCCCCTACAGTTGGGGTTGCCTGCCAGGCGCAGCCCGATCCGCCTCGGGCCTCGCCGGAAGGCCTGCCTCTACGAGACCAGTGAAAACCTCCACAAGATGCGGATCAAACTGCTTGCCCGCCTCCTGCCTGAGCTGTTCCAGCACCTGGTCCTCCTCCAGAGCCTCACGGTAGGGCCGAGCCGAAGTCATAGCAGCGAAGGCATCGGCGACAGCCAAGATACGCGAAGCCAAGGGAATCACTTCGCCGCTGAGACCATCGGGGTAACCCGCGCCATCCCACCTTTCATGGTGGTAGAGAATACCACTCATGCAGGAAGCCAAACTGGGCACGTTGCCAACGATGTTTGCGCCCAGCCGGGGATGCGATTTGATCGCCTTCCACTCCTCATCATCAAGCTTCCCCTGCTTGTTAAGTATCCCATCAGGAACGCCAATCTTGCCGATGTCGTGAAGCAAAGCAGCGGTGCTTACCCTGGACACCTCGTCAGGCGATAGACCGATAG
>DAOUEN010000151.1:0-2678 GCA_034430415.1 Dehalococcoidia bacterium
CTTGCGGTTTTTCTCTCTGTCCTGTGTGTCGAGTGAACCCCCAAAGGTTACCGAAGGAGAGAACGGGTGGTGAAATGGAAACTGTAATATGCTATCCTTAGTACCTCTCCCTTTCTTAATAATTCAATGATAGCGGGACCTCTTTAATAATTTAATTGACATTATACCTGGCTGAGAATGAACTACCCCGCAGCAGAGCTGCGAGGTATCAAAAGGAATTTTTATTACCCCCGATGCAGAGCATCGAGGAATTCTTTTGATTAAAACGATGACACAAGACTAGATGCTCCCGGCGTTCTGCACCACGTCATGATTCGGGGAATAGAACGCAGGAAGATATTCCGCAACAATAAAGATCGTGAGGACTTTATTAAAAGACTTGAGATTCTGTTGAAAGATAAATTGCTAAATTTTAAAAGAGCGTCCCGCATTCACGGCATTCAGCTTATCGGGCAGCAATATGGAATTGAATCGCGACCAGAAAGCCGTCGTTAAACACATCCTTGGGCCTGTGCTTGTGCTAGCACCAGCGGGCAGTGGCAAGACGGCCCTCTTGGCATTCAGGGCGGAGCGGGCACTGGCAAAAGGCATCCCGCCAAAGGATATGCTATACCTCACATTCACGAATCTTGCAGCTAGGCAACTGCGAGAGCAGGTTGAGCGCGCCGCACCGGAGGATGCTCGCCACATCTGGATGGGGACCTTCCACGGGTTCTGCGCTTCCGTCCTACACATCGAGGCCAAGCACATAGGACTCCCGGGGGATTTTGTGGTCTACGATGAGGAAGATTGTCAGGACCTGCTGGCGCAGATCATAAGGGGGGACAGAATGGACGGAATGGGTGGACCAGCAGACCTCCTGACTATCTTTGATAATGCAAAGGCACGCGCAAACCGCAACGGCCTGCATCTCAATGGCTATGATGGGCGGGACATCCTTGATGAAAGGCAGCGAGCCCTCTTCTTGCGATATACTAGAGAACTCATCACTCGCCATGCACTGGATTTCTCCGATCTGATCTACTTCGTGAGAGCCGTTTTCGCCAACGTAGCGAGCGTTCGCGACAAGTGGTCAGGGCGATTCCAGTTCATTCAGGTGGATGAAGTGCAGGATACCCACTTAGCAGAATATGAAGTGATCAGGGCTCTCGCGTCCTCCAAGAACATCGCAATGTTCGGCGATTTAGACCAATCAATCTACGGCTGGCGGGGGGCAACACCGATTGAAGTCAGGGACTGCTTTGTTCGGGACTTCCAGCCGACAGTCTATCAGCTCCCAGTGAACTACAGGGCGACAAGGCTACTAGTTCAGGCCGCAGACTCTTTCGCCTCTCGCGTATTCTCCCAAAGGTTCACGAAACTCGTCCCAGATGGTTCATGCCCTGAAGGAACACCCATCGGCGTCCACCATGCGGCATCAGAGGACGCAGAAGCAACATGGATAGGCAATCAGATCAATACAGAGCATCGTCATTCGGGCTTAGCGTTCAGAGACATTGCTGTTCTCTGTCGCACCAACAAGAAGGCACAGCAGATTGGATCCGCTTTAGAGGAGATGAACATCCCCTGCCTAACAGTTGACCAGTATCAGTTCTTCAGGAGACAGGAGATCAAGGATGCCATCGCCTTCCTGAAGCTCTTGCTTAACCCGCACGACATCTCGGCGGCTCACAGGATTGCGCTACGTTATGTCGAAGGCGCTGGAGCGGTGACAGTGGAGCGGATCGTTACAGAGGGTCCGGGTATCGGAGTGCGACTGCCTGACTTTCTTTCGTCGGAGACCTTCGTCAATGACGATCCATATGGAGAGCTTGTGCAGGCTTACGAAGGAGGGACGCTGATCGTCCTCGATACAGAGACCACAGGCCTTAGTCCTGTGTCCGACAACATCGTGGAATTGGCATACTGTGTTCTTTCTTCAGGACGCTGTCAGAAGGAGGTCTCAACACTCGTACGGTCGGATAAACCTGTCGGCTCATCTGTCCACGTTCACGGGATTACCGACGAGGCTCTCCATCAGAATGGGCTTGAACCGTCGAAGGCGCTTTTTGACCTTTTCAAAGATAGTGCTGGTGATCTGGTGGTCGGGCACAATGTGTCTTTTGATCTGTCAATCATCCGATCGCAGGCAGCGCGGCTCAATCTCGACATGCCGGTGCATTCCTATGTAGATACTTACGAGATGACGCGCCGATTCGTCGACACCCAGTCCTATCGCTTGACCGACTTGTGCAAGCTGTTTGAGTTGCCGCTGGAGCCAGCCCATCGCGCACTTGGCGACGTCAAGACAACCATTGCACTACTCAAGCACCTGATGCCAAGAATAGTCGAAGAACAGTCTGAACGCCGGTCATTCGTCGCCAAGAACCGTAAGGTATTCGAGTCCTTTAGTGAGCGATTCTCGGGCTTCCGGGTTGAGGTAGGAAGGCAACGCCCTGCGGTTCTGCTGGATGCGATGCTTGGTGACCTGGGCGTCCTGGCGGCCTATGAAAAGGAGCCCCGGCGTGTAGACAACTTGCGTCACTTAGTTTCTCTCTTCCGGGAGCAGGACCGGCCAGAGTTACCTCCAGGGGATGCGCTTCATGTACTTATTCAGTTCGCCAGCTTGGCGAAGAGCTTGGACCACCTGTCTGAGAGCATGGATAAGGTCATTGTAGCTCCAATCCATCAGAGCAAGG
>DAOUEN010000152.1:0-7208 GCA_034430415.1 Dehalococcoidia bacterium
TCGATCACTTCCTCGGCGGTAACCACTACCACCTTACCCTTCTTGATTCTATCGTTGATTTCGGCGATTGTTTTTGACATCGTGCAGTCCTGTCCTTGGGGAAGAAGGCTCTCTCGTCAATTTGCTATTCGAGCAGTTCTGCGGCTAGCTTGGCTGCCTTCTTGCCAGATAGTAGCATGCCGCCGAATATCGGCCCCATTCGGGGGGAGCCAAAAACGGCGTTGGCTGACATGCCTGCGACTATCAGGCCGGGATAGACCTCTCTGGTATTCTCAAGCGTTTCCTTTTCGGCTACTTCGGCCCACATCGATTTTTCGCCAGCCACCTTCCCACTCGGGGTTCTCAATTCTCCTCCCAGCTTCCTGGTGACTAGCTGGCAGACCTCAGAATCGTGTCCGGTGGCATCTATCACCAGTCTCGATCTTATGGCCAGGGGGTCGATGTGCAGGTTCGCCATTTGGACGGGGCTCCAGTTCAGCACCAACCCGCTGATCCTGTCAGCCTCTCTGATGACCACGTCCTCGATGCTGATCAGGTTGAATATCCTAGCCCCGGCTTTCATTGCCCGGGAGCAAAGCGTCGAAGCCACTTCCACAGCGTTGGCTACGTAGTATCCCTTCTGATACCTAACACTGACGATGCCAAACTCGTCCAGGATCTCCTTGCCTTCCTCCTGAACCACGATCTTGTTGAACATCATGCCGCCTCCCCATATGCCGCCGCCGACACTCAGCTTCCTCTCGAAGATGGCTACCTTTGTGTTTCCTCTGGCGAGGTAGTAAGCGGCAGCCATTCCTGCTGGTCCAGCACCGACGATAGCTACGTCAAGCTCCGTTGCTTCAAGCAGATCCTTCTGGTAGCTTTCGATTATGGCTCTGGAGATAACGACTTCATCCATTACTGAACTCCTTTGACTCGCCCCACGGCCGGCATCGGGCAACTGCTCCTGGGAATTGGCCTTCTATTATACCCTTCTGGACGGATGGTTTTCCAGTTACTGTAGCCGATCATGTTGTGAGTGTCCTGCTATGTCGTCCTCCCCTGCGAGGAGGCCCCGTTCAGGTTTTTGACAGCCCTGCTGGCCAATGCTAATATGATTGCGAATAGGCGGTTCGCGCTTCGTGAGCTCGCTGCAAAAAAGTATGGTCAGTGTATTTGGTAGGAGCCTTGGGGGGTGGTGATAGGTGGATGACGCCGATAGTTGGCTTCTGTTAATCTTCCTAGTCTGTCTTGCGCTTTCAGCTTTCTTCTCCAGTGCTGAGTCCGCGTTCATTTCGCTGCCCAAGCTGCGGGTAAGGTATCTGGTGGAGAGTGGCGTAAAAGGGGCAGGGCAACTGGCCAAGGCTGCTGACAGGCCCGAGAGATTCTTGGCTACTGTTCTGTTGGGCAACAACTTGGTCAATGTGGGGGCTGCCACACTGGGTACTATTATGGCCGTGGCGGCCTTTGGCTTGCCGTGGGGGCCGGTCGTTGCAACGGTCGCAGTTACGACGCTGGTGTTGGTCTTTGGGGAGCTTATCCCCAAGACTGTAGCTGTTCATCATGCCCAGCGGCTGTCTCTTGCCTACATCTACCCGTTGAGGTTAGTCGAACTGTGCCTGTACCCCTTTGTTCTGGCGTTGGGTCGTATTGGGCTTGGGTTTATCAGCATAGTATCCGAGCCAGTGGCAGATGCGAAGCTGGTGAGCGAAGGGGAGATACGTTCTGTGATAAGTGTGGGGCAAAGCGAAGGAGTGGTAGAGCAGGGCGAGGCGGAGATGCTGCACAAGGTGTTTGAATTCACTGACCGTCCGGTAAGCAAGATAATAGTCCCCAGAACGGAGATAGCCTGGGTGGAGCAAGGGACGACTCTGAATGACTTCCTGGACATATTTGCTGAGAGGCCCTACAGCCGGTTCCCTGTCTATAAGGACAATATGGACAACGTGGTAGGCATCCTGTTTGCCAAGGACGTGCTGATCAAGTTGGCAGAGGACTCCACAATTGAGGAGACTGTCATCGATGCTTTGATTCGCCCTGCTCACTTCGTGCCAAATAGCAAGCGTTTGGGAAAACTGCTTGCTGAGATGAGAGATGGCGGTCACCACATGGCGATCGTTGTGGATGAGTTTGGAGGCATAGCTGGAATGGTGACCTTGGGACAACTGATAGAAGAAGTTGTCGGCGATATCAAGGATGAGCTAAGCAGGGAAGAAGAGGATTTTGTGGTGACGGGTGCTAATGCCTTTCAACTGGACGGAGGATTTCGAGTTGAGGAGGCCAATGAGGAGTTGGGGTTGGATCTGCCTGTCGGCGATTACGAAACAGTGGCTGGATTTATTCTCAACTATCTTGGGCGAATACCAAGGCAGACTGAACAGCTGAAGTATCGAGATTTGAAACTTGTCGTAACTGAGATGCGAGGAGTGAAGATAGAGAAGGTGATGGTGACCAAGGAAGGAGGCAGATCCTCTGGGAAATCCTAGAAGGTTCTTGGGCCAGAAGGACTAATGCAGCGCCTGCGTCTCAGGTTTGGCAGAGGGGAAGAAATCAGGTTTATCTCTCATCTTGACATAGTGCGTTCCTGGGAACGTGCGTTCAGAAGAGCGGAAATACCTGTAGCCTATTCCCAGGGACATACTCCCCATCCGCGAATCGCAGTGGCAGCGCCTTTGGCTGTAGGAGTAACCAGCGAGGCTGAACTGATGGATGTGTACTTGAGTCGCAGGATGCCTCCTCAAGCTCTTATGATGATGGTGAGGAGCCAGTTGCCTCCTGGATTTGACGTGTTTGATGTCTGGGAGGTGGGCCTGGGTATCCCTTCGCTGCAGTCCTGCCTCGCCTATGCTGAATATCTGAGCCAGGCAGGTCCAGGAAGAAGCGAGCAGTGGGTGAGAGATGCCATTTCGTCATTGCTTCAGACGAAAGAACTGCCATGGCATCATTCTCGAGGGTCGAAAGTACACTACTATGACTTGCGGGCGTTGATAGCTGACCTGTGGTTCATTGGCCGTTATGAACGATTGTGTAACCTGGGCATGAGGCTGCGCTGTGGTGCCGGCGGCAGTGGAAGGCCAGAGCAGGTTGTGTCAGCCTTGGGCTTCTCCAAATATCCTCAGTCGATCCACCGTACCAGGCTCATCTTGGAAGGAGAACTGGACACATAGGCATGTCGAACCGGCGGCATGTCTTGTGACCATCGATCCTGTGGGTAGTGGGGAAAGGCAGCTTGTCATTATGGCGGAAGCAAGGACACTTTGAGGAGGCAGCCTTTGAAGCTTGTTTTGATTCGGCATGGCGAGACATATTGGAACGAGGAGAGACGCATTCAGGGAGGTGGCAGCGATATTGAGCTAAACGAAGTGGGGATGAAGCAGACAGCTAGGCTGGTGTTGCTCTTGAAGGACGAGAGAATAGATCGCGTAATCTCCAGCCCTATGAAACGAGCTCTGGTCATGGCTCAGGCTATAGCCAAGGAGCACAAGTTGCCTGTGGAAGTTAAGGAAGGGCTCAGGGAGATTGATGTCGGTGAATTTGAGGGATTGCCTCTGTCCAGCTTGAGTGGCAGCTTTAGTCAGCTTCTGATGAAATGGTGGGAGGGAGGGATAAGAAAACTGCCCGGTGGCGAAAGCTTCGCCGAGTTGCAGAAAAGGTGTTGGGGTGCTATGGAACCTTTGTTGGGTAGCCAGGATGGAAACAGGACAATAGTGGTACTTGGTCATTATTTCGTGACTCTAGCCATCATCTTTAAGGCTCTGGGGTTTCCTTTGGAGTATCTTCCCAAGTTTAGGATAGACTCCGGCGGGATTAGCATTATTGAGCTTGCGGACTATGGGCCTCGCTTGGTCACTTTCAATGATACTTCCTACTTGTGGGAAGGGTGTGGGTGCAAGGCTGGACGTAGACGGTGAGGCTGGAGACAACATCTGTGGTGAAGCTTGAACTGGGCAGAAGAGTCAGAGATTTCGTTCAACGGCATAAGCTGATCCTGCCTGAAGAAAAGGTGGTTGTGGCCGTATCAGGTGGTGCTGACTCGGTCTCTTTGCTTCATATCCTGACTGCTTGGCAAGAAGAGATGGGCATGAAGCTTCACGTGGCTCATCTCGACCATCAACTCCGGGCCTCAGAATCTGCTCGAGATGCCGAATATGTAGCTGACCTAGCCGCATCTCTTGGCGTTCCAGTCACTGTTGGCAGGCGAGATGTGGCTGCCTATGGGAGGGCAAGGAGTTGTTCCACAGAGGAAGCTGCTCGAGAGCTGCGCTATGACTTTCTTGCTGGGGTGGCTGGCGATGTTGGAGCTCGGCGGGTGGTCATAGGGCACACCAGAGATGACCAGGTGGAGACTGTCCTGATGCATATACTGCGCGGTTCGGGAATATCAGGTCTCCGTGGCCTCGGGCCCTGTTCACCTATGCCCCCGTGTCGTTCGGGGCTGCAGGTGAAGGCTCTGGGCTTGTTGGTGATAAGGCCGCTTCTTGATGTTACCCGACAAGAGACGCTGAGCTATTGCCGGGAGCATCAACTTGCGCCTCAGGCTGATTCCTCCAACCTTTGCCGGTCTTTCCTGCGGAATCGTCTTCGACTTGAGCTTCTTCCCTTGCTTAGAACGTACAACTCAAATGTAGATCAAGCCTTGCTTCGCCTGTCGCGGATCGCCAGTGATGACAGCTCCTTCATTGAGCGGGAAGCTCTGAAGTCATGTGCTGAGGTGTGCAGGCCGGAATGTGGCTCGCTCCACCTAGATAAGGAGAAGATAGCCTTCCTGCCCGCGGCTTTGCAGTCCCGGCTGATAGGATTGGCTGTGGTGAAGGTGTTGGGGGACGCGCGTGACATTGAGGGCAATCACATTGAGGCTATACGCAGTATGTTGACCAAACCCGTTGGCAAAGAAGTCTCCTTGCCGCGTGGCCTAGTGTGTCAAAGCCGATATGGTGAGGTGGTCATTGCAGGTAGAGAGAGGCGGTCTCATGTTCCGTGCCGTACAGAAGTGGGGGTTGAGTGGGGCTCCGTTCCTCTATTGCGGGGGGAATCTGCCCTTGAAGTGCCTGGTGAGACGCTCTTGCCAGGGTGGCGTGTGCTGGCCAGTACCGTTTCGAGGCACACTGGCACCACGCCGTTTCACCATGAAGAGAATCGAGATAATCTCGTAGCCGAGTTTGACCTTCATGAGTTGGAGGGCGGCATATTCGTTCGCCGGTGCCAGCCCGGGGATAGATTCCAACCTTTGGGCATGCGTGCGCACAAGAAATTGCAGGACTTCATGGTTGATGCCAAGATACCTTCTCTCTGGCGGGACCGAATACCCGTGGTTTGCTCCTCTGGAGGAATCATCTGGCTGGTAGGCTGGCGCATTGACGACACAGTGAAGGTTACCCAAGCTACCAGGGAGCTTCTCCGGTTGGAGTTCATTAGGTTATCCTCTTGAGCCCTGGCGCACGTTTCCCTGGCCTGAAGCCACTGTTTGTTGAGTGCCTAGACTTCGCCTTTTCCGCTATACTAGACGGCATGCATAATATGCTGCTCGTGGATAAGCCCCAGGGGCCTACTTCATCTCGGGTGGTGGAACTGATAAGGAGGAAGCTCAAGGTGAGGGCCGGGCACACAGGAACTCTGGACCCGCTGGCCACGGGGCTGTTGGTTGTTCTCACCGACAAAGGCACCAAAGAAGCCTCCTCATTTCTCCACCTAGACAAGAGCTACGAAGTCAGAGGGACGTTGGGAGTGGAGACTGACACCTATGATCGTCAGGGCAGGGTCCTGCAGCGAAACGACAACGAGGTGACGAGGCACGAACTGGAAGAGGTACTCAAGGAGTTCCATGGTGATATCTGGCAGGTTCCCCCTCCATTTTCTGCAAAAAAAATAGAGGGTCGAAAGGCCTATGAATTGGCCAGAAGAGGTGTGAGTGTAAAGATACCACCACAGAAGGTTAGCATCCATTCCTTGGAGCTTAAAGAATTTCAGTTCCCTTCGTTTACCCTTGCCTGTGATGTTTCGTCAGGGTTCTATGTCAGGAGCTTGGTTCACGATATAGGAGAGAAGTTGAGGACTGGCGCTATGGTGGCGGAAGTCCGCCGCACAAGAGTGGGGCCTTATCGTGTAGAGGAAGCCAGGACGCTGGAGGAGATATTGAGTGAGGCTGGCTAGTCAGCTCTGATGAGGAAGCTCTCTTGCTGATGTTCCTACCGGTGCCGACGGGCAATGGAGGTTTTGGAGGAGGGAAGGGGGTCTGGTGAGCTCGTATCAGGGTCTCAGTTCACCTGTGTCCTCCAGCGGCAACGCCTTTTGACTGCACGCATGGTTGGGCCTGCAATGACAAGGAGGTCTGATTCAGCTATAATCTGACGCGTGTGTTGTGGCTGTTCTGTTTGGTCTGGATAAGCTGTGAAGACGTTCAGTCGGAAGGGGGATAGGGGAGAGACCAGCCTTCTCGGTGGTGTAAGGGTGTCTAAGGCCGATGCTAGATGTGAGGCTTATGGCACCATTGACGAAGCAGTTTCATGTTTGGGGTTGGCCAAGGGTTTCTGTCAGGCTGAGGTAGTAGGTATCCTGTCCACTCTGCAGCAGGATCTGTTTATGGTGGCGGGGGAGCTAGCAACTCCAGCAGAGCTCGTCTCTCAGTCAGCCAACAGAGTAAGCGTAGTGAAGCCAGAGATGGTGCAGAGGTTGGAGGATTTGATTGAAGATATCGAAGCCAAGGTTACCATGCCTCGTGGGTTTGTTATCCCCGGTGCGTGTAGGAGTTCGGCAGCTCTGGATGTGGCACGCACTGTTATCAGACGCGCTGAAAGGAGAGTGGTGAGCTTGAGAGAAACGGGACAACCGTTGAACCAGGAGCTATTGAGCTACCTCAACCGCCTATCCAGTCTGGTTTTTGCGTTGGCTCGTTACCAGGACAAGGTTGGCGATGGAGATAATCCCGGCTATTGACATCAGGGGCGGCAAATGTGTCAGGCTATATCAAGGGGACTACGGCCAGCAGACCACTTTCGCTGATAACCCCGTGGAAGTGGCTTTGCAATGGAAGTCCCAGGGTGCCAGGTGGCTGCACGTGGTCGACCTCGACGGAGCGGCTGTGGGCGAGCCCAGGAACGCGGCGGTGGTGGAGAGGATAATAGATAGAAGCGCCTTACTGGTGGAACTGGGTGGCGGCATCAGGAAGGAAGAGGTAGCAGAGGAGCTACTGCACAGTGGGGTGAGTCGCATAGTCCTGGGGACGGCGGCTA
>DAOUEN010000153.1:0-2633 GCA_034430415.1 Dehalococcoidia bacterium
TTAGACGAACTGGGCACCAACACCGACCCGGGCGAAGGCTCGGCTCTCGCCCGTGCTATCCTGCTCCATTTCCTATCACAGGGAACGATGACCATAGCCACCACTCACTACACCGAATTAAAGGCGCTGGCTCACGCTACCGACGGCATGGAAAATGCGGCTCTTGATGTGGACCCTGTTACGATGACGCCCACCTATCACCTGACAGTGGGGATCCCGGGCGGCAGCAATGCTCTGGCTACAGCGTCTCGCCTGGGACTGCCCGCGGAGATTGTGGCCCGTGCCCGGCATATGCTTTCCGAAGGCGCCCAGGAGATCGAGGCTTTGCTTACCCATCTGGTGACCGAGCAGAAGAATTTTGAGTCGCTTCGCCACAGCCTGGAGGAGGAACTTAATGAAGCAGAACAGAACGACGCGAACTTGAAAAACAGGCTCCGCCAGTTAGAGGAAGACAGGCGAAGAATCATCAAGGAGACACGTGACCAGATAGTTCGCGAGGCTGCCGAACTACACATGAAAATTCGTGAGGCGGCAGCGGAATTGCGCAAGGAAAAATCCCGGGAAAGAATCGAGCAGGCGAAAAAGACACTGGCAGAAGCACAGGAGCAGTTGGATGCCGGGGTATGGCAGGCCCGACCAGCGGTGGAGATAGAAGGAACAGAAGCCGAGGCAGGCCCAATCACCGCCGGTGATACCGTCTGGCTGAAAGAGGCTGGCGTGCCAGCAACGGTACTTTCAGTGTCTGAGGAACGTGGCCTCGTCGAAGTCCACGCCGGGAAAGTGAAGATGACCCTCAGGCTGGACAGCGTGGAGAAGAGGATAACATCAACTGGCGCGGTGAAGACTGGTGGTGCTCTGATAACGAGGAGGGTGAGCAAGTCCAGGGTCCCTCTCGAACTTGACCTACGGGGAAAGAGAGCCGATGAGGTTGAGCCGGTGCTGGAAGACTACCTCAACGAAGCGTCTTTATGCGGCTTGAGCCGGGTTCGCATCATTCACGGTATCGGCACGGGCACCGTGCGTCAGATTGTCAGGGACATTCTGGCCTCTCATTCGCTGGTCACGTCTTTCCAGCCTGGGGAACAAGGCGAGGGCGGTGACGGCGTTACCATAGTCAGCATGTAGCCAGTATTTCGCCCGACCGGGTGATTGATATTATGTTTATATCAAGGAGATTCCGTCTCGGGAGGTCGAGGATGCTCGGCTTTCTGGACGAGCTGGCTGTAACTGAAGGAAAGGCGATATCGTTATACCTCCCGCAGGGGAGGCCTCAAGCCAGGGTTGAAAATCTGCTGGGACGGGTGTTTGCCGCAACTACCATACCGCAAGGCATGGCTGAGGTTATGGCCGGCTCAGGAACGGGAGCGGCGTTTTTCTGGAGCCCGCCGCTAACGTATCTGATCCTGCCCCCATTCCCAATTGCAGAAGAATATATCACCAACAGCTATGATGTCAGGCCGTTGCGTTCTCTTCTCAGTCAGGACTTCCTTATCGGCCTGGTGCTGGTTCGCTTAGGAGCATACAGCATTGGCATCTGCCGGGGCACAGAGCTCATAGATAGCAAGACGGGAACAGGTCTGGTGCATGCCCGCCACAAGAAGGGTGGCTCCTCGCAGGCGCGGTTTGCCCGACACCGGGAAAAGCAGATAGAGCAATTTCTGAACCGGGTTTGCGGTCATGTGCAAGAGCATATCGAGCCCCATGCCCGGTCACTGGACTATCTGGTCTATGGCGGAGCAAGAACTACCATACTCTCACTGCGTAAACAGTGCCCGTTCCTGGGCCAATTCGAGAACCGCATCCTGCGGATGCTGCTGGATATACCGGATCCACGCCAGGCAGTACTGGAAAAGGCCATCGGCACCGTCTGGTCAACCGATGTTATCGAATGGTGCGAGGATAACTCTTAACAGGCTTCCCGGAAAGGGTCAGCCCCAATTCCAGGGACACCATCCTTCACAAGGTGAAGGATCAGGCCTGCTACAAATCAGGTATCATGCCCCCCGAATACCACCATAGTGGAATTGAAAGCACTTTAGGGGCTTGAAGCGGAGAGAAGGCGGAGGGATGGCGAATACGCAGCAACAGATTCCTTTGACGTAGATATTCAGGCTCGGCAGCGACGTAACCCGCCGATTGTTATTCTTGCTTGTTGCCATGAACTGCCTCCCAAACTTCGCCACGACCGACTGCTTTGTGAATCCTAGAGCTTTTCCAGGATTTTATGGTACTCATCTACACTGATACCCATATCACGCAGTATCTTGCGTAGTAACGGGCGCACGATGACCTGCGCACCGTGGTCCGGGATAACGATTATCTGCCCTTCAGGGTTCTTGAAGGTATTGTGACTCCCCTGGCGACGCTGCCACTCAAAACCACAACTTTCCGCTACCTTTCTTAATTCTATGTAAGTAACCAGGCGGAGCTTGGTCAAGCCAATACCTCAACGCGCCAGGTACCGACGAAATCGGGAAGTGGTTCTTCAGGCGAGGCCGTCTTAAGGTATGCAGTTATAGCTTCACGAACATTAGATTCGAGGGTAGGCAAATCTGGTGCCTGGGTATAGCAGCCCGGAAGCTCAACGACTTCGCCAACCAGCCATTTGCTTTCGGGGTCCCTTTCCACCACTA
>DAOUEN010000154.1:0-4452 GCA_034430415.1 Dehalococcoidia bacterium
GCTTGCGGCGGCAGCCACAGGGATGCCGGGTGGACAGAGGCTGGTTTCCATTCCCGAAGCACCTGAATATGACTCACGAGGCCTCCGAATGGAGATGGTGTACCATGCTTCGGACGTGGGCCCCCGACATTAGGTGTGATGGGTGATGGGAGACGAGTCGAGAGTTGGCAGCCAAGAGTCGGGGCGACCTGAGTGATTGGTGATTGGTAATGCGTGATGCGAGATGCGAGACGAGTCGGGAGTCGATAGTCGGGAGTCCACTGTCACTGGGGCTGGTTCAATTGTGGTTGGAGTGGCAAATGACGTATGCTGGTGTGGACGGCTGTAAGGGAGGCTGGTTTGCCGTTATGCTTACGGAGGACGCTGGCTGGGAGGCAGAAGTCTTTCCGGATGTGTCCAGTCTCTGGAAGAAGCACAGCCGGCGTGCAAAGGAGTGCAGAATGGAAGACTTGTCAGATGCCAGAAAGCTGTTGAAGGGTCTATTCAGATCCCAGCAGCTTGCGGTGCTGGCGACGCAGAGTGGGGGACAGCCGTACGGCAACCTGGTTGCATTCGCCGAAACCGACGACCTGAAACAAATCGTCTTTGTGACTAGCCGCAATACCCAGAAATACGCCAATGTTTCAGGGGACAGAAGGGTAGCCCTGCTCATAGACAGCCGGAGAAACCAGGTATCTGATTTTGAGAGGGCGTCAGCGGTAACAGCCATAGGCGCCGCCGAGGAAGTCACAGGCAAAGAAAGGGAGTTCCTGGCGAGGGTGTATGCGGCCAAACATCCCCACCTGGCAGAATTCATGAGGCGGGCCGACAGCGCGGTGGTAAAGGTGACGCCAAGCGACTACATTGTGGCCGGCTTTGACAAGACGCAAAGGGTGCGCGTGGGCGATTAGCGGTGGGTGGCTGGGGAGGGCGAGATGAGGATTGGGTACCCGTGCATCAACCGAACAATCGGATGCACGGGCAGCAGGACTTTTCGCCTCAAGTCATACTCAGAAGAACGTCTTATCGCTGCAGCCAGCAACAACCTGGACTGTCTGCTGCAGATGCTGAGGTTCAATGCGGAGCACAAGATCCTGTTCTTCAGGATAAGCTCAGACCTTATTCCCTTCGCGTCACATGACGTATGCCAATTGGACTGGCCGAGCTATTTCGGAAGGGAGCTCGGCGAAATCGGGGACTACATCAGCAGTCATGACATGAGGATATCGATGCACCCGGGACAATACACCGTTCTCAATAGCCCCGACGTTAGCACAGTGGGTAACAGCATAGAGGAACTGCTGTATCACGCACGGGTCCTCGACGCCATGGCACTCGACAGGAGCGCCAAGATACAGATCCATGTAGGTGGTGTCTATGGTGATAGGGGGAAGGGCATGCTACGGTTCGTCGAGCGCTGGAGGGATCTGGACGACAGAGTTAAGGAACGGCTGGTGATAGAGAATGACGAACGGAACTACAGCTTGAGCGATTGTCTGGGGATACATGACAATACCGGGATACCTGTGCTGTTCGACGTTCTTCATCATGAGATGAACAACCGTGGTGAAAGCCTGGCAGGCGCTTTTGCGCTGTTCACGAAGACGTGGGAAGAGGAAGACGGCACACCGATGGTCGATTACAGCCAAAGTACAGCGGGGCCAGGTGCGAGGCACAGTGAAAGCATTGATGTGCATCAGTATAAGCGGTTCCTGGAACAGACAAAGGCTTTCGACTACGATGTTATGCTGGAGATAAAGGACAAAGAGGCCAGCGTGCTCAGGGTATTGCCAATACTGGTGAGCGACCCGCGGTTCTACCCCAGGTCAGGTGTCTAAGCTTCGTTTAGATCGAGTAGTCAGCAGGCTTTCCCCAGATCTCCTCGACGCTAAAGCGTGGTTGCCTGGCGTGAAAGTGTACCCAGATCGGAGCGAAATCGAGTTCAGGATGAGCGCGGTACAAGGCGCGGTCGCCGAAGCGTAGTGCCTGCAATACAAGAGGTAACTCGTGGCGGAAAATGCGATCCCGGAGGCCAGGCCAACCCACGACGAAGCCGCCGCTGACATGGCAATGCACGCTGAGAACGGACTCACCCTGCCGAGCCTCCCACGCAGCCAGAACCTCGTCCCTCATAAGTCGAGTGTACCAATGCGATATCTGCTTGGCGTCGTAATCCGAACCAATGCTGAGGAATAGGTCGCCAGTGGAGTCAGAATGAGTCAGCGTATAGCGGCGAGGCATCAGCGGATAGGCATCGCCAACGCCTTCCAGATAGCATACGTGCAGCTTCTCTGGGTGCAGGCGCTTCATTGTCTCGCTGTTGGGCTATGCTCTGATCAGTTAGGCTGATTGCCGCGACGACGCCGCAGAGAGGGGGTCGATGTCCGTGACTGCGAAGCATGCAGCAACGCCGGTATCTGTTGGCGATTGTATCAATTCCGCATGTCAATTACGAGTGGTGAGGCTTGGGCACAGGGTGAGGTAGTCCCGGGATTCCGAGCAGGTTGTTGACGGGGACTTGCGCGTGGGGCTGGTACAATTGTGGTTGGAGGGACAAATGACGTATGTCGGTGTGGACGGCTGTAAGGCAGGCGGGTTAGCGAAGCGGTGAAAGTGCATCGGCAATGACGTTCAGGGTGCCGTCTCTTCTCTGTATCATGCCTTCAACCACAATCAACCGTTCAAACATGCAGACCTGACGGTATTTCTGGTATACGTCCGGCCTGATCACTACATTCACCGTCCCTTCCTCATCCTCCAGAGTCATAAAGGCAAAACCTTTAGCAGTAGGAGGCCTTTGCATCATAATGAGATAGCCGGCTATCCGTACCGGTCCAGCCCGGGAAGATTGGGAAAGCTCGGTACTGGTGAGTAATCCTTCTCCGGCTATGTCTTTCCTCAGCACCTGCATGGGGTGATATTTCGTGGATAGCTGCTGTACCGCGTAGTCCATTTTCATTTCCTCCACCGCGGTTAAGCCGGGCAAGGAGACCCTAATGCCGTGAAGCTGCAACGGCAGCTCTCCCGGGCGTGTTTTCTCCAGGACGCCGAGCTGCCACAGCAAGTCTCTTCTGGAACAGCCGAAGGAATCGAAAGCACCGGCGAGAACAAGATTCTCCACGGCAGTTCTCGCCAAGCCGGCCCTGAAATAGAAGTCTTCAAGCGAAGAACAGGGGCGCCGGTCTCTTTCAGATATCAGCTGCTGTGCGGCCCCGGCTCCCATCTCCTTGACATACCTGAACCCCAGCCTGATCCTGTCACCCTCAATGGTGCATCCGGACCCGCTCCTGTTTATATCGACAGGCATGATGGTTATCCCATGTCTTGCGGCGTCATGTACCACGACTTCCGGAGAATAGAAACCCATCGGCTGATTGTTGAGCAGGGCGCAGTAGAATTCGACGGGGTAATAGCTCTTCAGCCAGGCGGACTGGTAGCAGAGCAAAGCGAACCCGGCCGCATGGCTTTTGCAGAAGCCATATTGGGCAAACCCTTCAAGGGCCTGAAATATGCGACCCGCCTTCGCGGCGTCTATGCCGTTTCCCCTTGCTCCCGCTACGAACCTCTGCTCCATTGCCTCCATAGCGTCCTTCGACCTCTTCCGGCTCATCGCTCTTCTCAGGGAATCGGCTTCTCCCGGCGTGAAGCTGGCTATAGCAATGGCAACCTGGATTACCTGCTCCTGGAACAGCACCACCCCCAAGGTGTCCTCGAGTATCGGCTTTAGACTCGGATGCAGGTAGCCGACCTTCTCCAAGCCCTTCTTCCTTCTGATGTAGGGGTGCACCATGTTCCCCTGGATAGGTCCGGGGCGGATAATAGATACCTCGGCAATCAGGTCCTCAATCGAGCGGGGCTTTGTCTGCGGCAACGTCTGCATTTGGGCCCGGCTCTCCACCTGGAAGACACCCACCGTGTCGCAGCGGCAAATCATGTCATACACCTTTTCATCATCCAGGGGCAGAGCATCCAGATTGAGATTCGTATCATGGTGCTGTGCTATCAACCCGAGGGCCTCGTCTATAAGGGACAGCATCCTCAAGCCGAGCAGGTCTATCTTTATCAACCCGGCATCGGCAACGCCGTCCTTATCCCACTGGCACAGCACCCTTCCCGGCATGGCGGCCCTTTCCAGGGGCACTATGTCGGTCAAAGGGCACGAGGAGATAATCATCCCTCCATTGTGGATAGACAGGTGCCTGGGGAAGTCAGCAATCTGCCGGCAGAGGGACAGGAACTCCCGCCACGGCATCGAGCTGAAGCAGGCCTGGAACTCCTCAATGCCCGCCAGGTCCTTCTCCATGTCGCCGGCCCCGTATGCCCAGACAGACTTCGCCATCCTGTCAATCAGATGGGCCGGCATTCCCAGAGCTTTGCCTACTTCCCGTATGGCATTCCTCGACTGGAAGGTGACGTAGGTGCAGACCATAGCGGTGTGTTCCTGCCCGTATTTATGGTACACATACTGAATGA
>DAOUEN010000155.1:0-2232 GCA_034430415.1 Dehalococcoidia bacterium
GCTCTCCTGAGGAGCCAGGGCTATCTCCCTGCTGTCCTGCAGCTCTCCGTTTATCAGCAGCTCCAGGGTATAGGTGCCTGCCGTGCCGCCGATGTTCTCCAACTCCGCTGAGATGGTAACCCGCTGGCCGGGTTCAACCCGGCCGGGGGTGATACTGAGATTGCCGACCACGAAGGATGCCGGCGCCGGGGGTGAGGGCGGCGGTGGGGGGGGCGGTGACTCCGACGGGGGCTCCGCCATTATGGCGAAGATGGTGAAGTGCTCGGCTTCAGCGGTGACTGCGCCTTCTCCGACGTCCACCTCACTCTCCAGTGACACCCATGCACCCGCACTGCTGTCGTGATAGGCAATCCAGAGGTCCTCCTCATCGCCATCCTGGGACAGCTCGGCCACATCGTAGCTCAAAGCAATCTCCAGGCCGGGGTCGAACCGGGCCCTCCTCGGCTTGAACTCATACGCCCGAACCACAAAACCATCCTCGCAAGCCGGCGGGTCTGCCTCCTCCGCCACATGGATGTACTCCAGGGGCTCGTCATCGCTGTCAAGGCAAAAGGCGCCTTCCTCCAGGCAGAGACCCACCTTATCCTCCACCAGGCTGAGCTCCAGCAGCTCCGCCAGGCTGCCGTCATCCCGGATCTCGAAGCGGTAGATATTCCCCAGGACATTCAGCGTAAGATACCCCGGCAGAGTTTCCGGCACATCCTCCTCATCCTCCACGACAACACAGATGACCGTCCCCAGCGACACGGACTTCTTGGACTCGGGGACGAGATCGGTTACGTCCCAGCCGTCAATGCTGACCCGGACAAGCTCGGCGACCACCTCGTAGTCTCCCGCCTGGCTGCCCTCCGGAAAGACCAGGCCTATGCTCTCCGTCAGTTCATAGGTGTCGCCTTTCCAGTCGGGAACCGGGTCTATGGTGATAGAGTAGGCAGCTCTCAATACCTCCGTATCACCCGTCTCCTTGTGCCGTGCCACGAACTGTCCCGTGACTTCAGCCTGGTTCGCTCCAACCGGCAGGTCCTTGATGCATTTCACCTGGGCTGAAGCCTCAACAGTGAACTCCTCGCCCTCTTCCACCTCGGCGTCACTCAGGCTGATGCAGTAGTCCACGTCGAAATAGTCATAGGGGTTGATATCTATGCCCGATACCGGCGAGGGAGCGGCGAGAAGATAGCAGGCCAGCAGCGCCAGCACGATTGCCACGCGCCGCGCACGATTCCCCCATTTCATTCAGTCCACCTCCCCGATCCTGATACAGTTATACATAACATGGGAGCTAGAAGTCAAGGAAGTCAAGAACGGCAGGGACCATTCGCCGGCAGCCGTCACCTCAACCCACCCTCCCCGTTCTCAGAAAACCACGCAGCCACCCCTGCCGCAGCAGACTCAGGCAGAAGAGACCCAACACGATGGCCCCGATGATCTCGGGGACATACACGCCGGGCTCCGTAAGCAGGCCCACAAGCGTGCTCCGGAGCCAGTGGTCCAGGACCAGCTTTTCGAACTCCCAGCCGAATAGCGGCCACAGAAGGGTCCCGGGAGTGAGCCACATCTGGTCGAAGACCAGGTGGGTGAAGGTGCCAAAGGAGAGGACGAGAAGCCAGGTCTTTTTCTTCCGGCGGTACAGCCACAGGCCGGCAAGCGAGATGACAAGCAGGAAGAGCGAGGTGTGGCCGAATATCCTCCCGGTGGAAAAGGTCTCCCGGAAGAGAAGATGGCCCAGCGGCTTGTCGATAAGATCGGGAAGGAGCGATCCCAACAGCAGTATCCTTATGTCAATATGCCCGGCCAGGGAGGCGAACCAGGCTGTCCCCGGATCGCGGGAGCGGCGCACAGGTGGAGTGGCGACTGCCGCATGAGGACGCCTGTTAGACAATGCCGCATCCACAGCAGCGGCGACTCCCAGGGTAATTCCAGCGTGGCCCAGGATCAACATAGCTCTTGATACCCCAACCTAGTATCGAGCCTCCAGGGCCTCACCAGATCGGGATTTGGCGCCCCGAACTTGATAGCCCTGCGCTCCCACCCTTACCCTGCGGTCCTCCCCTCCACCTCTCCCCTCCAGCTCCTCGAGCCTGACCACCTTAGCACCGTACCCCAGCATTCTCAGCTCCTCCAGGGTTACCGACAGGGCTTCGCTGTCGTGGCTCCAGGGAGATATCACCGTTATGGCCGCCGGAGCCGCCGTGTGAGCGGTAACGCGCCTCAGCGCCTTTCTCGCCGGATGCT
>DAOUEN010000156.1:0-5933 GCA_034430415.1 Dehalococcoidia bacterium
ACGTGGAGGAGAAGACCGGGACAAAGATACCATTTCCCATCATCGCCGACCTCAGCAAAGAGGTCACTCTTGCCTACGGTATGATTCACCCCGGTCAGAGCAAGACTGAGACGGTGCGGTGCGTCTTCATTATCGATCCAAACCAGATTGTCAGGACGATACTCTACTATCCGCTGACAACCGGCAGGAACATGGACGAAATACTCAGAATAGTGGACGCCTTGCAGACGACCGACAAGAACGCTGTGGCTACCCCCGCCAACTGGCGGCCAGGTGACATGGTAGTGGTGCCGCCGCCGAGCACGCAGGAAATGGCTGAGGAGAGGCTGAAGCAGGGATACGAATGTGTCGACTGGTACCTGTGTAAGAAGAAGCTGTAGATAAGGAAAGGAGGCCAAGATGCCGTGCGTAGGCCCGGATGGGAAACCCACTGAGTCAGGCACCAAGATGCTTCGTGCCATCAAGGCCGGGTTCGGCTCCGCGGACGAAATAGCCAAGGAGACCGGACTGCCCCTGTTCCGAGTGAGGAGCGGGGTCAGAGACCTGGCTCAGGCCGGTTTGGCGCTTCAGAAGGGCGACATGTATGAGCTCACCGAAGAGGGCGCCAAGCTGGCTGGCTAGGAGCTAGTCGGAGAGTCCTGTAGCCCTGGAGACCGTTTCAAGATCTCGATAGCTATCAGGAGCTATTCTGGGATCCCCAACGGCGGGGCTACGGGTTACGTCTGAGAGGGTGCTATGTCTCTCCGCCTGCTGTGCTTCGCCGGTAGTCGCGGGTGGAGTCCGTCATCAGCAGGCGGAGAGACTGTCGAGCAAAAGACAACGGCTGTTTGCCAGGGAGGTAACAAAGATGTATCAGAGGATATTGGTGCCGCTGGACGGTTCGGAATTCTCGGAGTGCGTGTTCAAACATGTGAAAGCAATCGCGCTGGGATGCGGCGTCCCGGAGGTGGTCTTGCTGCAGGTGCTGGAGCCTATTACCCAGCACCAGGTGTATGAACTCCTCGGAGACTATCAGGTTCGCGATATTCAGAACCAGGCTCAGGCTTCTACGGAGACGTATGTGTCCCAACAGGCGGAGAAGCTGAAGAACGAAGGCTTGACCGTGCGGACGGCTGTGGTTTCGGGCAACCCCAGCGAGGAGATACTCGATTTTGCCGATAAGAACCAGGTTGACTTGATCATCATGAGCACCCACGGAAGGTCGGGGGTCTCGCGCTGGGTCATGGGCAGTGTGACCGACAGGGTATTGCGTCACTCTATGGTCCCGGTGCTGGCAGTATCACCACCGGGCTGTAGAGGCGGCCAGTGACATGGCCGATGAGACTTAGGCTGGACAAAGATGGGGTAGAGCTGCGGCGGGCTCGTTCACCAGCTCGAGATGGTGCCGGGTGATTCGAGGCATCGACATGCCGGCATGGGCGTATTGAAGGAGGTGTTTCGTGAGCGAATTTGTGCAGGTCTCAAAGATGGGCGAATTGGAGGATGGGGCAATGAGGGCAATCGATGTTGCGGGTCGTGAGATTCTTCTCGCCAGGGTCGGCGATCACTACTACGCTGTAGATAACCGCTGCCCCCACATGGGAGCAAGGCTGGCAGGGGGCAGCTTGCAGGGAACCGTGGTCACCTGCCCTCGGCATGGCTCTCAGTTCGATCTGAATGGTGGCCAGGTGCTGCGCTGGCTGAAGGGAACGGGGGTCACTTCGAAATTGGCCAGAATGTTCAAGCCGCCTAAAGGACTCGTCACCCATCGGGTGAAGGTTGAGGGTAATGAAGTCCTGGTGGAAATCCGGAACTGAGCCCGGCGCAGCGCAACAGAGACCTGGGAGTGGCCAGTCGCGATGAAGCTGGTCTGTGCAGCAGATGAAGTAACGAGCGTAACGCCGGACGAAGTCAGGTCTGTGCTGGACAGGGATGAGAAGGGCGAGTACCTCCTGCTGGATGTCAGGCAGCCTGAGGAGTACGAGGCGAGCCATATTCCCGGGGCCATGCTCATTCCTCTGGGTGAATTGGAGGCCAGGCAGGGGGAACTGGATCGGGGCAAGAAGATAATCACCTATTGCCGGTCGGGACACAGGAGCATGGCGGCGGCTGTGGTGCTTTGCGGGTTGGGATTCAAGAATCTCTACAGCCTTGATGGTGGTATTCTGAACTGGTCCTACGGCATCATCGGCGGAACCCCTGAGAGAATACCGGGTTTGGTCACGGAAACTGCCGCCGTGGCGGACATTGTCGTACTGGCCATCAA
The DNA here is from genome assembly GCA_034430415.1 of Dehalococcoidia bacterium. Taxonomy (GTDB): domain Bacteria; phylum Chloroflexota; class Dehalococcoidia; order GIF9; family AB-539-J10; genus JADFUZ01. The sequence goes on from DAOUEN010000156.1 coordinate 2,246, forward strand.
GCTGGAGAAGGGTTCTCGGGATTTCTACCTGGCGGCCATGGAGAGCGCTTCGTTGCCACGGACAAAGGAGATGTACCGGATGCTGGCCGATGCCGAAGACGAGCACGTGCGGAGGCTCTATGGTCAGGCTATCAGCCTGCTTGGCGAAGGTGCGCTGCCGCCTCGGGAGCAGTTCGTACGCGAGCTCAAAGTGGAACGTATGGAAGGAGGCGTCGAGGTCAGTCCTGCTGTGGCTGGGGTGAAGAAGGAAGTCAGCGGAGAGATGGAGGCGTTGGAGATAGCGTTGGAGGGGGAATATATGTCGTACGATTTCTATCGGCGTGCTTCAGCATTGGTGGAGAAAGAAGATGCCAGGAGACTTCTGCATGAGTTGGCCTGGGAGGAAAGAAAACATGCCGACGTGCTACTCCGGCAGATGGCGGAAGTGGTTCGCCGATAGTCGCTACGGAAAGGTGGCTCCGGATGATATTTGAGCGCATCAAATCGGAAGGAATAGCCCACAATTCCTATTTGATCGGTTCAGAGGGCGAGTCTGCCGTGATCGACCCGCGGCGGGACTGCCAGATTTACCTTGACTTGGCTCAGCAGAAAGGACTCAAAATAAAGCATGTTTTCGAGACTCACCGCAATGAGGATTATGTTGTCGGCTCGCTGGAACTGAACGGCCTCACCGGCGCCGATATCTACCATGGCCCGGGGCTGGACTGGGGATACGGACATACCCTGAGAGACGGTCAGGAGTTCCGGATTGGGAGCCTAAGACTGACTGCCATCCATACTCCGGGGCATACCAGGGAAAGCATGTCCTATGCCCTGGCCGACCCCTCTTCAGGCGAAGCGACGGTGATGGTGTTTACCGGGGACGTGCTCTTCGTCGGTGACGTTGGCCGGACCGACTTGTATGGTCCTGAGCAGGCTTCGATACTCGCGTCAAGCCTCTATGACAGCATCTTCAACAGGCTGCTGCCCCTGGGCGACGGCGTGATTCTGTGTCCGGGCCACGGCGCTGGCTCGGTGTGCGGCGTGAACATCGCTGACAGGGACGAAAGCACCCTCGGTATTGAGAGAGTCCAGAACCCCGTGCTTCAGAAGAGCAAAGACGACTTCGTCAAGCACAAGGTAGTCGAGCGTTCGGAGATGGCCCCCTATTTTCGCCAGATGGAGAAATACAACCTGGAAGGCCCGCCCTTGTTAAAGTGTCTGCCAGTGCCATCGCCGCTTGCTCCAGTTGAGTTCAGGAAAGGAATGAACAAAGGCGCGGTGGTGGTCGACACCAGAGGGCCGGCCGCCTTTGGCGGCGCTCACATCAGGGGGTCTCTCAGCATCTGGCTCGAAGGCCTGCCTGTCTTCGCCGGTTGGGTTCTGGACTATGAAAGCCCCATTCTGCTGGTGCTGGAAGAGGAGCGCAGCATTGAGCAGGCGGTGCGGTACCTCGTGCGTGCTGGCTATGACCGGATTGCCGGGTATGCCGGAGGCGGCGTGGAGGCCTGGTACAAAGCAGGGTTCCCTGCCGGACGGCTGCAGGTCCTGGCGGCGCGTGAGTTGAAAGCCAGGATGGACCGGGGTGAGCAGTTGACAGTGCTCGATGTCAGGGCCGGCAGCGAATGGGAGGAGGGGCACATCAAAGGGGCGACGCACATATACGTGGGACATGTCCGGGAGACACTGAACGAGATACCCGGAGAGGAGACAGTGGCTGTCATATGCAGGTCGGGGCATCGCGCCGGGATCGGTGCCAGCATGTTGCTTCGGGAAGGGTGGCAGGAGGTGTATAATGTCCTGGGTGGTATGGAGGCCTGGGTGGCTGCCGGATATCCTGTGGAAAAAGACTAGTCAAGGAGGGACAGTGGAAAAAGACAAGGTAATTGCACTACTTAACCAGGACCTGGAGGCTGAGCATGGTGCTATCGTCCAGTATCTCAGCCATGCCTACGCCATGGGTGAGGGGGAGATGGCCTGTGAGATCGAGGCCATTGCCCGCGAAGAGATGCGGCACCTCGACTGGCTGGCGGAGGCAATCGTTGAGATGGGGGGCACGCCCAGCCTGAAGAGAGGCAATATGCGTACGGGTGGCAAAGGCGTGGTGGATTGGATGAAGAACAATGTGCTGCTCGAAGAGGATGCCATGGGGCCGTACCGCGAACAGATCAAGCTCGTTGATGACCCCAGGATAAAGCGGCTGTTGCAGCGTATACTGGCGGACGAGGAATCGCATCATGGCGACTTTGCCCACTTCGTGGAGAAGGCGGAGAGGGAGCGCGCGGAAGACGTGAGAGGCTCGCGAGACGACAGGGTCGTTCAGATCCTCAACTGGGGCATCGAGCACGAGTATACCGTGATTCTCCAGTACCTGTTCCACTCTTACATGGCGAAGGACAAAGAAGTGAAGCGGCAGATGGAAGATCAGGCCATCAACGAAATGCAGCACCTTGGCTGGTTGGCCGAGGGACTGGTCGGCCTCAGCGGCAGTCCCAGGATTGAGCACACCCAGGTTGACCAATCAACGAAAGAAGCCGACATGCTCCGGGCAGACATCAAGATCGAGCGTGAGGTGGCTGCTGAGTACGACCGGGCTTCGAAGGAGATTACCGAGGTCGACGTCAAGAGCCTCCTCGACCGGATAAGGGACCAGGAGCTCTACCATATTGAGGTGTTCAGCGATCTTCTGAAATAGGAGAGTACTCCCCATTGCTGTTGGCATACTGGGGTGTGTAGAGCACATGGTAACAGGCCACCTATGGCGGAATGACGAGAGGGTTGGGTGGCGGGCCTATGTTTTGGAGTGAACTGAGTATGGCGGTACTTCAGATTCGCACCTTGCCTGACCCGGTACTCCGGCAAAAGGCCAGGAAGGTGGGCAGCATCGATGGCTCGGTTCAGAAGCTGATCGACGACATGATCGAGACCATGCGGGCGGTCCAGGGTGTTGGTCTGGCGGCTCCGCAGGTGGGAGTGCCGCTGCGCCTAGCGGTGATAGAGATACCGGGCGAGGAGGTCATCACTCTCATCAACCCGGAGGTGGTGAAGAGGCAGGGCGAGCGGGTGTTGGAAGAAGGTTGTCTGTCCGTGCCGGGATATCGGGGAGAAATCAAGAGGGCGGTGACCGTCAAGGTCAAGGCGCTGGACCGGCAGGGCAAGCAGATGCGGATCAAAGGGGAGGGACTGCTGGCCGAGGCCCTGGAGCACGAGATAGACCACCTCAACGGGATCGTCTATGTCGACCACGTGGACGAGCCGGACAAGCTCTATAGAATCGTGAGGGAAGAGGAGGAGGAGGAATAACCGGGCCTTCGGCTCGGCTAGCCTGCCTGCGCTGCTCTCCTCCTTTTTCTTCCTATCCTCCAGATGGCTCCGCCGACAATCAGGACGACGGCTGCGGCTATCAAGACGACTACGAGCGGCCAGTTGATAGTGCGTGACGCGATGAAGTCACCTGTGAGGTCGGCGACCGTCACCCGGTAGTGGCCGTACTGCGCCACGGACAGCGCAAAGCTCACCTGCTCGCTCTGTCCCGGCCCCAACCTTACCTTCTCGGTATCTACTGTTGCCCCATTTATCTTGAGCTCGGCAAGGTACGTGGCCTCCTCGCCGCCGTCGTTGGCTATGTTGGCGGTGATGGTGACCCTCTTGCCGATCGTGGTTACGAAGGGAATAGCTTCCCAGGTCTTCTCGTGGCTGGGCACTATGG
>DAOUEN010000157.1:0-3991 GCA_034430415.1 Dehalococcoidia bacterium
ATACCGGTATCGGCAACACTGACCGTGATTTCGCCCCCCTCCAACCCCACCTCCACAGTGATCCGCCCATGGTCGGGGGTAAACTTGGCAGCATTGGAGAGAAGATTGAACATCACCTGCTTGAGCTTCCGCTGGTCCGCAATGATCAGCAGGTCATCCAGGGCCGGCGAGATTCGGGCCTCAAGACCGATGGAGTGCTTTGACGTCTTCTCCTTGATCATGACCAGGCTGCTTTTCAGCAACTCTTTCATATCGACCTCGGTTGGCTCCAGCTCGGCCTTGCCCGCCTCAACCTTGGCCAGGTCCAGAACATCGTTGATGAGGGAAAGGAGATGCTCTCCGCTATCGAGGATGTCCTTTACGTACTCTGCCTGTTTCTCATTCAGCTCGCCGAAGTACTGCTCCGCCAGTACCTGGGAGAAACCGATAACGGCAGTGAGCGGTGTCCGCAGCTCATGAGACATGCTGGACAGGAACTCGGACTTCGCTCGATTTGCAGCCTCGGCGTCTTTGACAGCGATCTCGAGTTCCCTGGTCCTTTCCTCGATCCTCTTCTCCAGCTCAACGTTGAAGGCCTTGACCTGCTCATAGAGTCGCTTGATTTCTTCTTCCGCCCGCTTGCTCTCGGTGATGTCCCTGAACAGGGCGAAGTTGCCTACTTGCCTGCCCTCAATTGTGATGGGGGCTGAGAGAACGGACGCCGGGAACTCGCTCCCGTCCGCCCTTTTCCTGATGGTGTCCGGCGCGAACGACACCCCTCCCTGGACCGTCCGCCGCCTGATGCCCCGCGCCTCTTCATTCCTGGCCTGGGGAACGATGTAGTCGATGGTGTCCCTTCCCTGCAACTCGTCCAGGGAGTATCCGAACATCTTCTCGAAAGCGGGATTCAGGTCGACAACGTGGTGCTGCAAGTCGAGAGAGACGATGCCCTCAGGGGCGTTCCGGAACAAGGCCTGGAAGTAGTTCCGCTGGTTCTGGATTTCCTCCTCCGCCCGCTTGCGCTCGACCAGCTCGGTCTCCAGCCTCAGTTTTTCACCGGCCTCAATCTGAGCCCTTTTCCGCTCAGTGTCGTCGTGCAGGAGGACCAGGTGACCGTTGAGACGCTCCTTCGTGTAGATGGGGGACACGCGGACTACATAGCAGCGTCGCCCCTCGCCTTCTCCGAAGACTATCTCAGTCTCCGTATTGGCTACGTCGGCCTGCAGCTCAAGCGAAGCTGCCTGTCCCGGCAATACCCGGCTGCCCAGCTGTCCAACCACGTCTGCGCTCGTGCGTCCCAGCACATGCTGGGCAGCCACGTTGATGTCCACAATGCGATGCTCCGTATCCAAGACAATGACGCCGTCACTCATGCTGGTGAATATGGCTTCACGTGCTATCGGCAGGATATCCAGTAGCTGGAAGCGGGATAAGCCCCAGAAGAAGGCCGAGCCGGTCACGGCAAAAGCCAGCGGCGTGGGGTCGACTGACGCGAAGGGTCCGATGCCAGCGACGAACAGAAGGTTCCCCACCCATGGCACCAGCGCGGCCAGCAGGAGGGTTCCTGCCTGTTTTCGGTAAACGCCCGATGAGTGCAGGAATACACTGAAGAGACAAAGCGTGCTCAGAAGAAGCATCACGTAGGCATAGGCAACATGGACCCAGAACCATGTATTGTGAGTGACGGCAACCACCGGCAGGCGAAGGCTAGCATCCAGCCAGATGTCCTTCCACACCAGATGGTGCAGGTTGTTGGTCCAGACCATTACCAGCGTGATCACGGGCAGGGAGATCAATGCTGCCACGTTGCGCCGTGTGAGCCATTTTTCTCTACCGGTGTACTGCAGCGTGAATACCAGCCACGCCAAGGGTATGGTAACAACCCCCGGGTAAGCCATTTTCACCCAGAAAACCTTGTCGGCAAGTCCCACGCTGGCGTGCTCCATGAATGCCGCCAACGACCATTCGGCCAAGGCCAACATCAGCACCAGGAAGACTTTCGCTATGGGTCTGGTACGATACCGCCACACACGGCCCGCCAGAACCAGCGCTACGGCCAGCGCTACAAGCGGGATCAGGATATAGGGGTGATAGGCTAACTGCATCCTCTCATATCTCCAGGCGAGATGCCGGCCATATCCTGCCGCATAGCGACATAACGACCTGTCCGCCGGCTCTGTCTTCGCCTTTCATTCACACAAGCCTCAGACGCTCCATGAAGCGTGCGACCGCCTGCCGCCCCGGGCATCGACGAGGTCTCCAGCCCGTCTCTACACGCTCAGGGGTACTTGACTATACTCCCCACCGCAACCTGAGGCAATCCCCCAAACGTCACTAGTTGAGCAGGAAATGGTACTATGAGATCGGTGGCGGCTGGGGGCGGGGGCTTGCTGGCTGCGGGGGTTTCGCGGTGGCGGGGCAGACGGCTGCGGGGGTCTCGCAAGGGCGGAGGAACTGGCTTCGGGCAGGGCTTGCACCCTACCGGTGGACGGTGATCACGTCCTTGGCCTCACAGGGTGGGAAGCTTTCGAGCACCTGCCCTGCCTGCAATACCTTCGAGGTCATGACCGCCGAGAGCTCGTAGTGATCGCCGGTCCCGACATCTTCCATGCCGAAGTACACCACAGCCTGCCAGTTCGAATCGATAAGCGTCGGGACGCGCTGGACGTACCACTGTGCGGTGGGCGTCGGATGGACGAGCACGTACAGGTTGCGACCCTGTTTCAGGCCTGCATAGGTGCCGGTGACGAGGTAGCCGGCCGGAGTCCATTCGACGGCCTCTTCGTGCAGCGGCGAGGTGATCTCAACTCGGGGAGGGGAAAACCGTTCTCGAATAGGTTGCACCACATATGGCTGCAGCACCAGGCCGGTCAGCAGTCCTCCTATCACGATGAGCGACAGGGGATGCATGGCAACCCGTCTGGCCGTTCTCAGGACATTCTTGCTGCGTTCATTCATTAGAGCAGCCGGATTCCAGGGCGGCCTGAGGTCACAAATCAGGGTTTGATGGCTCTGCCTGTGGCAGGCGAGGTGGCTATCAGGCAGATCCCGACAATACCCATAATCCGTGCGATAGACGTCGTATCCTCTCCCAGGATGCTGCCTTCAAACATGAAGAAAGCCCCCAGCAGCGCCACGGCGAGTCCGGCGGCAAACTGTACGGAAAAGGCTCTCCCGTTCATGAAGATCGGCTGTTCCGATGCCCCTTCTTGCTTCCTTCTCCGAATCGTCAGCCCCAGGACCACGCCTGCTACCACCAGTATGACCGCTAAGGCCACAATCACAATTGGGAACTCCTGCATCGTCTTGCCCCTCCTTTCAACTCCTGTATCGACTGGATGTTCTATGCGATTTCTGTATTTCCCTATTATAGAGAATCGGTGTGTAGGCAGCCACTATTATCGTGCCGTGCAGAGATACGGTCCTCGTCATGAGGCAACGGCGGGGCGACTACTATGGAGCAATCGGACCATGCAAGGGGCGCCTGCGGGCGGGGGCTTCATGCCTGCGGGGGTTTCGCAATGGCGGGGGAGGCCCAACCGCGGGTGCGAGATATGACCACCGAGTTGTCGCGGCAAAATCCAAATGGGTTTCTCTGGTAGTGGCGGTTGGATTCGAAGAGGGCGAGGGGTGAGGAGGGTATTGACGGGGCATCCAACCAGTGGTAGGCTTGGGTCACAAGGAAAGAGGAGGTGACTATTCTATGGAGCTACTAAGATGCAGGGCCAGGCTTTCAGTACTCTGGCTTGTCATGGCCGTAGGTACGGTGGCGTCAATGTTCCTGAATGTCCTGAGACCGGGGACGATAGAGGAGGTAATGGCCGGCATGATGGAAGGCCAGGCGCTCAGCGAAGGGATGCTGGCATTCATGTCACTCTTCTTTATCATTCCCCTTATACTGGCCATACTATGCCTGACTCTGAAGGGTTCAGCCAACCGGTGGCTGAATTTTGTATTCGGAATACTCTGGTTTGCATGGATGGTCTTTGAAATAGTCGGCCATTACACAATG
>DAOUEN010000158.1:0-2769 GCA_034430415.1 Dehalococcoidia bacterium
CGAGGTTACATCTCTTCTCAAGGCTGTGCACGAGTCCCTGGCCTCGCGGTTCGACACGCCAGCCGTCCATATTGACACGACCGTGTATAATGCCTCTCGAATAGCTGCCTTGATCGGCACGATCAAGCGCAAGGGCGACGATCTACCTGAGCGACCTTATCGCCGATCCTGTATTGTATCAGCCCCAGCCACCATTTCAACCGTGAGTGAAGAGTTGCTTCATGCAGTGGCCGCACCAGAAGTGAAGCCTCCCGCGCCGGTCCCCAGTCCAACTTCCAACATCCGTGGAGGCAGCCTGCGCGCCGCTCTGGAAGAATGTGGCATTGAGTATCGCATCCAACCACCGGACGCCCAGGGCGTCACCTGGTATCATGTGCGTCAGTGTCCGTTCCACAACGATGGACGGCCATTTGAATGCGGTGTCGGACAGAGGCTCCCGGATGGACCCTACGCCGGGAAATGCTTCCATCCAGAAGGCGAAGGTAAAGGTTGGCAGGAGTGGAAAGAGGCGCTTGGGGTCCGCATAGGCCGCAACGTTCAGGACATTCCTCCATCAACACATGGCTCCGGAGACTCGGGGAACCGAGAGGACCTACGGCTCACGGACACCTGGAATGCACATCGCCTCGTGAATTCCCATAAGGACGACTTCCTCTGGTGCGAAGCATTCAAGCACTGGTTCGTGTGGGATGGCACCCGCTACGCCCGTGACCTGACCCGTGAAGTGGAGCGCAGGGCGGAGCGTACGGTAGCCGACCTATATGAATACGCCGGAACACTACCCACCAGCGATGAGCGGCGGCGGATGGCTGAATGGGCCATGAATACCGAGAGTCGTTACCGACTGACAAATATGGTGGAGTCGGCCAAACGGATGGTCCCCGTGCGTCCCAGCGAGTTTGACCGCGATCCTCTGTTGTTCAATTTGCTCAACGGGACCATAGACCTTCGCACGCAGCGTCTGCAACAGCACAAGCAAGCGGAGCGTCTCACCAAACGGACCGAAGTGCAGTTCGACCCTTCGGCGACCTGTCCACTATGGTTGGCTTTCCTGGACCGAGTTCTTGCTGGAAACCAGAACCTCATTGGTTTCGCCCGGCGTCTCTTTGGCTACTGCCTTACGGGACTGCTGACAGAGCACATTATCGTCATTCTCTACGGCACCGGCGCCAACGGCAAAAGTACCCTCCTGCACATCCTGCGGTCGCTCGCGGGAGACTATGCTCACCATTGCCGGCCGGAGGTTTTCACCGCCAAGCGGAACGACTCGCAGGGCTTCGAACTGGTCTCCTTGGCGGGGGCCAGGGTCGTATCGGCCAGCGAGACCGGCTCTGGCAGGCGTTTGGACGAAGCCCTGGTGAAAGAGATGACGGGCGGCGAGCCGATTACCTGCGCCCCCAAGTATGGGGACTTCTTCAGCTTCCAGCCGGTCTTCAAGCCGCTCTTGGCCACCAACCACAAGCCCGAGATCCGGGGGGTGGACGAAGGCATCTGGCGTCGCCTGCTGCTGCTGCCTTTTACCGTAACCATTCCCGAGGGGGAGCGGGACGGAGATTTGCCCTGCAAGCTGGATGGCGAACTCTCAGGCATCCTGAATTGGGCACTGGATGGGGTGAGGGACTTTCTGGCAAATGGCCTGGGAACACCGGAGGAGGTCAGGACTGCCACTGCCGACTATAGGGTGGAGCAGGATGTCTTGGCCAACTGGATCGAGGAACGTTGCACCTTGGGCTCGCAGGAATCCGACGAGTACGCCAGCCTGTATAAGGACTATGTCACATGGTGTGAGGCGAACAAGGATGAACCCATCAACAAGGCCCGTTTCTCCTCATCCCTAGACGAACGAGGATGTCCCGCCCATCGAGGCGCCAAGGGAAAGCGCCTGCGCACCGGCATAGCTCGACAGCGCGCTGGGGTGACGGGGTGACGCGAGGTGATACCATTTTCGACACTTTTTATATGTCCCCTTTATATAGAGAAATTCCTGAGAATAGCGTCACCCAGAGTCACCCGTCACCCATGATAAGGAGATAATAACGAAGCACATGGAGAAGCAAAATATGAAGACAGCACAGCAGATTCAAATAGAGCAGGTGCCCATCGGAGATCTAAGGCCCGACCCGGCCAATCCCCGGCGCATCAGCGACCAGGAACTGGAGGCCCTTACCCGCAGCATCCGCGAGTTCGGGCTGATAGATCCGATTATTGTCCGCAAGGAAGACCGCACTGTCATCGGCGGCCACCAGCGGCTGCTCGCGGCACGCCGCCTGGGCTACCGGACCGTCCCGGTAGTGTTCGTGGACCTGTCACTGGAGCAGGCACGCCTGCTGAATATCGCCCTGAACAAGATCTCCGGCTCTTTCGACCAGGAGCTTTTGGCGAGGCTTCTCAGCGAGCTTTATGAAATACCGGAACTGGACCTCACGCTGTCGGGCTTCGGAGAGGACGAACTGAAGGAGCTCCTGAAAAGCTTGAAAGCCAGGGAGAAGCGGGAACGGGTGGAGGCTTTCGACCTGGAGGAGGCCGTCAAAGCCGCCCAGAGCGCCCCTGTGGCCAAACAAGGCGATATATGGCTGTTGGGCGACCACCGGCTCGTATGCGGCGATTCGGCCGATGGTGAGGCGGTACAGCGCCTGATGGGGCAGTCCCGGGCAGCGATGGCATTCACGGACCCGCCGTACAACGTGGACTACGGGAACCACGGCGGGGCACCTCAGAGAGGCAGACGCACGGTAGCTAACGATAACCTGGGCTCAGAGTTCGAGCCCT
>DAOUEN010000159.1:0-5699 GCA_034430415.1 Dehalococcoidia bacterium
ATCACCTCTCCGTATTGTCGTATATAGGATTATGCGACAGCATCAAAGAAATGTCAACGGATGTCGGCTCTGCGGGAGGACCGGGCCAGACCAGCTCACAGAGATTGCTTCGGCACCATGCGGTGCCTCGCAATGACAGTAAAGGGTGGGTGATGCGTGATGGGAGACGAGTCGAGAGTCGGGAGTCGGCAGTCGATAGTCGGGAGTCGAGAGACGGCAGTGGACGGTCGATAGTCGATAGTCGGGAGGGCATCCCGATGATAGTCTAGACTTGCAGGATCCTGCGCCTGACCTGTCTTTGTAAGAGGAACCCACCAGAGGCTATTGACAGAGCACGAGGTAGCGTACGATACTAGGCAAACGTAGATGCATACCATCAATGGTATGATGCAGCATGTTCCTGATGATTAGCCCCTCAGGCAAAGGCGGCGTGGGGAAGTAGCCGGCAGGAAGAAGGTACAGGAGGTCTCAAGATGGCAAAACCCGGCCAGGATGTCGAGAAAGACGAGCATGCGGGCGGGCCAGAGAGAAAGCTCAGGCTTTTGCTGGATAAGTCACATGGGGAAGAACACGACCCGTATTACGAAATCGTCGTGCTTCTATCCGCGCGCTGTGAAGTCACGATTCTGAAAAAGAAACCGCTGGACCCGGACATACTGCGCAAGAATGACGCCTTTGTGCTCATCTCCCCGAACAAATCGTGGGAGGAATCTGATATCGAAACGGTGCGAAGATACGTGGAGCACGAGGGTGGCATTCTCCTCGTTTTGACACTCGACGGTCGCGAGCCAGAGCGTCTGAACAAGCTTCTCGAACCGGCCGGGCTCTCACTCATTCCCGGTAAGATTGAGGACAAATACCTGGACGCAGAGAGCCTTCAGAGGTCGCAGTTGCTTGAAGGTGTGAAGTCGCTTGCCCTGGGTGACGTCTGGGGAAGCAAGAGCACGAGAATAGCGACGTCAAACGAAGCCGAGCTGGTGCTGCGACTAAAGGACGCGACTATCGGGGCGAAACGGAATCTGGGAAAGGGGGCAGTGTACTTGTTTTCCTGCCTGCCTGTTCTTGGTAACAAGCAATTGAAACAGCCGGACAACAGCCGATTTCTGGACAACCTGCTGAAGTCCCTGGCGAGGCCACAGGCGACGCTAACCCCGCCGGCCGATGATATACAGAGACAACCTGAGCCCGTGGATGAGGGAGAGGCAGAGATGTCCCAGGGCAGGTCCAGGGAATCTGGCTTTCTTGTTCCGTGGGAAAGGAAGCTCTGTGTGTCCTGCATGTACAACGTGGACTACAGGCGGTTTGAGTCCTCCATGAGCATAGCGCATATCTCTCCGATTGCCACCGGCCGCGACACCTGCGCCCTGAGATGGTCAGTGGCTCACGAGCCGTGCGAATACTACTGTGGGTGGTTCGGGCCCGCCGGCGCGCAAGAGATCGAGCTCAGCAGCGCCCGGCCAGTCGTTCTCGCATTGAACAAGGAAGCCGGACTGCAACGCTTGAGGTCGCTGGAGGAGGCAGAGACCCCGCTCAACCTGCTAAGGGTTCAAGAATTCCTGCTGACTCACGGTTACCGGATAAAACGAGACCAGATATGTAATCGCTGTATTGAGTACTATGGCAGCCAACCGAGGCGTCTATTGCCGCGTGATTACTGGTCACATCAGCACCGGCAGACCGTATGTACGATCCTGGCGTTGGAGTTTGTGAGCGAGCACAACGGCTGCCAAGCAGGCGACATCGAGACGTACAGTGAGTCGGTCGGCTGGGCCAAGGAGGATGGGATTAAGCCCAAGGTCGAAGCATTGAGGAAACAGGGCCTGGTGACGACTAATCCCGAGCCGCGCCGTCTCCGCGGTCTTGACCCCACCGCCCGGGTGGAGATAGTCAAGACGGGCAGTGACAGCCTGGACAGCCTGAGGGAAACGGCGCAAAGGGTACTGAAGTTCGTCGAGGAGAAGAAGGCCTGCCAGGTGCCAGAACTCAAGAAGTACTGGCAGGAAGACTGCTCTGATGTCATTCATACATTCGCCGTTCTGGGGTTGAGCCATAGCGAATTGAACTGGCATTTGCCCATGCTGGCACCGATGGTATGGAAGGAATATCTGGATGTTGTTGAGGAATCGCCTCTCAGGGCTATGTTCAGCGACGAGAACATGGTAAGAGTGGCGGCAAAAGGTCAACAGCAGTGCCGGGAAACGGGGCATCTGCCTCTGAGGAGTCTATACACGTAGACTCTTAGGAACGGCCTGGCGTTCACATCAGTTCCTTAGACGCTGTCAACGGAATGGAAGGGAGGTGTGGTGTCACCGATCATATGAACGAGTACAGGGGGTTGACAGAACAAGAGGAACGGCGTGATACTAACCCAGACGGGTAGCGGCAACGCTTTTTGAAGGTAATTCACCCGGCTTCATGAGGTCAATTCTCAGAAAGAAAGGAGGAACCGATGAAGGAGAAATTCACCCCGGAGGAGTGGCAGCTCCTGAAGCTTCTGCCCTTTCAGGTCTTTGTATTGGTGGCTGGTGCAGACGGCCGGATTGACAAGGAGGAGATAGCCCAGCTACAGAAGGATTTGCGCGACGCTCCGTTCTACAAAGATGCGCTGCACAAGGAGCTCTTCATCGACATCGTGTCTTCGGATATCAACGCTCTCATTCGGGAAGTAGCAGATGTTTCGAAGCTGGCTGAGCGGGCAAATCGAATGAAGACAGTGCTCAAGCAGAAGCTGACGCCCGAAGAATACCAGAGTTTCCTGGGAAGCATGTTCATCAACGGTCTTAAGGTGGCGCGTGCTTCCGGGGGAGGAGTCCTGGGGTTGGGGGATAAGGTCAGTGAAGAAGAGAAGCGCGCATTGGCCACGTTTGCAGCTATCTTTGAGGTTAATGTAGGAGGTCTGTCAAAGCTCTTCAGCTAGCACCAGGGCAAGGTCCTCCTGCTCTGAGCACCGCAGGGCGGTGGAAGGACAACACAGCTACCTCATTGGCCGTCGCTGGGGCAAGTTTCTTCAGGTCTCCAATACAAATTTCATTCCTTTCCGGCCCACTAGTACGGCACAGCAACCAGGTAGAACACCAGCAAGATAATCGCAATCCCGACCACAAACACAGCGGCCATCATTCCGATCTCTTTGCCAGTGCCACCGTGTGCGAGTACAGGTCCTTTCACTGGTATGAACGGTGGCATGAACCTCACACGCTCCTGATAGTGCTCATACTCACTACCGAACCTCTCGATGAGCTTCCCTTCCTCGTGCATACCCAGACACACTAACACATACGAGACGATGAACCAGATCACCAGGTCGATGACCGACGATCCCCAGAGGGCGAATCCCCCCGTCCAGAGGATGATGCCAAGGTGTTGAGGATGACGGATGGTCGCGTACAAGCCATCAGTGTCCAGACGACCCCGATGTCTGGCTCTGACGACCCGGACTAGACCGACTACGATGAGCGCAAACCCGACGGAGATGAAGCCCGTGACGATTGGCTCATGGGCTGCTGTGTACTGGATGGGCAGATAGCCCTTGTGTGCGGGATGCAGACCCAGTGAGTAGGTGATCCGCTCGACCGGAAACATGAGCGGGAAGATCAGCAGGAACGCACCGGACATGCTCAACAACGCTTGGGAGAGCAGACTCACGTAGACAATCCACGAGCCAGCATAGGCGACTGCTGTTGCTGACCTGGCAATCGCCGATGTAAGCAGTGAAGCCAGAAGGACCATGCCAAACGGGGCAACCACTGCAAGGACTACCAGTGACCGGCCAGAGGTGTGAACAGGGATTTGCTCGTGAAAGAGGATGTCAAGGTTGAAGGCATGCAGGCCCAGTCGGATGAGGGTGAAGGCTATGACTGCCAGGACTGTGACTGCCAACCATGATTGCCAGTGCTTCATCGGGCACTCCGACATGTTTGGTCGCTACAACGTTGACTGCGATGCCGGGCGCAGTGTCTCGCTCACGTGGAACTGCAGCCAGAAAGCATATACCAGGCATACGATGCCTCCCAGCTGGACAAGCTGAACACCCAATCCGACCATGGACATCGCAGCAGCAGCATCAGATGCTGTCCAGCCTCTGTTCATGAGCAATGGTGGTAATCCAGCCAGGGGTAAGCGCAGCAACGCGCCCGCAAGCATGAGTGCACTACCGACGATCAACAGGCTGACAGGCTTGCCCCCGCCACGAAGCTTTAAGAGTACCGCGACCACAAGTGCTGCTGTCCAGCCAATCAGTGAGGGTAGTGTGAGCACCAACTGTCCACCCGCGAAGTGGACCATGTCGATGAGTTCCATTCATCACCTCCGGTATAAGCAGTAATCTCTCGAAGTCATTCGGTGAGCGGTAGCCAATCGCGGAATGAAGTCTCTTCTGATCATGGGTCTCCTCGGTGAGATGCTGAATAGATTCAATGAGGGAAGGACTAGGCAAACTCGTCTTTGGACAGGGCTATGAGTATAATCGCCGGTATACCCAACGGAAGCACCGACAAAGTACCTGCAATTGAACCAGTAAGGGACCATCCCCACCTCTTTCTACGCATGGCAAAAACCCCACCTATCAAAGCAAGTATTCCGACAACAATTGACATAATAGGTACTCCAAAGATAATGCTTGGCACAAACGGAGGTATATCTCCCTTACCAAGTCCGGTCACACCGCTAAGACCAACAGCATAATTGACAGCCCCTAGTGAAGCAAGAACGCCAGAGATTATTGTGAGGATTCCTCCAATTTTGGGTTTATTCGTCTTTTTCATATCTGGCCCTTTCCTGAAAGTAATACTGAGCCTAGCACGTCAGCGTGCTGTGTATCAATAGAGTGTACTCGTCCACATGATTAGTGACAGCCCACCTCCTTTTTCTGACAACTCGCGGGAAAGCGCGCCTTGACTGTGCCAGCCCCACCTTGACAGACCGTGACGCTGTTTCCTATCATAACGCTCTTCGGGATCGGCGATTTCGGTGTCTTGAGTCTCTGAAAGGAGGGAATGCCTCCCAATGCTAGTGAGGACAGAATCTAGATACTCAGCCAGTGCAAGAGAAGTTGCGTCTGCCGGCCAAGACTACGAGCTTTGGGTGCTGCTGGAACAGGCGTGCCATATGGCGCAGGAAACCAGGGAAAGAGAGCTGATTCGGTTGGGAATTACCGGTGTGCAGGCAGCAGTGTTGTTCGCCATCAAGGCTATAGGTGACAAGGCAACGCCTGCCGAGATATCGCGGTGGACGCTACGGGAGTCTCAGTCCACCTCCGCCATCCTGGATAGAATGGATAAGGCAGGGCTCGTAGCCAGGGTCAAGGACCTGGAGCGGAAGAACATGGTGAGAATCGCCATGACAGAGAAGGGAGAGCGGGCGTACCGTGAGTCCATGAAGAGGAACTCCAGCCAGAAGCTCCTGTCTGCTCTGTCCGACACGGAGCGCCAGGAGTTCAGATCATACCTGGAGAAAGTGCGGAACAGGGGGCTCAGATTGCTTGGAGTGGCCTACAAGCCGCCCTTCCCTTGATTGATCCAAACCCCTCTCATGCCAAAAGGCGTTCAGCGCCTGCGACGCAACAGGGCGAGTTGTGTGGCTGGAAGGGCGACGAAGATAAGAGCATCAGCTAACCCCCCTGATTCAACGGAGGCCGAAGGATGTCTAAGAGAGAAGAACTGGAGAGGTGTCTGGGGGACGTCTATCGCGAGCTTGACAAG
>DAOUEN010000160.1:0-8643 GCA_034430415.1 Dehalococcoidia bacterium
CGTCTCCGTCATATATTACTTTCTCGATGGTGATGTTGGCGGTGCCGGTGGCCTCGTCGGTGCAATTGACCGAGGCGTCGCCTGAGTCTCCGCCGGCATTGCAGTAGTCCCAGTCGTCCCCGCCGTCGAGCTTGTCACCCTGAGTACCGCCGAGGAGCACATCATTGTGCGCGCCGCCGTACAGCCAGTCCCAGCCTTGCTCACCGTACAGAAGGTCGTTGCCGCCGTCGCCGTAGAGGTAGTCGCCTTCGTCGCCGCCATGGATCTCGTCGTTGCAGTCGCCGCCGTGGATCTTGTCAAAGTCGGTGCCGCCATCGATGTAGTCCTCACCGCCCTGCCCGTAGATGGTGTCCGCGCCGTTGCCGCCGTAGATAGTGTCATCGCCATCGCCGCCCTCTATGTAATCGCTACCCGCGTCACCATAGATGGTGTCGGGGTAACTCCCGCCGTAGATGGTGTCGGCGCCTCCGCCGGCATGGATGGTATCGGCCCCATGGTCGCCGCGGATCTCGTCACTGCCGGCACCGGTGGTGATGGTGTCGCCGTGATTGCCCCCATTGACG
The DNA here is from genome assembly GCA_034430415.1 of Dehalococcoidia bacterium. Classification (GTDB taxonomy): domain Bacteria; phylum Chloroflexota; class Dehalococcoidia; order GIF9; family AB-539-J10; genus JADFUZ01. The sequence continues at coordinate 564 of DAOUEN010000160.1, forward strand.
TAATTGTTGCCGCCGCCCGCGTCGATGGTGTCGCCGCCATTTCCGCCGTTTATCCAGTCAGCGCCGCCCAAGGTGGTGATGATGTCTGCCCCGCCTCTACCGCAGATGGTGTCGGCGCCGCCGTTGCCGTTGATGGTGTCGATACCGTCGCTCCCATAAATCACGTCATCTCCGGCGGTGCCGGTGATGGTGCCGGGGGGAGTGTAAGCGCTGCCGACCCAAGTGGTGCCGTTCCACACCCAGAGCGTGTTGGTGGCATCGTGCACGAAGATAGTGGCGTCCTTACTGTTACATTGTGGTACCGCAGGGTCGCTGGGCGGGTCGGCGGCCGCCGGCAGTGCGCCCACCAGTCCAACAAGCAGAGCAAGAATCACCGCTACCGAGAAACACCTGAATAGTCTCATAATGTCACCCTCCTCTGGGCAAACGCGGAACTGCGTCAGCCAATATCAACTGGGGCAGGACTATATGCTTATTCCCTTGGTACTATGGTAAAGGCCGCTCTTTGGATTTGTCAATAGGTCTGCCGGGTTTGTTAGGGTTTCAGGCGGCAATTTGCATTGAGATTGGCTCGACGCCAGGACCGTTACCTCCTCAGTATCAGCGCCACGCCCACGCCGAGCACGATGAGGACGATGACGATGGTCACGATGCCGGCCATGCCGATACCGCCACCCTGCTGCACCGGCGCTTCCCTCACCACGTAGCCGGGATACAGCGGCATCACGGTGAAGTAGCCCATCTGGCCGTCCACCGATACCTGGTAAGTCCCGGGGACTGTCTGAAATGCCCTAAAGACCACCGTCTGGCAGGCGCCGGCGGAGACGACGACCGTCTGGCTCTGCTCCGCGTACCCGTTTATCATCAGGGTGACATCGCACCTGCCCTCCTCACCGCCGCGGTTGCACACATTGCTCGAGATCTCCACCTGCTGTCCGGGCAGAAGCTCCTGCGGCGAGACATTGAGATAGCAGGAGACCATCCGCGCCGGCTTGGCCGGTGCATGCGGTTCCTCCCGGGGTAGCTCCGGGGGCTGCTCAACGACAAATCCCGGGTGCCCGGGATGGTCAACATGGTCGGTCATGGCATCATAGACCCCGTCCTGGCCAATGTCGAAGACGAGGTCGTATCTTCCCGGCACCAGCGGCGCCTCCCAGACAACGACGGGGCCCAGGTTGCCGTCGCCGTCGGTGGTGAAGGTATCCATGCCATCGCCCACATCGTCGGGAATGCCGTCTCCGTCGGTCCAGGCGCGGTCTGGAACGACATAGACGTCTATGCGGTTGTCCGGCGGGAAGCCGCTCGCCGTGGCATATACATGCTCATCCGGGGTGAAGGTATCCTGGCCCACCCCGGCGGCATCGGTGGCTTCGCCCTGCAGTATTGCCGGCGCTCCCCACACCTCGCATCCCCCTTCCTGGAAGGGGTTCGATGTCCCCAGGTAGAGGCTTCCGCTGACCATTGTCCTGAAGCCGTAGTTCCCGGGACTACCCAGGCCGTTCAGCGTTACCGGCTCCCAGCGCACGCCATCCTCGGTCTTCCACAGGTCCCCACCCGCGAACCAGTCGATGAACACCTGCCACGCCTCTACCCAGTCAAGGGGCTCCTCCTGAAAGACCTCCAGGAGCGCCTGAAGAGGCTCGATGCAGTCTTCGCCAGCGCCCAGCTCTTCCAGCAGTCCGATGAGCTGTTCCAGGCAGGCGGCCATCTGCTCCTGCTCCTCAGGAGTCAGCTCATAGTAGCCGGTGAACATCTCCACCGGTATGAAGCGCAGGAAGGAGCTGAAGTCGAAGGTTCCCAGATAGAGGACGCCGTCGTGCGCCTGCAGGGACCAGCAGTAGAAGTTGAACAGGTTGCCGAAGCCCGCCGGCCATCCGCTCTGTGGGACCTGATATACGGGGCCTCCCGGAGGCGGTTCACGCGGGATATAGTCTCCGATGACCAGCTCCCAGTTGTCCGCGGTGTCGATGCGAATCAGCTCGAATCCCTTGGGGAAGATGAGCTCGACGGGGTCGCCGGCCTTCAAGGGAAGGGAGAGCGTACCCACATACAGCTTGTTGTTGAATACCTCCATGGTCCCGGCCCAGTAGTTGGTTATGTCGCTGCCCCCATATTCGACAATCCGGGTCCACCCGCCGGGTTGAGGGTCGTCGGGACTCTGGTCCAGGCTCCGGAACACCTGGAAGCCGCTCTCTGTGTTCTGGGTGCCGGCATACAGGTATCCATTGAAGCTTGCCAGCGATTCCACGGCTGTGTTGTCGGAGTCAGCATCGCCAGTCGGGTCGTCGTTGGTGAAGTCCGCTACCTTCTCCCAGTTATTGACCGTGGTTGACGGCTCGTCCGTGGCCCAGACCTGGGCGTTTCCCCCGTTTCCCGTGCCCACGTAGAGCTTTCCGTGGTGGACCGCCATAGCCCGGGAGTCCGTCCCCATGCCAGGGTCTGTCACCACCTTCTCCCAGGTAGTACCATCGGTGGACTTCAGGAGCAGGCGGCCGGGCAGTAGGCCCACTCCGCTCGCAGCGTAGAGGGCTTCTTCACCATGGGTATCGGTGAAGGTGGCCATCTGCCTGAAGCCGCACTCCTCGGGGTAGAAGGACGTCGCTACTTCCAGCACCGGAGAGCGGTAGACCCTCTGCCACATGCCGTCGTGGCAGCGCCAGATCTCTCCGCGCATATCTTCCGCCCATTCCTCAGATCCTGCCTCGCCCCCGGGCTGCGTGATGTACTCGAACTCGTAGTCCGGCGGCAGAACGCCGAAGAGCAGGACGCTGATCAGCATGTAGGGCACGTTGCGTCCCGTGCCCACGTAGAGGTCGCCGTTGAACTCCGCCATGGACCAGGCGTAGTTATTCATCGGGTCACTGAAGCCGCCTTCGGCGATCCTGGCGAAATCGTCCTTGCCGTATCCCCCTACCGGGGCGTAGGCCCCGGGGTAGTAGTCGGTAAGGAAGCCAAACACGTGCTCATCGTCGAGCCATAGAGTGCCCAACGCAGGGTAGAGTATGTGATTCATCTCGCCGCTGGTGGGGTCGAGCTGGTGCCAGTCACTGGCCGAGGCGTCGTACCAGAAGACCCAGGCGTGAAAGCCCCCGTCGGGGGGAAGGAGAAAGCCGCACTTGGCGTACACCAGGTCCCCTCCGCCGGCGTCCACCTCGTCCGTGTGCCACTTCAGCAGGGAGGCAAGCAGAAAGGCCAGGTCTTCGCAGTCTCCGCTGCCCTGATTCAAAGTCTGCTCCGGATTGGCCCAGGCCTCGGCGACCCCGTAGTTGGTCTCATCATCCTGATAGGCGATGTTGGCGAACACCCAGTCGAGGGCCTCCTGCGCTTCGACCGTAGAGTTGTGGTCTGTGTCGGCATCAAGTTTCCAGGTAGTCTCGGTCCAGCCAGGAACGTTGCCCCATTGGACTGAATGAACGAACTCGCCGGCCTCATCGTCGTCGAAGGTGGTTGTCGACTCGGTCAAGGCGGACGTGATCTCGTTGACCCCATCCGTCTTCTCCCAGGTGCCGGGGACGTCCGCCATGGCCGCACCAGGCAGTATCAGCGGGGCCGTCGACAGCGCGAGGATGCTGCTTAGCAATATTGACAGGGTTCTCCTTGTGAGCATCACTGTTATTTCTGTACCCGGTGCCCGCGTCCGGCGAGAACGCCACGGAGCGCGAGCCGACACTGAGAACCCATCAGTCCTATGGTAGCCGCGAGTTGCAGCAAATGTCAATAGGTTTTGTCCGTCGGAGAAAGCGCAAGCAGGCAGGGGACTCTGCTAGGAGGGGTTGACCGCCCAGCTCAGGATGAGGCGGGCGTCATCCGCGGTAACCTGGCCGTCACCGTCGATATCCAGGACCGGGTCCATGGGCAGCGAGCCCTGCTCCATCTTCAACGCCATCAGGGAGTCGAAGGGTGTCAGCAGGTAGTCTCCGTCGGCGTCGCCCCGGGACTCCTCGGTGCCGGTCACCTGGAATAGTCCGTCCTCAGCCGGGATCTCCACCGGGCCGTAGTCATCCGCCCGGTTGGCGGTGAGCTCGGTAATGCTGAGGGGAGAGGCCCAGCCCTGAGCGCCGATCACGTCGCACACGATGTAAGCTACGGTGCCGTCGCCGCCGAAGCCCTCGGCGTGGGCCAGGGCTATCCTGCCGGTGCCGGCGGCGATGCTATAGTCGAACAGGCAGTCTGCGGCCAGGCTACCCGCCTCTACCGCGGTGGGCTGCAGGACTGTCGGATCGTAGCCCAGGGTGAGGTCCATGTTTCCCAGCTCCTCCTCGATCCCCCGGAGCGTCAGGGGAATGCGCACCGTGCCGCCGGTGGGCCGGCCGCGGGACTCGAAGGTAAGGCCCCGGGCCGTGAAGCCGCGGCGGACCTCGTCCCAGGCGGCATCGCTCAGCGGTACAGGTGCCCCGGCGACGCCGTTGACCACCTGCACCTGCTGGCCGGCGTTGACGGTGGCTGTGCCGCCCTCATTGCCGCTGACTTCTACCGTGCCCTGGCGTACCATGATGGAGTCGGTGAGCTGGTCGGGGTCGTGGCGCAGCACGAACTCTGTCCCTTTAGTTCCTGTACAGGAGCTGGGGGTGGTCGCCCGAAAGGAGTTGCCCGTCGCCAGGTCGCGCACCTGATACCAGATCCAGCCGAGTACGTCCATCACGGTGGGCTCCTGGCTGTCACTCGGGGCTCGCGGGGCTCGCAGCCAGGAGCGTGGACCCATGTTCACCCAGTGGTTGCCGATCACCATCACCTCGGCCGAGGCTCTTGGCCTGGTCCGAAGTTCGTCACCTTCGTAGAGCTCCATGGCCTGCTCGGCCCGCTCCCAGGTATCCGACCCTTTCCGCTTAATCTGGACGGTGCCGCGGACATACATAATCTTCGCGGTCCTGGGTCCCCGCTCCTCCTCCTGCTGTTCCTCTTGCTGCTGTTGTTCCTCTTCTTCTTCTGGCTCCTGGGGCGGCTCCCCGGCCTCTCCTCCCGCGGCCCCCTTCTGGTCGGCCAGGGCCTCGAACTTCTCCACTAGCTCGTTGAACACGGCTATCACCAGTCCTTCGGTGCCGTAGGCTTCGACGTGGACATTTATCACGCAGTTCTTGTAGCGGATGTCGCCCTGTATCTCGTGAAAGTCGGGCCCCTCGGGGGTGTCCCCGGGCCTGCCGCACAGCATGACAAATCCATCGTCGCTGTCGTCGAGGATCCTGCTCCACCCGCCCATCCAGCCCGGGGTGACGGTGCTGCACTCGTGTTTGCTTCCCCGGATGAAGATATCGCTGACCGTGGCCTCGGTAGCCTCAAAGAGGGCCACGTGGCCCCTGGCCTTGCCGCTGACCGCGGGGTTTTCGTAGAAGCAGTACAGGTAGTGCACAACGGGACTGCCGGTGGTCCGTTCGGTGTAGCAGTTGCCGGTAGCGCTGAAGCCCTGCGAAAGGGCCGGGCAGTCGCTCACGCTGAACACGGTATCCTCCAGGGCCTGCACGGGCATGACGCCCGTGGCTGGGCTGAGCGTAAGCAGAGCTGCAGCCAGCAGCGTCAGGAGCCTGCCTCTGCGCGCGACAGCTGCCAGCGGCTTCACTCCAGCACCTCCAGCCCGAGGGCAGCCCGCAGTATCTTCCTGGCGTCCAGCGAGGAGACGCTGCCGTCTCCATTGACGTCCGCGGCGCTGTCTTCGGCTATCCTGCCGACGGCCATGGCGAGGGCGCACTGAGCGTCGGCGGTGGTGATCTCACCATCCCCGTCGCAGTCGCCCGTTGCCCTGTCGATGGGAGGCGGCTCCGCCGCCCCGGCCTCAACCACGCTGAACGCCACGGCGTCGGAGGCGTACTGACCCGTGGTCCAGGCCTCCACCGTGAACTGCCAGCGGCCCAGGTCTATCTCCTCCGCCGGTCCCAGGGAGAGATTGTAGGTGCCCGCGTCCTGCAGTTCCCGTTCTTCCGAATGTGAACCCAGCTCACCCGTCGCCGTCAGCCTGATGTCGCAGGGGGCGCTCACCTGGAAGTAGACCCAGGGCTCCTCGCCGAGTTCGTAGGTCCCAGCAGAGGCATTCAGTCCCTGCCCTCCCTTGTCCGTCCACACGTCCACCGCCAGCGGGGCCTCCCCGTTGGCGGCGGCACTACCGGCGGGCAGTAGCAGCATGAGAGCCAGGGCCGCGCAGGTGGCTCCAATCCTTACTATCTCTCTGCCGTTGCTCATTTGTCCCTGGTCTCCTGTACGCCCCCGGCTAGGCGAAGACGATGGTCGGAGCGGATATGGAGCCGCTGCCGGCGTCATAGCTCCCCTCCGAGCCGGAGGTGCTTATCTGCTCCAGCGTGGCGGCGTCGTGCGCCTCCAGGTTCTGCAAAATCAGGGGGCTGGAGGTCCCGCCCTCCTCGTTCACCCGGAAGGTGATGGTGGCTATGGTGCCGTCACTGGTGATGCCACCGCCGTTAACTATGCCGATTATGACCAGGCCCGGGGGGCCAACGTTGTGTTCGAACAGCGCGTCGCCGACGGCGGCGCCTTTCTCCACGGCGGTGGCCTGAAGCACGGCGTCGTCGTAGGATATCTCGACGTGGAGGCTGCCGACTGCGGCGGCGCCCTGGATGTTCACCGGTATGCTGACCTCGGTGGCGGCCCCGCCCGTGCCGGGTAAGGGCCCCCCCTGCCCTCCTCTGTCCACTATCAGCATGTAGGCCGCCACAGCCACGATGGCTGCGGCCCCCACCGCTCCGCCGATGAGCAGCATCCGCCGGCGTCCCGGGGCCTTGGGCCTTTCGGCTGCGGGGGCTACCCCGCCGGGGGCTGACGGAGCGGCGAATTCCTTCTGTGCGCCGGTGGCCGGAGGCGGGCCGGCGACCGGGGGAGGGGCTGGCGCCTCAGCGGCAGGGGCGGGCGCGCCGGGGAGCGCCTCCACGTCGGCGGCGAAGCGGGCCTCGATGAGCCTTAGCAGCCGGTCGCCGTTTGCCTCGAGCCGGCCCAGCCTGGCCTGCAGGTCCTGCCGCGAACTCTGATAGGTCTCCGCGGGCAACTCACCCACCTTATACCGCAGCTCCAGCCTGGCCAGTTCCCGCCGGCAGGCCTCCAGCTGCTGCTGATTGTCCTGTAGCTGCTCCCTGAACTCGTTCCTTATCCCCTCGAGTTGAGCTTCGGCGGCGCTCAGCCTCTGCTCGTAGTCGGCGCTGGTGGAAGCGTACTGGTCTTCGGGAATATCGCCTTCCGCCTTGAGCCGGGCGAGCTTGATGAGAAAGCCCTCCAACCGCTCCTTCTCTGTCAGGGCTTCGATGAGTCTGCTTATCCCGTCAGTCATCTCCGGTACGGTCTCCATCTGGTTGGTGGGCTAGCCGAGCTGGCGGCCGCAGTGGATGCAGAAATTGGTGCCGGGCTGGTTGGCGTAGCCGCATCCCGGGCATGCTCCTGCCGCGTCACTGGACGCGGGTGCGGGCGCCGGTGCTGGTGCGGGCGCTGGTGGGGGAGCAAGGGCCGTGCCGCAGCGGACGCAGAACTTCTGGCCCCGGCCGCCCACGGCTCCACAGGCGGGACATTGCAGGGGGACAGGGGCGCCGGACAGCAGCCTCCAGTGCCGGAACAGGAGATAGCCGTTCATTCCCACGGCGGCCCCGGTGGAGAAATACATCGTGCTAAGGGCGTGGCCTACCACTTCTGAAGAGGCCCACAGCGCCAGCCCCTGGGTCACGGTGAAGGTGAGGGCCCAGACCGCCAGGTACCAGATCGACCTGCGGCCGGCTATCCGCCCGCGGCGGGTCAGACGGAGCTTCGTGGTATGTCCCCAGACGACGCCTACGCCCAGGCCTACTATCAGCATGGGCACGGCGATTCTCGCCGATACTGCTACTCCGAGCAGCCAGGCGTACACCGCCAGGAAGACCGGGCTGGTCGCCAACTGGATGATGAGGCTGCGAGCCGTTACCTGCTGCTCATGGCGCAGGCTCCTTATCATCAGGCCGATGGCGACAAGCGTCAGCGGGATGGAAAGGATACCGATGATGCGGAATATCAGATTGAGTATGTCCATCTAGTTACCGACCGCTCCCGGCGGCTCCGCGTCGGGAGCACCTAGCTGCCGCCCTCCGCCGCTGGCTTCTGCGCTTCCGTTTCGCTTTCC
>DAOUEN010000161.1:0-8179 GCA_034430415.1 Dehalococcoidia bacterium
ATGCGTGATGCGTGATGCGTGATGCGTGACGGGTGATGCGTGGCATTTCGCTTCACCTTTCACTTCACCTTCTATTTCACCGTCACCGACTTGGCCAGGTTGCGGGGCTTGTCGGGGTCGCAGCCGCGGGCCACGGCCAGGTGGTAGGCCAGGAGCTGGAGGGGGACCACGGCAACCAGCGGATACAGAAGCTCGTCGACCGGGGGAATCTTTATCCAGAAGTCATAGATATCGCTCTCCCTGTCTGAGACGCCGATGATATAGGCCCCGCGGGCCTTAGCCTCCATCACATTGTTCATAATCTCGTCATAGGTGTGGTCGGCGGGGCATACGGCCACCACGGGCGTGCCCGGCTCAATGAGGGCCAGGGTGCCGTGCTTCAGCTCCCCGGCAGGCATCCCCTCGGCATGAATGTAGGATATCTCCTTCAGCTTGAGGGCGCCCTCGGAGGCGATGGCGAAGTTGATGCCGCGGGCGATGTAGTAGAAGTCGTTCTTGCCCTTCAAGTCCTGACTGAGATGGATGAGCCTGTCGTTGTTGATGCTCAGGGCTTCGGCCACCCGGTCGCAGATATCGCCGACCTGGCGGCGCGCCGCGGCGAAGGAGTTGACCATGGCGAAGGACAGAAGATAGAACACGGCGAGCTGGCAGAGGAAGGACTTGGTGGCGGCCACGCCTATCTCGCAGCCGCAGTTGAGGCTGACGACGCGGTGGCTCAGGCCCGCCAGCAGCGAGTGGGGGCGGTTGACGATGGAGACGATTTGAGCGCCGGCGGCGCGGGCGGCCTTCACCCCTTCAATCACGTCGGCGGTCTCGCCGCTCTGGGACACCGCTATGACCAGGGTGTGCTTATCCACCGAGTCGATGAAATAGCCGAACTCGGAGGCCATGACCACGTCGGAGAACTTCCTAGCCACCCGGGAGAAAAGATAGCGGCCCACCAGGGCGGCGTAGCGGGAGGTGCCGCAGGCGGTGATGATCACCTGATTGGCCCTGAGGATGTCCAGAGCTATCTCGGCGAACCGGCCCTCATCCTGCCGGGCCGTTTTGGCAAGGGCCGCGGGCTGCTCCATTATCTCCTTGAGCATGAAGTGGGGATAGCCGTTCTTGTGCTTAGCGGCCCAGGTCCTATCCCATTCCCGGGCTTCCCGGGACAGCTTGTTTCCCAGGGCATCGAAGAACTCCACCTCATCCGGGCGAAGGGCCACCACCTCGCCGTCTTCCAGGTCCATCACGCGGCGGGTACTCCGGGGGAAGGCCAGGACATCGCTGCCGACCCAGCGGCCGTCGTCGCCGAGGCCGACGATCAGAGGATTGTTCTTCCTGGTGGCCACGATCTTTCCGGGATCATCCAGGGAGATGGCGGCGAAGGCGTAGGAGCCCTCGAGGCGGCGGGCCACGGCGAGGACAGCCTGCTCCAGGGAAGCGCCGTTTCCGAGCTCTTCCGCGAGGAGATGCGGGATGACCTCGGTGTCGGTGTCCGAGGCGAGACGGTGCCCGCGGGCGGCAAGGTCACGACGGACCTCCTGGAAGTTCTCGATGATGCCGTTGTGGACCACGCACACCCTGCCGCTGCAGTCCGAGTGGGGGTGAGCGTTGGCCTGAGTGACGGCGCCGTGGGTGGCCCAGCGGGTATGGCCGATGGCGGTGGTGCCGGGGAGCGCGTCCAGGCGGTGCTTCTCGTTGACCTGATCGATGGTGCCGGCATCCTTCCTCACGAGCAGCTCGCCGTCGCACAGGGTAGCGATACCGGCGGAGTCGTAGCCGCGGTACTCCAGCCATTTCAGGGCCTGGAGGACGAGGGGAGCCGCCGGCTCTCTACCGCAATAGCCGATTATGCCGCACATCTACTCAACCTCCATTAAGGGGGAGACGCGTGATGCGTGATGGGTGATGCGAGATACGAGGGTCACGGGTCAAGCCTCCTGAGGAGTTGCTGTCGCTTGTCGGGGGTGAGGTCGGCGTCGTTGTCCAGCACGCGGTACCGGGGCACGGGCAGGGCCTTCTTGCCGGGCGCCAGGTCTTCGTGGAGACAGACGCGGGGGCCGACCGAGGAGCGGGAGCCGACGCGGACGCCGGGCATCAGGCTGGCGTGTATCCCCAGGCGGCAGCCACGTCCCAGCATGGCACCCAGCTTATCATATCCGGTGTCCACCTGGACGCCGTCCACCTGGACACACACGTTCTGCTCGTCGAGGCGGAAATTGGCCGTGATGGCGCCGCTGCCGAAGGAGCAGTCATCTTCTATGATGGAGTCACCGACGTAGTTGGAGTGGAACCAGCAGTTGCGGCCGATGTAGGAGTGCTTCACCTCGGTGCAGTAGCCCACTACCGAGTCGGCGCCGATGTGGCTGTAGTCCCGCACCAGAGCATTGTTGCCGATGACGCAGTTGGGGCCGATGTAGGCCGGTCCGCGGATCACGGCGTTCTCCAGCACCCCGACGTTGTCGCCGAGGACGACCTTGCCCTCGATGAGGGCCCTGTCGGAGACGCGGGCGGTGGGAGAGATGTACGGCTCGGCCGCATCCAGGAAGTGCTCCATGACCTTGAAGATATGCCAGGGGTACTTGAGCGGAGCCCAGAAGTCGGCATAGGGGATCACCTTAATCATATGGCCGTCCTTGAGCATATCGTCCAGGGCGCGCTCGTAGACATCGTCCCTGCCGGTCTCAACGGCGGTGAAGTAATCTCGAAGCATTCCGGCCTCGTTGTGAAGGTGCACCACGATATTCACCAGGTCGCCGGGCTCCTCTCCCGGGGCGGGCTTCTCCACGATGTGCTTGAGGTAGCCCCGGGAATCCACTTCGAGGTAGCCGCCGGGGAAATATTCGGTCACCCGATAGCCCAGCATGCAGCAGGAGGCGGAGTCGCCGGAGGCCTCGGAGAGGATGCTGCTATAGGCCAGGCCGGAGAGCACGTCGTCGGGACTCAGCACCAGGACCTGCCCGTCAAGGTAGGGGGCAGCGCACTGGAGGGCTCCAGCCATGCCCGTCGCGCCCTGCTGGAGGACGAACTCGGCGCGGATGCCGGGGATTCCGGCGGCGGCCTGCTGCAGCCTTTCCATATTTCCGGGGTTACCGACGATGACGAAGTCCCGCAGGCCTGCCTGCTGCGCCAGCTCGACCTGATGCTGAAGCAGGGGCCTGCCCAGGAAATCGAGGAGGAACTTGTCCTGGGTGACGGGAAACATCCGTTTGCCCACGCCGCCGCAGAGGAAGACAGCTTTCATCTCGGGGTCACCTCTTTCATCTCGGGGCCGCCTCGGGCTTCTGCTCTGGCGGGCGGTAACGGGCCTCCGGCCCCACTTCGTCCCCTCCGGGAGACGGCACAGGAGAAGGCGTATCCATGCGAAGAATAGTCTCGACCAGCTCCTTCCCCCGGGCTAGCAGTCCGTGAGCCTGGCCCGGCGAAGCTGCCTCGGCAATGACGCGGATGGCGGGCTCGGTGCCGCTGGGCCTGATGAGCAGCCAGGCGTCGGGGGTCTCGAGCCTCAGGCCGTCGACGCAGTTCAGCATGGGCCTGACACTATGCGGCCGCCTCTCTTTGCCGGAGCGATGGAAGCCGTCATCCGAGCTGAGCTCGGCCACACAGCTATTCAGCCGGGTCATAACCATATCCTTGAGCCCGTTGGGGCAGGGCAGCTTCGCCTTCTCCAGAGAGAGGGCGGGAAGCGACCGGAAGAACTCCCGGAGCTGGCGCGGGTGCTCCAGGTGGCCCAGCAGGGTGAGCGCGGCGAAGATGCTGTCGGGGTAGTAGCCGAGCTCGGGGAAGATATAGACTCCCACGCCTTCCACTCCCAGGGCGGCGTCAGCCTGCCGGGCGAGATGGGCGACCTTCACATCTCCCACCTCCCCTCTCAGCACCTCCACCCCGAGGTCCTGCACCGCCAAGTCGAGAAGCCGACCGGTCTCCACAGTGGTGGCCACTTTCCTCTTTCCTGATTCATCTATTCGCAATCTTGATATATAGGCCACCATGGAGTCAAGTCCCAGAAAGCCTTCTTCGTCGCAGAAGACCACTCTATCGCCATCACCGTCAAAGCAGACGGCCATGTCGGCACCCCGCTGCCGGAGAAACTCGATGGTTCCCTGAAGCGTGTCCTCATTCGGCTCGGGGCTCCGCCCGGGGAAGCCGCCGTCGGGGTAGTCATTCAGGGGGATCACATCGACCCCCATGCTGGCGAAGATGTAGCCGGCGAAGACGGAGGCGGCGCCGTTGCCGGGGTCGACCACCACCTTCAGATTGCGGTTGACCTCCGAAGGACGAAGCCGGTCTCGAAGGAAGGAGAGGTATCTCTCCCTGGTGTCGTCTTCCCTATCGAAGGTGCCTGCCCCATCCCTGAACCTGCCGGAGAAGTAGATGCTTTCTATCCCGGTCTCCTGGGCGAGGCTGTATCCCGAGCTATCGGCGTTGAAGAGCTTGATGCCGTTGTACTGGGGCGGGTTGTGCGAGGCAGTGAGCATAACGCCGGCGCTGAAGCCCAACTCCCTGGTGAGCAGGGCCAGGGCGGGCGTGGGCAGGATACCCAACCCAACCACGTCCATCCCCGTGGAGAGGAGACCGGACACGACCGCCTGCTGAACCAGCCCACGGCTATGCCTGGCATCGGTGGCCACGCAGACCCCGGAGTGAGGGGCAAGGCTGCTGCCCAGCGCACGGCCGATGCCGCGGCACAGGTCCGTGGTGAGGTCGTCCCCCACCACACCCCTGACACCGCTGGTGCCGAAGAGATGTCTTTTCTCGGCGATCTGTACACCCATTGAATCAGCCATAGCAGGTGCGCTATATTACGGCAAGTGCGAATTCCGCCTTGCCATTGCATGCATACGCATGCCTCCTGAACGACAGCCAGGACTGATTAATTATGCACCAGAACAGGGCTGAAGGATATCGGCATTTGTCTGATTTGCTCGTAGGACTTTGTCTACAAAGCCTGTAGGTATTTGTCCTACAAGCGAGGGGACGTTTTCGCACCGGCACGGGAGATGACGACTGGAGAATGGACCTGCTGCTGATCCTGGCCGCCAACGCGGCGCTGATACCGGCGGTGATATTCACCGCAGGGCCTCTGCGCATCGCCCTGGGCCTGCCCTTCCTGCTGTTTTCCCCGGGCTACGCGCTGATTGCGGCGCTGTTCACCAAGAAGGAGAGCCTGGACGGGGTGGAGAGGATAGCCCTGAGCTTCGGCCTGAGCATCGCGGTGGTGCCGCTCATCGGGCTGATTCTGAACTACACGCCCTGGGGGATACGGCTCTATCCTATCCTGGTCTCGATCACGACGTTCATCGCGGCCATGTGCGGGGTCGCCTGGTTCCGGAGGAGGAGCCTGGCCGAGGACGAGAGGTTCAGGGTATCGTTCAGGGTGAGGATGCCCTCGTGGGAAGGTCAGAGCAAGCTGGACCGGGCGCTGTCGCTGATTCTGGCGCTGGTCATAACAGGGGCGGTGGTCACGCTGGTGTACGTCATCGCCACCCCCAAGGTGGGAGAGAGGTTCACCGAGTTCTATATACTGGGCACGGGCGGCAAGGCGGAGGGCTATCCCACCGAGCTAAGTCCCGGCGACAGGGGGGAGCTTATCCTGGGCATCGTGAACCACGAGCAGGAGGAGATGCCGTACCGGGTGGAGGTGACGCTGGACGGCGGAGACGAGCTGCGAGTATGGCTGGCAGACGAAGAGGGGGCTTCCGCAACCGACAACACCATAGCGGTGGAAGCTCTGGGGCACGAGGGGAAGTGGGAGGGGAGCGTGCTGTTCGAGCCTCTGCGGACAGGCGAGAAGCTGAAGCTGGAGTTCCTGCTGTTCAGCCCCAAGCTGCGTCAGGGCCATCATATCTCGGGCGAGCTCGACAGCGGCAACTTCGCCGACATAGAGGCCGACGAGGGGGAGGGGGAGGCCACGATCACGCTGGACAACAAGACGGGGACGAGGCACCGCTACCGGCTGGAGGTATGGCAGGGAGGGGCGGTGCAGCAAGAAGCCAGCTTCGTGGTGGGGGAGTCCGGGGCGGGGGAGGACGAAAAGGTGGAAGAGGAGATTGAGTTCCCGCCCGGCGAGTCGGTCTTCCGGCTATACGAGGACGGCGAGCTGGGGGTGGAGGACAGCGGGGCGGAGCTGTCGCTACACCTGTGGGTGGATGTGGGCTGACGGCTGGGTTTGTGTTTGGCTGGAGACTGCTTCGGGACTATGCCCCTCGCAGCGACAGAGGACTACGGTGCTCCGGACGGAACTCACCCAGGAAATCGAGGCAGTCCCGGGCTATGCCCGCCGCATCCAGACGGTACAATGAGCGAAGCAGCTCCTGTCTTCCGTGAGGAACGAACTCGTCGGGAAGGCCCAGCCGCCTCACCTTCACGTCCCGGACACCGTTTCTCTCCAGCAGTTCCAGCACCGCGGCGCCGAAGCCGCCGCTGAGAACATTCTCCTCCACCGTGATCAGCCTCCCGGTGAGCGTGGCTGACTCCAGGACAAGCTGCTCATCGAGCGGCTTGACGAAGCGGGCGTTGACCACCCGGGCCTCCACCCCACCGGCGGCAAGAAGCTCCGCCGCCCGAAGGGAAGGCTCGACGGCCGAGCCGACGGCCAGTATTGCCACGTCTCCACCCTCCCTTATTATCCGACCCCTGCCGATGGGCAGCTTGAGCAATTCCGAATCGAGAGGGACGCCCACACCCTTACCACGGGGATAGCGGACGGCCACGGGGTGGCCGGCATCAAGGGCAGTGTAGAGCAGGTGTTGAAGCTCGTTCTCGTCGCCTGGAGCGCAGACGGCCATATTGGGCATCAGGCTGAGATAGGACAGGTCGAATATGCCCTGGTGCGTCTTGCCGTCCTCTCCCACAATGCCGCTGCGGTCCAGGGCGAAGACGACCGGCAGGTCGGGCAGGCAGACATCGTGCACTACCTGGTCGAAGGCGCGCTGCAGAAAGGTGGAGTATATGGCCACGATGGGAATGAAGCCCTGGGTGGCCAGTCCGGCGGCCAGGGTAACGGCGTGCTGCTCGGAGATCCCTACGTCGTAGATCCGCTGGGGAAACTGCCTCGCCAGGGGGGACAGGCAATTCCCCTCAGCCATGGCGGCCGTTATGACCAGCACCCGGGGATTCTCGCCGAGCAGCCGGCCGGCCGTCCGGGCAAATACCTCGCTGTAGGTAGGCGCAGGGGCGGGTCCTTTGCTCCGCGGCGACAGTCCGTGGAAGCGGACAGGGTCATCCTCCGCAGGGCTGTAGCCCTTGCCCTTGGTGGTGAGCACGTGAACGACTACCGGGCCGCTGCAGTTCCTGGCCTTGGTCAAGGCGGTCTCGACCTGCGGGATGCTGTGTCCGTCCACCGGCCCCAGATAGGTGAAGCCGAGCTGTTCCCACATCATGGTGGGCATCACCATGGCCTTGGCCCCTTCCTTGAACCGGCGCAGGGCCCAGTGCAGGTACCTCCCCGCAGGAAGGTGGGATAGCAGCCTGTCCGTCCGGCCCTTCATTGCCCGGTAGCGGTAGCCGGTACGCAGCATATACAGCCGCCTGGCTATCACCCCAATGGTGGGGGAGATGGACATGGCATTGTCGTTGAGCAGCACGACGAGCCTGGTTCCCAGGTGCCCGGCGTGGTTCAAGGCCTCATACGCCATGCCACAGGTAAGACAGCCGTCGCCGATAACGGCCACCACGTCATAGTCGTCACGGGAAAGGTCGCGGGCCAGGGCCATACCGAGGGCCGCCGATATGGAGGTGCCGCCGTGGCCGGTATCAAAGACGTCGTGCGGGCTCTCATCTCTATCGGGAAAGCCCGACAGGCCCCGGTACCGGCGCAGGGAGGGGAAATCCCCTTTTCTCCCGGTGAGCAGCTTGTGCACATAGCTCTGGTGCCCCACATCCCAGACTATCCTGTCCCTGGGGCTGAGGAACACGCGGTGCAGAGCAACGCTGAGCTCAACCACACCCAGGTTGGAGGCCAGGTGGCCCCCGTTCTCAGTCACCCGGCGCACCAGCATCTCCCTGATCTCGGAGCAAAGCTGGTTCAGCCCAGCACGGTCGAGCGCCTTGAGGTCGGCAGGGCTGTTGACCTTGTCCAGTATCCGGCTCATCGGTTCCTTATGCTAGCGCACGGCACCCCTGCCACGCAACATCCCTTTCTCAGCCAGGCATGGTCCTCCGCCTCCACGCCGGGAAAAAAGAGGGGGGCGGC
>DAOUEN010000162.1:0-3156 GCA_034430415.1 Dehalococcoidia bacterium
TCCGGTCAAGAGGCGAGAAGAAGGGCAGGTTGCGCCACGGAACTGAATACCGAAGAGAAACTGGGAGTATTCCCAGTTTTTCTATTTTGGGGAGCGCTGCGGGGAGGGCCGACATGGGAGACGGATAGGAGAAACAGCGACTGTATGGGGACAACACACTGACACGGCAAGGTATTATTTAAAGGAGACGGTCAATGGGCGCTGAAGAGGAGATCTTCGGATATGCTGACGAGTTGGGCCCGGAGAAAGTGCTGCATTTCTACGACCCCAGACTCAAGCTGCAGGGGATTCTGGTGGTGGACAACACCGCCCTGGGACCGGGTTTCGGCGGCATAAGAATGGCTCCTGACGTAACCACCGAGGAGGTGTTCCGGCTGGCCAGATCGATGACGCTGAAGAATTCCGCAGCAGGAATTCCCTATGGCGGAGCCAAAGGGGGGATCAGGGGCGACCCCGGGATGGCAAACAAGGACGAGATCATCAGGGCCTACGCCAAGTTCCTGCGACCCCACACCGACTACATCCCCGGCCCCGACATGGGAACGAACGAGCACTGCATGGCCATAATACTTGATGAGATCGGCCGTGCCATCGGCTTGCCCCGAGAGCTCGGAGGCTTTGCCGTGGATGAGGTAGGGGTGACGGGCTACGGGGTTGCCGAGGCAACCGAGGCGGCGGCGGGGTACATCAACCTGAGCCTGAAGGGGGCCACTGCCGCCATAGAAGGCTTCGGGGCTGTGGGGCAGGCAGCATTCCGTTTCCTGGCAGACAAAGGCGTGAAGGTAGTCGCGGTATCCGACATCGATGGCGGGATCTACAATCCAGACGGCCTGGACTACGCCGCCCTGGCTACGGTCGAGCCAGAGAGCCCTCGCATGAGCAAGCTGTGGAACAGGGAATACCGGGGCGGCCGGAGGATGAGCGGCGCGGAGCTGTTCAGAATGGAGGTGGATATCCTGATACCGGGAGCAAGGCCCGACGTCATCACCATGGAGAATGTCAGGGATGTCAAGGCCAGGATGCTGGTTGAGGCGGCTAACATCCCGGCGACGGTCGAGGCGGAGAAGTACCTTGCGGACCAAGGCGTGGTTGTCGTCCCTGACTTCATTGCCAACGGAGGCGGCGTGACCGCCGGAGCCATAGAAGCCGAAAGAGGCAGTATCGAGCAGGCCTTCCAGGCAATCAAGTCCAAGGTCCCTGAGAATGTGAAGGCCGTTCTGGACATGGCCTATAAGGAGAAGATATACGCCCGCGAGGCCGCTGAAAGGCTGGCCAAGCAGAGGGTGGTGCGTGCTATGAAGGACAAGGGGAGGGTATAAAGGAAAGGTGATTTTCAAGACGTTTTTTTGCGAAAACTATTGACAACTCAGATAGGGCCAGCCTAAACTTAGACAGGGCTTTAGTCGGGGTTAATCTCCGAGAGGTCCTGTGTTGCTTTCAGTAACGAGAGGAGGAGCGGGCAGGTTCCCAAACCGGTACTCTCCCATAGTATAGTTTTTGGTAGAGTTATCACAAGCTCCAAGGAAACTAAAGTACAAGGAGGGTGAAACATGGCAAGAGAGACCTGGGGGAAGCGGGGCTATTTCCTATTCGCGGCGCTGGGGTCCGCGATAGGGCTGGGTAACATCTGGCGGTTCCCTCACCTGGCTCACTCGTACGGCGGCGGGGCGTTCCTCATAGCCTGGATGATCGGCCTCATCGTGCTGGGGATTCCCTGGCTGATGATGGAGTTCGGCATAGGGCGCTATTTCCGCAGCAGCGCGCCGGGGGCATTTGCCGGGGTAGGGAAGAAATGGGAATGGCTGGGGTGGTGGCCGTGCTGGATTGCCTTCGGCATCATCACCTACTACAGCGTGGTCCTGGCCTGGGCCGTGCGCTACATCGCGGGTTCAGCCACGATGGCCTGGGGCGTGGGCCAGGCCGGAGCCGAAGCGGCCGGCGGGTTCTTCTTCGGAGACGTGCTACATCTCTCCGGCGGGCCAGCCGAGATCGGGGTGCCGGTAATGGCGCTGGTGATATGCCTGGTCATCGTGTGGGTGGTGACGTTCCTGGTAACGTTCAAGGGGACCCAGGTAATCGGGCCGGTGTCGCAGTACGCCATGATTATCGCCTGGGCATTCCTGATCGTCCTGGTGATAAGAGGCATCACCCTGCCGGGGGCGATCGATGGGCTCAACTACTACCTGTCTACAGACCTGAGCCAGCTAGCCACCCGTGGAGTGTGGTTCGCTGCGTTCAGTCAGATTGCATTCACGCTATCGCTGGGGATGGCGGGAATGATTGCCTACGGCAGCTTTGTCACCAAGAAGGGAGATATCAACAACAACGCGGTGATAACATCTCTGGGCAACTGCGCCACCAGTTTCTTTGCCGGCTTCGCCGTATTCAGCGTCGTCGGCTTCCTGATGGAGGCTCTGTCCGTACCGGTCGGTGAAGTCAGCACATCGAGCGTGGGCCTGGCCTTCGTAAGCTACCCGGTGGCGATATCCATGCTGCCGGGAGCAAACGCCTTCTTCGGGGTCATCTTCTTCGTGGCCCTGTTCCTGCTGGGCCTGTCCTCGCTGTACTTCCTCACCTACGGCGGAGTGGTTGCCCCGCTGATGGACAAGTTCGGGTGGGGCAGGACGAAGACCACGCTGGGTGTTTGCATTGTTGCTTTCGTCATAGGACTTCTGTTCACCACACCCGGCGGCCTCTACTGGGGGCCGGACATCCTGGACAGGGCGGTAGCCTTCTACGGCCTGCTGATAACCGGGGCGCTGGGATCTCTCGTCGTTGGCTGGGCACTTCCTGCCAGCAAACTAAGAGAGCACATCAACGAGACCTCGGACTTCAAGGTTGGAGCCTGGTTTGATGTCATGCTGAAAGTCATCGTGCCAGCGGGCCTGCTGTTCGTCGTCATCCAGGGAGGCTTCCTGAGCGACATACCCGCATCCTACGGAGGCTACCCCAGGTGGGCCAGCAACGTGATATGGTGGGTACTGATAGGCACGCTGATCTTGAGCTTCGTAATGCAGAGCTGCAAGACCAAAGGTTCCGACTAGGACAAGCGAGAATTCGGAGGTGAAGCGCAAATGGAATCAGGAGCGATCATAACTGCGGTCGTCATGTGGGTGGTATTCATCGGCGGGCTGTCGTGGTGCTTCTCCCGGTGGA
>DAOUEN010000163.1:0-2884 GCA_034430415.1 Dehalococcoidia bacterium
CCTGCTAGTTCCTGGTGCGACCCTTCCAGCCCACCCTAGGACGAACTAGCACTTGTCGCAATCGTCGGGCTTGCTATTATCTGCAGGATCGCTGACATAGCCAGTCGTGCCGTCGATATCCCCGTCTACCCAGCCGTAGCTGAGAGCTTCATCACCACCCAAGAGGTACGTTCCCGCTTCGTCCACAGAGGGGACAGTGCCGCTGTTCTCGGCCATGTAGGCGATGACGGCTGTCTGGAGATTGTGCTTCTCGGTGCAGTAGGCTTCGCACTCTCCACGGCCGATGAAGCCTCCGACGTTCAGCACTACCACGGCGGCGATGGCGCCCAGGATGGCGATGACCACCAGCAACTCGATCAGGGTGAAGCCCTTCTCGCTCCGGTGCATCCTCTTCAACAAGCTCTTCATTTTTGGTTACCTCCTTTCCTTGTTCTTGTTGTGTCGCTATTCTACGTTCGCCAATGGGTATAGTCAATAGTATTTGATAGCTATTTAGTCACGGTTCACCATAGGAATAAGGTCATGGAACCAAAGACTCCAATACTGGACCAACGCTCTCAGATGCATTGTACACATGTTACACCTGAAACGCCAGGCCGGGTATCCGTGTTTGTCTGATTCTGGTGTAGGACTTCGGCTCGACAGCATGTAGGTATTTGTCCTACAAATGAGATTGCCGCGCCTGCGGCTCGCAATGACAGAAGGGGGCATTGACAACGCTCCTCCCACGCAGCCACAATGAAGAGCCATGGAGGCCATTCTCACCGCAGGGTTTGCCGTCATGGGCCTGGCCGTGGGCAGCTTCCTCAACGTCTGCATCGACCGCCTCCCCCAAGGCGGGTCCGTCCTGAATCCCCCCTCCCACTGCCCCGCCTGCCAGCGCAGGCTGGCGGCCCGGGACCTCATCCCGGTATTCAGCTACCTGTGGCTCCGCGGGCGCTGCCGCTACTGCCGGGCCTCCATCCCCAGCCGCCTCCTCGGGGTGGAACTGGCCACCGCCGCTATCTTCGCCCTTCTCTACCGGCACGCCGGCCTGACCCCAGAACTGGGAGTCATGCTCTTCTATGCCGGCATACTCATTATCGTCTTTGTCATCGACCTGGAGCACGGGCTCATCCTGAACAGGGTGCTCTACGTCGGCGCAGCGGCAGCCCTGCTCTTCACCCTCTTTCTGCCCCAGCCATACCTCATCCGATGGGTAGTCGGCGGAGTAGCCAACGCCGCCATCGGTGGGGTCATCGGCTTTGTCGTATTCTTAGTAATCGCTCTGGCCTCCCACGGAGGCATGGGCTGGGGAGACGTCAAGCTGGCCGCCCTGGTGGGCCTAGCCACCGGCTTCCCCCTGGTATTTGTGGCCGTGATTATGGCCGCCCTGCTGGGAGGAGTGGTGGCGGTGCTCCTGCTGGCAACCAAAAAGAGGGGACGCAAGCAGGCTATCCCCTTCGGTCCTTTCCTGTCAGCGGCCGCCCTGGTCACGCTGCTGTGGGGCAGCGGCATACTCCACTGGTACCTGGGACTTATGTAAAGTCACCCCTGCCTCTCTCCGAGTCCACCCTGCTGTCATTGCGACCCACCCCTCTGCGATTACACTCCCCTTTTGTCGTTGCCAGCCGCGGCTACCTGCCCCTGAGCAAGGCGAAAAACCTGTCCTGGTATTCGGCGAACACGTTCCACCGGTTGAGCTCGGACACCAGGGCAGGGGCCCGCGAGACATCCTGGCGCACCAGGTCGAAAAGCCCTTCAATGTGAATCCGCGCGTCCCTGGGCACTCCACTGGAGTCCATCTCCAGCAGGCCCCCGCGGCGGAAATCAGCCACGTTGCTGTTCAGCGCCCTGCCTGTCAGGTGATAGATGAACATCAGCAGGGACACGTCCCACATCTCCTCCACTCCCTTGACGATGGCGCTCAGGGGGTTGTTCTCTTCTTCCAGCCGGCCATCCAGCTTGCCTATCACCTGCGCCAGGGACTCGGAGACGACGTTCATATTCTTCGGTTCGTTCTTGTAGGTATAGAAGACCCCCGGCTCGTGGGGATGCTCCATAGCCATCATGGAGATGTAGCTCCGCGCCTGCTCGCTGAAGCCCTCCAGGTTGATCAGATAGGCAGGGGTGACAATCCTCGGCCTCTCGGCAATCACCCTCCCATCCCTGACCACGCTCATATTCTCCGCCAGCCCGGTGACCACATAGTAAGAGACGGTGGTGCTGCCGAAGGTGGACAGCCTCTGCTGCGGAGGCCGTATCAGCTCGGTGTGCTGCACCGCATACTTGATCCTGTCTTGCGTATCCACGTATCTACAATATAATATGAATGTCGCCGCAGTCAAACGTGACTAGGCGAACATCTTCACCATCTGGAAGTTCTGCGCCACCCTGTCCCTGCCGGCAATCACGGCACCCCCCTGGGTGTTGTGGCCGGGAACAAGATACTCCACGTCCAGCCCGGAAAGCCGGTCGATGCTCTTCCGCAGCAGGGATGAGCTGCCGCCGGGGAAATCTGTCCTGCCGATGCTGCCGAAGAAGACCACATCGCCGCTTACCAATATCTTCTCCCTCTTCAGGTATAGGCAGATGGATCCCGGGGTATGTCCCGGGGTCAGCAGCACCTCAGCCCCCACTCCATTGTCTCCACCCAGGCTCAGCTCCCCCTCCTGGAGGAAGAAGAAAGTCTTGACCTGGGGCGCCCTGCCGCCGAAAGTGCCGTAGAAGCGGCCGCCGGCGCCGCGATAGAACTCGTCCTCCTCGCGGGACAACGCCACCAGGGCACCGCTCATCTGCACCACGGGCTCGCTGGCCTCAAAGTGGTCGGGGTGACAGTGGGTGCCGATAATCAGGCCGACGTCCTCAATCTTGAAGCCGTCCTTCTCCATGGCCTCGGCCAGCG
>DAOUEN010000164.1:0-3584 GCA_034430415.1 Dehalococcoidia bacterium
CAGGGCTACGTAACCCGGCCCTGGCTGGGAGTATCGCTATATACCGTAGACCGCCTGGTGGCCCTGATGAACAATCTCTCAGTTGAAGAAGGAGTGCTCGTCCTGGAGGTGAGCAAGAACAGCCCGGCCGAGGCTGCCGGGTTGAAAAAAGGTGATGTCATCACCAAGTTTGACGAGAGGAAAACGGTCACCACAGATGATCTTCTGCAGGCCATACTCAACAGCGAAGTGGGTCAAACGGTGGAAATTACCTTCGTCAGAGGAGAGGGAACAGGGAAGACTTCAGCACAGCTACAGGAGAGCCCCCCACCGTGGGACTAGTCAAATAACCACAGCCAGAACCCTCCTGCCAGCTCAGACCCGGTAGCTCCAACGAGTGGAACGTCGCCTCTAGGCCGGTGCCCTCATGATTGCTATCAACACATCACTATCGGCGATGCGATGTCTCTGAGTGTAGGCCTGTTCAGGTGGAACTCCATCAAGCAGAGCCTCAGACAAAGTCTCCTGGGCGATATACTGCTGGCAATCGGTCACAGCCTGCTTGATTGCCGCTTCTGCCTGATAGTACGTGATAATGTGGTCGGCAATGTCGAAGTCAGCAGCACGCCGCATGGTCTGAACACGACGCACAATCTCCCTGCCAATGCCTTCAGCCACTAGCTCAGGAGACAGTTCAGTATTCACCGCTACCCAGTACTTCTCCTCGCCAGCCACACTATACCCCGACACATCGCCGGCCATTTCATAGTCAACGAACCCTAGTTCCTTGACGTTCACTTCCTCCAGGACATGAGATGCAAGCCTTCGCAAGGCATTCTCTTCTTTGTCCTGACCGACCTTAACCAGGACCTTGGCCAGCGGCTGTCGAACTCTCACTTTCGCCTTTGCCCGAGCTGCCCGGCCCAGACTGGAGATCTTCATAGCCAGCCTGACATCATTGTCCAACTCACGGTTGATCTTGGCCTCATCAGCTACCGGGAAGTCAGTCAGATGCACACTCTCTCTGGCCGTCGAGTCAACGGAACAAACCAAATTCTGGTACATCTCCTCAGCTATGAACGGTGTGAGAGGAGCCAGAAGCTGAGCCAATGTCACCAGACACTGATACAACGTGTTGTGTGCCGCCAGTTTGTCAGCGTCGTTCTCGCTTTTCCAGAATCGGCGCCGACTTCGCCTGATATACCAATTGGAGAGACTATCCACAAAAGTCTCAATATAGCGCGCTGCCGCGGTATGGTCATAGCCATCCATAGCCTTGGTCACATCGGCTATGAGCTGATTGAGCTCGGAGATAATCCAACTGTCGAGCTCAGCCAAAGGTAGCTCCCCTGTCATCTTTGGAACGAACCGGTCAATGTTCGCGTAAAGAACAAAGAAGGAATAGGTATTCCACAGAGTCAACAGATCCCTTCGAAGTGTCTCGGCGAGCATTTGTGTAGAGAAGCGATGAGTATTCTCACTTGGCACAGACACCAACATATACCACCTGAGAGCATCCGCCCCATAATCCCCAATCACTTCCCAAGGATCCACGATATTGCCTCTGCTCTTGCTCATCTTGTCGCCGTTGGCGTCAACAACATGACCCAAACAAAGAACATTCTTGAAGCAGGGCTGCCCGAACAGCAGAGTCGATACAGCATGCAGGCTGTAGAACCAGCCCCGAGTCTGGTCAATGGCTTCGCAAACGAAGTCCGCAGGGAAATTCTCTTTGAACTTGCCACTATTCTCAAACGGATAATGCCACTGGGCGAAAATCATGGCTCCTGAATCAAACCAGCAGTCGATCACTTCGGGGACACGCCGCATCTCCCCACCACACCGAGAGCAAGAAAAGGTTATCTCATCGACATACGGCCGATGTAGATCCAGGGAGGGTTCCAGGCCCTTTACATTGGGCTTCCCGCTCAACTCCTCAATGCCACCTACACACTCATAGCTCCCACAGGAGGAGCAATTCCAGACATTTAGCGGAGTCCCCCAGTATCTCTCCCGGGAGAACGCCCAATCCACATTGTTCTCCAGCCAATCCCCGAACCGACCATGCTTAATATAGTCTGGGTACCAGTTCACTTCATCATTCCCCGAGATGAGCCTGTCTTTGACCATCGTGGTTCTGATGTACCATGTCCTCTTGACGTAGTATAGAAGAGGCGCCTCGCACCTCCAGCAGAAGGGGTAGGTGTGAACAATCTTCTCACTGCGGAACAGCAAGCCTCGTGACTCAAGATCACCGAGGACGAGGGGGTCAGCCTCCTTGACAAACTTGCCGGCAAATGAGTAGCACCCAGTCATTTTCCCTTCCAGATCCACAGGCTGCACGAAGTCTAGCTCCTTGGCCATCCCCGCATCGAAATCAACTTCCCCAAAGGCAGGAGCCACATGGACAATACCAGTGCCCTCATCCATTGACACGAAGTTAGCGTCAATCACCGGGTAGGTCAAACCGTCCTTGTTCTCCTGCGCCTCAAAGCCAGGCAAGCTGAAGCGAGGAACGCCATAGCTACCCGGATCAAACAGGGGCTGGTACTCGAGATCGACAAGAGCTTCGCCTCTTACGACGCCAACTTCCTCATACCCTTCAAGCTTGAGACGTTCAACCAGTTGCGTGGCCAGAATAAGATAAGCTCCATCCCCTTTCATCACACTGTAGCTAGCCTCAGAGGCCACCGCCAGGGCAGTGTTGCCGGGTAAGGTCCAGGGGGTGGTCGTCCAAGCAAGGAGGTAGGCCGGTTGCTCAGCCAACGACGACGGCTCAAGAACGCACCTGAGAGATGAATCCTGTTCAGCCAGAGAAGAGGCGGAGAGTCGAAACTTTATGTAAACAGATGGGTCTTCAGCATCGTCCCGGTAACCCAGCGCTACCTCGTGTGAACTGAGGGAGGTACCGCACCTGGGGCAGTGGGGTGCCGTTTTGTAGCCCCGATAGATCAGGTTTCTGTCCCACAACTGCTTTATGGCCCACCAGCAGGATTCGACGTAGCCATTGTCCAGCGTTACGTAGGGATCTTTCATGTCTATCCAATGGCCAATGCGCTCCACCATAGCCTCCCACTCCCCAATGTATTTGAATACGCTCTCTCTGCAATGTTGATTGAAGCGAGCCACCCCATATTCCTCGATCTGGGTCTTGCTGGTAAGACCCAGCAGATTCTCTACTTCCAACTCCACAGGCAAGCCATGAGTATCCCACCCCGCCTTGCGGAGCACCTGATAACCCTTCATCGTCATATAGCGACAAGGAATATCCTTGAATAGCCGGGAAAGCACATGATGAATTCCCGGGCTTCCGTTGGTTGTAGGCGGTCCATCGTAGAAGGTGTAACGCTGCCTTCCCATCCTCGCAGTGATGCTTTTCTCGAAAATGGAACGTTCCTTCCAGAAGCGAAGGATACCTTCTTCCAGTTGAGGAAGATCGATCTTACTGCTTACCTTGCGAAACACGAGCTACTCTTGCCTTAGTAGGATCACCACCTTTCTATCTTCCCCTTCACCTATGCTATTGGTGACAACATCAGGATGATCGGCCAGAGCAAGGTGAACAATGCGGCGTTCATCAGGAGGCATTGGCTCCAAGGTGATAG
>DAOUEN010000165.1:0-34364 GCA_034430415.1 Dehalococcoidia bacterium
CGTGGATAAGATTCCCACACACCAGCTATCGCCTGGAGAACAGTTAGGTGTCTGCTGCCGCTGTGCAGGAGGATAAGTAATGGCTAAGGATAAATCTAAGAAAAGTCCCGCGAAGCCGGTTGCCGAGGAGCAGGATACGAAGGGAACGTGCAAACTCGTGGGATTCCTCAGGTGGCTGTGGTGTCCCTGCCAGTGCGCTGCCGACAAGGACTCAAAGCAATCCAAGAAGTAGACCGGGCGACGCCAGCTGCCCGGGCAACAGGAAAAGTTACTTTCTGCCCTTGGCGTAGATACGGCATCCCGAGACAATGAGGGCGATCCCGCCGATACCCAGAATCCAGAAGATGACTATTCCCAGCGTGCTGGTCCAGTACAGGGCCCCCAGGACCCATGGCAGGAGCAGTGCAGCAACGCCGGCCCCTATTCTGATGTAGGCTCTCTTTCTGTATTCCGGCACATCGCCTCCTTTCTTACGCCTCTTTCGCAGCGTAGACATGGCCCGAAGCGATTGTACCCCAGCCCGCTCTCAAGGACAAGACCCGGTGATTCAGGCGAGTCGGCCCGAATCTTGAACGCGGTGCGCTGGCTACTACATATTGACAAGCTCAAGGCCGTTCTCTTTAATGGACACTGGGGGATACTGGAAAAAGGAGGTAAGAAATGCCCCGCGTATTTAGGAGTCTCGCATCCATAGTTGTCTGGGTACTGTTTGTCATTGGCTGCATAGGAGTGGTTCACTTCTATGCCACCGCATTCATGACTGGAGTGCCGCCGATGACTTGTCTGGGCCTCACCATTGCCAGCCTCTTCCTGTCGATATGTGCAATGAAGCTGAGGCAGATGCTGGAATAGGGCCGGCGCTTCACTCGACGCACCGAAGTTTGAACGTCTGGCGGCCTCTGCGGCCGCTCGCTGCTAGGCGTTCAGCACATATATGTAGGCGTTCAGGGTCGCGGCAAAGGTCACCCATGCTATGTATGGGACCAGGAGCGCGCCGGCTGGAGTCGATATTCTGAAGAACTTCAGGGTGGTGAGCAGTATCGCGGCCCACAGGAGTACGATTACGATAATCCCGCCGAGCGGGGACTGAAGACCGAAGAACGCCACCGACCAGAGGGCGTTCAGCACCAGTTGGACCAGGAATAGGATGAGTGCCGTTCTCACCCGTTTCTGGTCGAGGCCCACCCGCCACACGAGGGATGCGGATATCCCCATCAATAGATAGAGTGTGATCCAGGCAGGGGCGAAGAGCCAGCTTGGCGGGGTAAAGGTAGGTTTTGCCAGCGCCGCGTACCATGTCGGGATTGCCGGTGTGGTGAACACCGAACCTATGACACCGGCGAGCTGGCAGGCGATAATACTCACTATCAGCTTGAAGACGTACTTCCGCCTCTCATTTTCCATTTCATGCCTCCGCCTTACTTTCCTAATCTGACGATAGACCTATCACAGCTTGTTTACGTGTCTGGGCACCCTTCATCTTCCGAAAGAACGGCGACTCTCCTCTCAGGGCGCCCAGTATAGTCCAGTCATCCCATTAGCACAACTCCCCAAAATGCCTTGCCTCCTACGATTCCAGACATCCTGGTCCCATATAATAGGGGACACGCATCCCGATTTGCCGACCCGTGGTCGTTGGTGGCTACACTGCTCATATCTGTTGACCCTGGAGACCTCGGCTACGCTGATTCGATATGGTCTTCTGTGGAGTTTGATAATCCCATTCAGACAGATTCTTCTTCTTGTCCTTGCTGGCCTTGGCCATTTATCCCTCTTCTACTCCAAATACGAATTTGGGCTGACTGTCTTCTCTTCGAATGCTCTTGTGAGATAGACCATGACCACGATAGAATGCTCTAACCTAAACGTGCGAGAATTGGAGAAATGTAGTCATGGTCAGCACTTGCATCTTGAACCATTCTGGCTGTAGGTTTAATATGACGGGCTAGGCATGGACATCAAGCTAAGCTTTCTGGGCGCGGCCCAGAACGTTACCGGGTCACGTCACCTTGTGGAGCTAGACAACCTCAAGTTCCTTATCGACTGCGGGCTGTTTCAGGAAAGGCAGTTCAAGGCGAGAAACTGGGAGCCGTTTCCTTTCGCGCCTGATACGCTGGACGCCGTCCTCCTGACTCATGCCCACCTGGACCACTGCGGCCTGCTGCCCAAGCTGGTGCGCGAGGGGTTCAGCGGACCCATCTACTGCACCGCGGCCACTGCGGAAATCGCCAGGATCATACTGCTGGACTCAGCGAAGATCCAGGAAGAAGATGCGGAGTTCAAAAGGGAAAGGCACCGCCGCGAGGGAAGGAAAGGGCCCTACCCCGAGGTCCCGCTGTACTCCGTGGATGACGCCCGGGCCTGTCTACCCCAATTGTTTCCTGTGCGGTACGAGGAAACCATGGAGCTAGCCGACGGGGTTAGCGCCACCTTCCACGACGCCGGCCATATCCTGGGCTCATCAATGGTCAAGATGAATGTAGCGAGGAACGGGGAAAGAAGGAGCCTGCTTTTCTCCGGCGACGTGGGCCGCTGGGATAGGCCCATACTCCGCGATCCGACTCTTTTCCAGGAGGCCGACTATGTGCTGGTGGAGTCCACCTATGGTGACAGGACTCATGAGAGCCAGGAGACCATCGACGAGAGGCTTGCCGAGGTGGTCAACTCGACCGTGAAAGCGGGCGGCAACATAGTCATTCCGAGCTTCGCCCTGGAAAGGTCCCAGGAAGTGCTGTACTACCTGAATGAGCTGCTGATGGGGGATCGGATACCACACCTGGTCGTTTTCGTCGACAGCCCCATGGCGGTAACCGTCACCGATGTCTTCCAGCAGCACCCCGAGCTGTTCGACGAGGAGATGACGCAGCTTATCCGGCAGAGGAACTCGCCCTTCGAGTTCCCCGGCCTCACCATGGTGAGGACAGTGGACCAGTCGAAGGCGATAAACCGTATCAGCGGGACGGCGATGATAATCGCCGGGTCGGGGATGTGCACCGGAGGGCGGATAAAGTACCACCTTGTCAGGAACATCTCCAGGCTGGAGAGCACGGTCCTGTTCGTGGGATACCAGGCGGCGGGCACCCTGGGGAGGCAGATCGTTGACGGTGCAGAAGAAGTGCGGATCCTGGGGCAGAGGCACCCTGTGAGGGCCAGGGTGGCACAGATACATGGTTTCTCTGCCCATGCCGACAGAGACGAGCTGTTTCGCTGGCTGTCAGGTCTCCAGGAGCCGCCCCGGCAGGTGTTCGTGGTGCACGGAGAAGCTGAGGCAGCCGGACACTTCGCTGGCTTTCTCAGGGAGAAGACCGGCTGGAACGTATCGGTGCCGCAGTACCGGGATGAAGTTATGCTGGAGTAGCGTGCAGGGCTGTCCCGAAGGCTCCTGGACTACTCGGCCAGGGCTCTCCTGCCGACAATCTGGTGTTTGGCATACCATCTCTGGACGGCGTCAACGACCTCAGCGGGCTGGTCGCAGATTGTCAGTGCGTCGAGCTCTTCCTCGGAGATGAACTCCCTGGCCAGGACGACCGCCCGCAGCCAGTCGAGGAATCCTTTCCAGTACGGACTGTGGAACAGCACCACGGGGAAAGGCTTGATCTTGTGGGTCTGCATCAGGCACAGCACCTCCGTAACCTCGTCGAGCGTTCCCAGGCCGCCGGGCATGATGACGAAGGCGGTGGCATACTTGACCAGCATGACTTTGCGGGCGAAGAAGTGACTGAAGGTTATCGACTTGGTCGTATAGGCGTTGCAGACCTGCTCCTCGGGCAGCTCTATGTTCAGGCCGATTGACGTAGCTCCGGCCTTGAGGGCGCCCTTGTTGGCTGCCTCCATAACGCCGGGCCCTCCGCCGGTTATGATGGAAAAGCCCTTCTTCCCCAGCCTGCGGGCTATCTCCTCAGTCTGGGCATAGAGCTGGTCGCCGGGGCTGAGACGGGCCGAGCCGTATATGGTCACCGCCGGCTCTACTCCCGAAAGCTTGTCGAATCCCTCCACCAGTTCGCCGATTATTCGGAACATGCGCCATGATTCTTCCTTGGCCAGGTTGCTAATTTCGTAGTCGTATCCCATAGTCCCCTCCAGAGAGAGTAAATACTACCATACTCACCCCATCAGACACCGAACCGGTTACGGGCCGACGTGGCAGTCCGAAGGCCGCGGCGGGCACAGGTTCGCCGGACAGCAGCCCATGGCGGAGCTAACGGGGTCTGATATAATGGGCGGAACATGTCGCAACTGCCGCTGAGGATCGACGAGATCCCCCTCGGCGACTCACGGATCAGGGCTTTCGCCCGCTTTCCCTGGCGCCTTTACCGGGGTGATCCCTGCTGGAGCCCACCTCTACAGGGCGACCTGCTCGGTAGTCGCATGCTTGGCCTGACCGGCCTGCTGACCGGGAAGCATCCGTACCACAGCCACGCGGAGGTGACCCATTTTCTGGCCTGGCGTGGAAGACAGCCGGTAGGGCGGATATCCGCTGCTATCAACGGCCGCTTCAACGAGCACTATGGGCTGAGCATCGGGTTCTTTGGCTTCTTTGATGTGGTGAAGGAGTATGAAGTGGCCGCCGCGCTGCTGGACAGGGCAAAGGAGTGGGTAAGATGCCGCGGGATGACAATCTTGCGCGGCCCCGGGGAGTACTCCAACGCCACGCACGAACGCCAGGGTATCCTGATAGATGGGTTTCAATATCCGCCGACGGTGGAGTTGACACACAATCCTCCCTACTACGGCGAGTTCTTGGAGCGCTATGGCTTCCGCAAGGCCAAGGACTACTATGCCCACATGATGGATGTGCAGACTCCCGTCCCGCCGCGACTGGTAAAACTTGCAGAGCAGGCGTGCCGGCGGAAGGAGGTCGAGACGCGCCCGTTGATTCTGAAGGACCTGGTCGCTGACGTGCACCTCGTAGTAGACATCTACAACGAGGCCTGGGCGCAGAACTGGGGCTTTCTGCCCATCACCGACGATGAGGCCGGCATGCTGGCGAATTCCCTCCGGCCGATTGTCGATCCGGGCCTGGTCCGGTTCGCCTTCATAAGGGGCGAGCCGGCTGCCGTCTTCGGGGCGTTTCCAGATGCCTATTACGCCCTGCGGCCGCGCTGGTGCTGGTATGGCGACTCCGACCCGGTGCGCCTGGCCAGGCTGTTGTGGATGCGCCGCCATATCCCCCGTGTGCGGCTGATGTTCTTCGGGATTCGCCCCCGTTTTCGACGCAACGGCGTTGACGCCCTTCTGTACAAAGAGGTCAAGGAATACGCCATGGGACGGGGCTACCAAACGTGCGAGACGTCCCTGCTGCTGGAGGACAATAACCTCATCCTCAAGGCTTCGGAGTTCATGGGGGCGCGGCGCTACAAGACATGGCGCATATATGACCTGCCGCTGGAGGAAGCGGGTGGCCGGGACAGGGAACGCAGGCCCGCAGGAGGTGACTAGGATGGCACAGTTTGATTGGAAGCTACCTTACCCGTCGCAGCGCATGCCGGTACTGGCCCGCAACATGGTCGCCACCTCCCAACCCCTGGCTGCCCAGGCCGGGTTGAGAATGCTGCTGGAGGGGGGCAACGCTGTCGATGCTGCCGTCGCCACGGCCATAGCCCTGACGGTGGTGGAGCCCACCATGAACGGTATTGGTGGAGACGCCTTCGCTATCGTCTGGGATGGCAAGGAATTGCATGGGCTGAATGCCTCAGGTCGCTCTCCGGCAGCCTGGGAGTTTGAGCAGTTCGCCCAATTTGAGTCTATGCCTTTGCTGGGATGGAAGTCGGTTACCGTGCCTGGAGCCGTATCGTCGTGGGTGGAGTTGTCCTCCAGGTTCGGGCGCTTGCCCTTTGAGCATCTGTTCGAACCGGCGATAGAATATGCCCGGGACGGCTTCTTGATTTCTCCGGTAGTCGCTGAGATGTGGAGTTCCGCGCCGGAGGCGTACAGGGCTTTCCCTGAGTTTGCCGCCGCCTTTCTACCCGGTGGCAGGGCCCCCGAGGCAGGGGAGAGATTCGAGTTCAAGGCTCAGGCGGCGACCCTCGGACGCATCGCGGAGACAAGGGGCGAAGCCTTCTACAGGGGGGACCTGGCGAGCAAGATAGTGGCTCACGCCAGGGCCACCGGAGGCTTGATGACGAACGAAGACCTGGCTGGCCACAAAGCTGATTGGGTTGACACTATTTGTCTGGACTATCGCGGGTTTTCGCTTCACGAAATCCCTCCCAACGGTCAGGGTATCGCAGCTTTGGTGATGCTGGGTATCCTTGAGCATTGGAACATCCAGGATTACGCGGTGGACTCCGCGGATAGCCTGCACCTGCAGATTGAAGCTATGAAGCTGGCCTTTGCCGATGCATATCGCTACGTCTCCGATCCGTCAAGCATGGACATAGACTATAGAGCCCTGCTGAGTCGAGACTACCTGTCTCAACGGGCGAAGCTGATTGACCTGAGAGAGGCCCGGGATCCGGTCTATGGCGTGCCGGAGGGTGGGGACACGGTCTATCTTGCTGCCGCTGATGCTGAAGGCATGATGGTCTCGTTCATACAGTCCAACTACCTTGGCTTTGGCTCGGGCATCGTCGTGCCCGACACCGGTATCAGCATGCAATCCCGGGCAGCTTGTTTCAGCCTGGAAAAGGGTCATCCCAACCAGGTTGCGGGAGGGAAACGGCCGTTCCATACCATAATCCCCGCCTTCGTGACCGGTGACGGTGCGCCTTTGGTTAGCTTTGGTGTTATGGGGGGACCGATGCAGCCGCAGGGGCACGCCCAGATGATGGTGCGAATGTTTGACTATCATCAAAACCCACAGGCGGCTTGCGACGCTCCACGCTGGCGCGTAGTCCCGGACAACAGGGTTGCATTTGAGCCTGGTTTCAAGCCGGGAGTGGTGGACGACTTGATTGAGCGGGGCCACAGGATTGAGGCAATTGGGCCGGATCCCCGCTTCGGCGGGGCTCAGCTAATTTACAGGCTGTCCGGTGGCTATTGCGGCGCTTCTGAGCCCAGGAAAGACGGGCAGGCGGTTGGGTTCTAATGGCGGGTGGGGCGGAGGGACTGGACTCTGAGGTCCCGGGTCCGGAGCGCGGAACCGCTCGATGTCAAGTGCTATAATATGGCGTTTGTGCTATCAAGGAGTTTCAGAGCTATGAGTAAGACAGGAGCAGTTCTGATCGCAGTCCTCCTTGTCGGAGTGCTGCTGTTTGGGGGATGCGCGGCACAGAAGGCGGAGGCCGCCGATACCGTCATCGTTCATTACACCGGCAGACTGAATGACGGCACAGTGTTTGACAGCTCGATCGGTGGCGAACCCCTGCAATTCGTCATAGGAGACGGTGAATTGCTCCCTGCTTTCGAAAAGGCCCTGGTTGGCATGAGGGGGGGTGAGGCGAAGACCATCACGATTCCGGCGGAAGAAGCGTATGGGCCGCACTTTGAGGAGTTGGTGTTTGTCCTGGACAGGGAACTGCTGCACGAAGGGGCAGAGATCGAGGTGGGTGATATATTGAGCCTTCCTATGCCGAACGGTATGGTACTATCTGGTTTTGTGGTCGATCTCTCGGAATCGAGCTTCACCCTGGACGCCAACTCGATCTTGGCAGGGGAAGACCTGACCTTCGATATCCACCTGGTTAAGATCGTGGAGACGGCTTGAGCGGCCGGGCCGGCGCCCCTTGCGTTTGCGATCCATCTGTTATCTGACTCCCGGGGACAAAGAAAGGCTCCCTAGCGTATTCGTCCTCTTGCCAGCGAAGCAGCTATGCCGGCGGCGCAAAGGGCTGCGAAGATGGTAAACGCCGTCTTGAAAGTACGCTGAAACAGCGGGTAGTATTCGGGTGTAATCTGGGCTTGCCCGATATACAGAGCGAGCAGCAGCATGACCAGCCCCATACTGAACATCTGCCCGGTGAGGCGCATCGTCCCCAGGGTCCCTGAGGCTACTCCGTAGAACTTGTTCTCCACGGAACTCATCACGGCATTGGTGTTGGGAGACGAGAAGAAGGCAAAGCCAAGGCCCAGGGTGGTCAAACTGAGGATGACGAGCTCGATTCCCGTTTCCTTGTTCAGGAAAGTGAGCAGAACAAGACCCGCTGTCGTCAGGGCCATCCCTCCTGATGCTATCAACCTTGGCTCGATTCTGTCCGAGAGCCTCCCGGCGATGGGCGAGAAGGTGGCCATCACGATAGGCTGCGACACCATGATCAGGCCCGCGTATTCAGGACTGAAGCCCCTTATGTATTGCAGGTAGAGGCTGAGGAGAAAACCAACGGCGTATGTTGCGCTGTAGTTGATCAATGCCGCCAGATTGGAGAAAAGGAACGCGGGGTTGTCCCTGAACAGGCTTACGTTCAAAGCGGGACTCTTCACTCTTGTTTCCCATCTTATGAAGACCAGAACACCGGTGACTCCGAGCAGGATCAAGGTGACACCCCATGCTGCCGGCAACAGGGAAACACCGTACATCAGAGATACCAGCGCCAGACTGTAGACTATGGAGCCGGTCCGATCGAACTTCTCGCCCCTGGCCTCCGCCCACTCTCCTCTCAGTCTCCGCAAGACGGCTACGATGACTGTCAGACCCAGGGGCACAGTGGCCAGAAAAACACCCCTCCAGCCGAAGTGCTGTGTTATAAGCCCGCCCAGGAATGGCCCTGTGGATAGTCCTATGTATGTTGCAGCAACGCTTATGCCCAGCGCTCTGCCTCTCTCGCTGGCAGGGAACACCGAGGTCAGAATTGCCACGCTGGTTCCAAAGATCATCGCTCCTCCCATTCCTTGCAGGACCCTGGAGCAGATGAGCAGTGCGGTGGATGGCGCAATAGCCGCAAGAAGACACGAGAGGGTGTAGAGGCCCATGCCGTACTGGAAGACCCTCTTTCTTCCATGGATGTCGGCTATTCTACCGAAAGGAATAAGAAACATCGCTGCCGCCAGGATGTACGAGATGGTGACCCAGCTCAATGTGACTGCGTCCAGGCTGAACTCCCTGGCGATTGTGGGAAGGGCGATATTCACTGAGGACCCCATGAAGGTGACGGCGAAGGAAGCGGTGGCGGCAGCGAGAAGCGCTACCCTCTTGACCGTCCGATGGTTCTTGGATCGGTGCATTCTGAGAATGATAGCATGTCCGGTGGACAGCGGATTCCGTCCGGCGAAAGCCGGGGTGAGCCGTTCGTGACTCTGGCTAGCCCCTGCCGTCCGCCGCGGCCGTGCCGGGCATAGGTGTTTCACCCGTTCCTATTCGAGTGCTATACTACCCCGAACCTGCAAGCGACGAGATCTTTGGAGGCAGAGACGGTGAAGATACTGGCGATAGTGGGCAGCCCCAGACTTGATGGCAACACCAACTATCTGGTAGACCAGGCTCTGGACGCAGCGGCGATATCGGGGGCTGAGATTGAAAAGGTTGTGCTGAGTCAGTACGAGGTCAACCCCTGCCTGGGACATGAAGATTGCGCCTCCTACGACTCATGTTTGCAGAATGATGACGCCGGCTGGATACTGGACAGGTTCTGCGGGGCCGACGGGGTCATTCTGGCGACTCCGGTCTACTACTACAATGTGTCAGCCCAGATGAAGGCCTTCATCGACAGGAACTACTTCCTGTACAAGCGTAACCGTAAATCACAGGCGGGGGTGGTGGGGCTCATGGTGGTGGCTGAGATCGAGGGAATCGAGGATACGCTGCATACTTTGAGACAGTTCGTCGACGAGTCCTTTACGGTACACGAGGACAAGCTGTTTGTCCTTCGTGGCTATGCCAGCAGGCCCGGCGAGGCGAAGCTCAATGCCGAACTGGTGGAAGCAGCGCGAAACCTGGGCAGGCAAATGGTGGAGAGCCTTAAGCGGGGAAGCTGACCGCGCGATTTCTGCCTGGAGCCGGTGCTGGCCCGGGCCCTTGTCAGCCTTGTGGTGGTCCTGGCAGAGGGCGCTGGCCGGGGTAGTCTGCCCTCAGTCTATCGTCCTCAGGGACGCCAGCTGTTCGTTGGCCTGCTGCTCGATGCCCCTGTCTTTGGATAATCTTACGGCGTGCAGGAAATGGGTCTCTGCCCTCTGGCGGGCCGTTGCGCGATCACAGCTGAGTGCCTGCAGGGTGACCTGCCTGAGCGGCCCGAGATCAATGGTGGCTGTCTGCTTTGTTACGTTACATAAGGCTGCCCAGTAGAAATTGCCCAGGGACAGGTGCAGCCTGGCGTCTGCCGGATGAAACTCCGCAGTAGATTGAAGTACTCTGTGCGCCTGGGCGGCCTTGCCGGTCAGAAGATACGCCATGTACAGCGTGAAGGAGTTAGCGTCGTATTTCGGGCTCAGGGCGAGGAGCTTCAGGCTGTGCTGGGGGTCCTGTGTCGCCTCCATAAGCGCCACCGCTGCCTCAGCGTCTGGCGCTGCGCTGAGCTGCTGTTCCAGATGACGTGCGTTGTCCCACTCGCCGGCCAGTTCGCGACACTTCTGGTAGGCGGCGTCAATCTTCTGTTCCCAGCGCCCCGGGTTGTATCTGTGCACGGCGTGGAGGGCATACGAACCGGACGCGTATCCGTAGGCAATATCCACGAACTCCAGGCAAACGGCTTCGTCCTCTTTGACCAGGCAGGAGAGCTTGCTCCTCTTGTCGAGGAGGCCGCGGGACTTCCTGTAGAGCGCCTGGATTCCCAGTTGGCCCAGCAGGGACATGAGCTGGTCTCCAAAGTAGGAAGCCAGGCCATCTGTCTCTCCATCGCTGCTCCTCGTGCATGACGACAGCATCATGCGATAGGAGATCACGTATCTGACCTTATCCAGCAGCTCGTCGGAAGGCCTCGAGGCGCTTCCCTTGCTGAACAAATGGATACCGCCTCTATGAAATCGCCACATGATGCTTTTCTCGGGTAGCAGGGGTCAGTCGCTGAAGGCCAGGATTCCGGGCACCACCAGGTTCGCGATGGGTACTATCATCAGTATTCCCAGCCAGGATGGCTTGTTCCGGGCCTCGGCGATTTTCATCGCCACGATAACCAGCATGACGATGTTCACAATCGGAATGAGGAAAAGAACGAGCCACCAGCCGGGTTTGCCGGCCACCTTGCACATGAGATAGATGTTGGCAAATGGAATCCACGCCAGCCACGCGTTCTCTGTGCCGGTCTTATTGGCGATGAAGTACAGGCAAAGCGCAGTCCAGACGTAGATGGCAATAGGGGCCAGTAGACCTATGCCAGTGAAGAAGAAGGCAAGGGGAGCGAAAGCGAAATCGAATACGTCCATCTGTCACCTCCTCGTGATATCATACTTTACCTTGAAACGGGCTGCAAGACAATCCTTGTCGGCGATATTCACCCTTTGAAAATAGACGGCCTGCGTAATTTGATAGTATGCAGAGGGATGGTAAGACCGCCGTGAGTAACTTCGACAAACGCCTATCGCAGGTCCTGCAGGGGTACATGTCGAGGACAACTGGGCTGAGCGAACACTGCGACCGCTGTCTGGAAACTAGAAGGTGGGGGGGAAGCGTTGTGCTTATGACCGTAGACGCGGCGTTCACCTCAATAGGCCTCAACTACTTCACTGCGGTCGTCCCCGCTGTGGTGAAATTCGAAAAGGAATTCGTGGCCGATAGCAAAATCAGGACTCTTCGTGACCTGAGCATGTTGGAGCCGTATGCGGCGCAGGCCGTCTGGAGAAACGCCAGGTCATGGCGAGTGGCCACGGGAGTGGCGGCCTATCTTGATGAGCTGGCTGCGGCTGAGGGCCTGGACGACAGGGGCGCTCTGCGGAGCTGGGCAGCCAGCTCGCGCCTTGGGGGCTGGAGAGAGAACGCGATAGGCAGCATCAAAGGGGTTGGTGTTACCACCTTCCAGTACCTGCGGATGATGGGAGGTATAGATACGGCAATGCCTGACAAGATAGTAAGGAGAGTGATAAGGCAGATAGTTGACGAGTCGGGGGCTAGTATGCCGGTAGATGGGGATATGGAGCTGGTGAATACAATTGAATATATGGCAGGCTTGTCGGGCTACAGGCCTGTTGAGATTTGCTGGATGACGTGGATGGTCCAGTCTGAGGGTAGTATGGTACGCATGGAAAAGTACCGGGATTTGCTCGATAGGATCTAGCGCTATGGTAGAATGACGGCAGAAAAGGGGCGCATAGGAGAAGACAATGTTTGAAATCCCTCTTGAGGAGATAGAGCAAGCCCGGGAGCGTATCAGAGACAAGGTCAACAGGACCCCCTGTGTCTATTCGTTGCCCTTGAGCCGGATGACGGGGAAAGAGGTGTTTCTGAAACTGGAGAATCTCCAGGTCACTCAGGCCTTCAAGGCTCGCGGGAATGCCAACAAGATTGCCCTTCTGAGCAAGGAGGAGAGGGAGAGGGGGGTGGTTACGGGTTCTTCGGGAAACCACGGGCAGGGCTTTTCTCTGGCTGCCTTGCGCAACGGCGTTAAGGCGGTGGTGGTACTGCCGGAGGCGGCTCCACTGAACAAGAGGGAGAAGATCAGGCAGAACAAGGCTGAGGTCATCATGAAGGGCAAGACCTACGATGAGGCTGCCCGCCATGCCCATTCTCTTGCTGAGAACGAGGGGTATATCTACATACCCAGCTTCGATGACCGCGACATAGTTGCAGGGAACGGCAGCATAGGCCTGGAAATCCTGGAGGATGTGCCTCAGGCGGATATGGTCGTCTGCCCTGTTGGAGGGGGTGGGGGCATTTCGGGGGTTTGTCTGGCTGCGAAGCAAATCAAGGCGGACATTCGGGCCATTGGCGTGGAGGCGGAAGGAGCAGCTTCGATGCTGGCTTCAGTCAGGACCGGTAAGGTTCAGGCACTGGCGTCAATGAGCACTTTCGCTGATGGAATTGCCGTGGCCAGGCCCGGAGAATTGAATTTCAAGATTGTGACGCAATGTGTAGACGATCTTGTTACCGTTTCGGACGCAGAAATGAGGTCAGCCATTGCCACGCTGGCCAGTGAGGCCAAGATCGTAGCCGAAGGGGCCGGGGCGGCTTCCGTGGCTGCCGTGCTCTTCGAGAAGTTTCCCATCAAAGACAAGAGCAATGTCGTGTGTATGATCAGTGGCGGCAACATAGACATGGACGCGTTCAGGTTGATACTGGAAGAAGCCGACAGGGCCGCCTAGATCCACCCGTGGGCATCGCGGCTATATGACATAAACGCTGTCGTACAGGTTCTGGGAGATGCTGGCGATATTCTCTCTGTAGTGTTTCAGAGCGTATGGAAGATAGTCGAGTATGTCTTGGGCGGTTATCCCGTCCTGACCCCTGTCCCGGGCGGCGAGGTCTCCGGAGAGTCCGTGTATGAAAACACCTGTTCTGACGGCGTCTGGCACGGACAGCCCCAGGCCGTGCATCGCGGCAATTGTGCCGGTGAGCACATCTCCACTCCCTGCTGTGGCCATACCCGGGTTACCGCTGGTGTTGATTGAAACCCGTCCATCAGGATAGCCTACTAGCGAATGCGGTCCCTTCAGCACGATAGTAGCGTTCAGGTCCTTGGCTGCTCTTGGCAGGATGCCTATCTTGCCCCTCTCTATTTCAGCTATCTCTGTCCTGGCGATTCTGGCCATCTCACCGCTGTGAGGCGTGAGAACCGTCTCTGCCTCCCTTTTCCTGATAGCGTCGAGGTCTGCGGCGACGGCGGTGATTCCGTCGCCATCTATGAGCAGGGGCCTCTTGGTGTTCTTTGCCAGTCCTCTTACTAGCTCCTGTGTTTCATCATTCAGGGAAAGGCCGGGGCCGACGACCACCATGCTCACGTTCTGTGAGAAGTCCAGGAGTTCATCTCGGTTCTCCAGCGCGATGCTTCCGGATTCTGTCTCTTGTTGGGGAATGAAGACGACTTCGCTTCCTTTGTTGGCCAGGAACGGTGTCATGGCCTTGGGGGCGGCCAGGTAGGAAAGCCCCCCGCCTGCTTTGAGGAAAGACAATGCTGCGAAATACGGCGCCCCCAGGTATTTCGGGGAGCCAGCAACAAATAGTGCCTTTCCGTAGCTTCCCTTGTGTGTGTTCTTGTTTCTCTTGGGGAGCTCCAGTGGCTCGCTTATCTCTACTTTTATCGAATCTGCGTTGTAGAGCGATGGCGGGAAAGATATGTGCGACACGTACAGTTTTCCGCACAGGTCATTACCGGGGTAGAGCAAGTTTCCTATCTTGGGAAGTCCGTACGTTATAGTGTAGTCGGCTCTTACTCCTATACCCATTACCTCTCCCGTATCACCATTCACGCCGGACGGGATGTCGATGCTGAACACCTTCTTCCCGCCTTCGTTTATCGACCGGATTACATCTCTGTATGATCCCTCGACTTCCCTCGTCAGGCCTGTGCCGAGTATGGCATCTACAACGGCATCGGAGCGGTAGATCGCATCCTTTGTAGTTTCAGGCGATTCGGCAGGGTGGACCTCTATGGGTGTCTTCGATATGATGTCGAAGTTACTCTTCGCCGGTCCCTTCAAGTCCTCTCTTCTACCCAGGAGGAAGACTGTCACATGTCCGCCTGCTGAATGAATCTTCCGGCCAAGCACCAATCCATCGCCGCCATTGTTTCCCGTGCCACAGAAGATAACGAAGCACTTGCCCTTCACTCCGAGCTCCCTTGCTATGACAGAGTATGCGGAATGGCCGGCATTCTCCATCAGGATCTCCGGGGGAATGCCGAATTCCTCCACAGCACGCCGGTCCAGGGCTCTCATCTCTGCTACTCGGGCTACTTTCACTGTTCCTTCTCTTGGGGCTGGCTCGTTTGGGGCATTTAGTGCTGAACCTCTTCAATGTGGTACTCGAAAGTGCCGGCGGGAACGGTGATTTGAACCGTTTGCCCGCCTTCTTTGTCCACGAGGGTACCGCCTATGGGTGAGGCAACGGAGATCCTGCCTTCAGCGGGATTTGCCTCTCTCGTGTCTACCAGCACATAGCGCAGTCGCTTTCCGGAGGAGAGGTCGCAAAGCGTGACCGTGTCTCCGATCTTGATCCTTGACGTGCCTTGGCCTTCACTCAGGATAGTTGCTGATTTTAGAGTTGTCTCTACCTCTTGTATCTTTCCCTGGAGGTGTGACTTCCTCTCCCTTGCCGCAGCCAGGGGAGCGTTCTCTCTGAAGTCCTTGTCGGCTGCTGCTCTGCGCAGTTCCTCGGTAATGCCGGGGAGCTGGCTTCTCAACTCGGCCAGCTCCTTTTCCAGTTTTACATACCCCTGGCGGGTCATCTGGATCTTCTCAGCTTGCTGGATCGGGGATGCCGTCTTTCGGGGTGATTTCTTGACGCGGAGATGCACAGACAAGTTCGAGTTCGTGAGCCTTCTCTTGTAGAGATAGGCAAGGAAAGACTTGATGGCCTTTCCTTCGGAAGGTGTGGACTGCTCTCCATAGCTGGCAATGTCGAGAGGGCCAATCTCGGCTACCTTCCTGCGCAGGCCAAGCCACCGCAGAAACTTGTGTATTTCTCCCTGTAATGCGTTCCTATCCTGTGCTGGCCGGCTGAGCAGGAACTCGGAACCGGCTTCGCCTACCGTGGGGGTTGAATTTGCTGCCGTGCCCACTGGGCAGATAATAATGCGGGAGACTGGACATGTCAATTGGCCGTGCCTTGCTCTCCGCTATCACTGCGGGACGGCATAGCCAATCAACTTGTACGCCAGCTTTGCCAGAAGAAAGGCGCAGGACGATGGCCCCTCCTGGGGGCAGAACTCCATTATGTCGAACCCGACTATGTGTCTGTGAAGAGCTACATACTTGAGTAGGCTGAGCACTTGCCTCCATTGCATCCCCCCGGGTTCAGGAGAGCCTACCGCTGACATGATCGAAGGGTCGAAGACATCCGCGTCTATGGTTACGTAGACATCGTCCTTGAGCGAGGCCGCTACCTGCTCCTCAACATCCGCTAGCGCTTCCAGGTCTGACATTAGAAAGGGAGTCATGTTGTTCGTGTCCAGGAACCATTTCTCCTCTTGGCTGAGGCTGCGCACTCCGACCTGGGTGATGGGGCAAAGCTCAAGGATGCGGCGCATAACGCAGGCTTGGTTGAATTTGCTTCCCAGGTATTCGTCGCGCAGGTCCGCGTGGGCGTCCAGTTGTAATACGGAGAGTTCAGGGAATACCTGCTGGAATGCCCGGACGCTTCCCAGCGAGAGCGAGTGCTCGCCACCCAGCATTACCACGAATCTGCCTTCTTGTACCAACCGTTTGGCGATGTGGAAGACCTTCTCTATCATCTCCGCGGGTCCTCTCATGTCTGGCTTGACCTGTGGCAGAGTATGAATGCCGACTCCCTGTAGCTCACGATCTGATTCCAGGTCATAGAGCTCGAGATATTGCGAGGCGTCAATGATGGTCTGCGGACCATGGCGGCTGCCGTTGTGCCACTCGGTTGTGCCATCGTAGGGCACAGGGAGAATCGCCACTCGGGCTGTTTGCCAATCGGAGTAGGGAGGCTCTAGACCGGCGAAGGCCTGTGGGGGCAGAAAGGGCTCATCGTTGCTTTCCATAGTGGGCGAGACCTGCCGGGTTAGCTCCGGCTGCCGGTTCGGCTGACCATTCTCTGTTGATGAGCGAAGTCCGTAGCTTCGATAGCTCAAAGTGCTCGCGAAGATCATCAATGGCTTTGTCAGTATCGAAATCCTTGCAGGAAAAGATGTCTACATTGATGTAGCTACGCTCGACAAATGTATGGACGCTAATGTGACTCTCGGCGATGAAAACAAAGCCCGATATTCCCCAGTCATCTGGATTCGGCCCCACATACCTGATAACGTATGGTGATGAGATTCGGTTCATGCCAATCCTGCCGGGGCAGCTTTCTAGCCAGTCGCGGAGGCCGCTTTCGTCCTGAAGAAGTCCTTGGTTCTGTGAATGCCCGTCGACAATCAGGTGCATTGGGCCTCCTGAAGCAGCACTCTCCTCAGTTCGAAAAGGGCAGCGTAGACTGTCCTCTGTTTCGTTCTCCTCGTGTCTCCGAGAAAAGTCTGGGCCACGCCCTGTTTGAGTCTATCTGAGGCTACTGTGATGAACACGTGCGTTGTCCCTTCGCTCGCGCTCACCGTGCCGGCGACGCCGATGGCGAAGTCGGCTCTCAGGGTCGTCCGCGCCTGCTCGGCCATCGCCTCGGCTACCTCAGCACTTTCGCTGCCGTGGCGCTCCAGGATACGACCGTCCATCCCCAGGGCCACCTTGGCTTCGTCGGAACAAGCAATCAGCCCCCCCTTGAATGATGCCCGGCTTTCAGGGTTGCTGGCAACAGCATTGCTCAGTAGCCCCTCGGTCCACGACTCCATTATGGCTAGGGTCCAGCCATTCGTTCGGAGCAGCTCACCGACCATAGACTCGAGGGTATCGTCGTCCTTGCCCCAGACATAGGGGGCGAGGATTTCACGAATATCAGCTTCTCTCGCAGCAAGCATCTGTGTGGTGCGGGCCTCGTCAGCCCCCTTGGCAGTGATACGCAGGTGAATACCGTCTGGCTTAGCATAGGTAGCCAGGGTGGGATTAGCCATCGGGAGGAAGGGAGCCAGCAACTCGTCTACCTTCGACTCGCCTGCGCCCAAGGTCTTGAGTGTTCTGGAAAGAATGACCGTCCCCGTGGCCTTCTGATGGAGTCTGGGCAGAACGCGCTCTGTCCACATCAACTGCATTTCGTGGGGTGGTCCGGGCATGGTAA
Organism: Dehalococcoidia bacterium; assembly: GCA_034430415.1. Lineage (GTDB taxonomy): Bacteria > Chloroflexota > Dehalococcoidia > GIF9 > AB-539-J10 > JADFUZ01. Next base: position 17,633 of record DAOUEN010000165.1, read on the forward strand.
CGACGATGTGGTTGTCTTTCTCAATCCACCAGCCGGGAGCCGTGCCTATCGGGTTGGGAATTACCCGGGCTGATGGAATCACGGTCGCCTGCTTGGCGTTGCTTTGAGGTATCTTGCTGTAGAAATGGCTGAGCCTCTCTTGGAGTTCGTCCCACAGCCGTGGGTCAATGCTTGCTTCTTCACCAAGGAATTCGGCGATCGTATCGCGGGTGATATCACCCTGGGTCGGCCCCAGTCCGCCCGTGGTGATGATTAGGTCTGCCCTTGTCCAGGCTCGCTGCAGGGTGTCGATTATCCTTTCCCTGTTGTCACCCACCGTGGAGACAAAGTACAGATCGATGCCCAGCGAGGCCAGTTCGTTGGCCAGGAATGAGGAATTTGTTTCTACGATGTTGCCCAGTAGAATCTCTGTGCCAATGGGGATGATCTCTGCTTTCACTTGGGGCTTCAGTGCTCGATGGCTGGGCTTCTCAGGTATTCCTCTACTACTGCCATGGCACAGTATTTGCCGCACATGCTACAGGTTTTCTCGTTGGAGGGCGTCTTGCGGTGAATTCGTTGCGAAAGCTCTGGGTCCAGGGACAGTTGAGCCTGGGTTACCCAATCGAATTCCTTCCGAGCCCTGGACATCCTTGCGTCCCACTCTCTGGCGCCTTTCACCCCTTTCACAATGTCGGCGGCGTGGGCTGCTATGCGCGAGGCGATTACTCCCCGCTTCACATCTTCTGGGTCCGGAAGGGACAGGTGTTCAGCAGGGGTGACATAGCACAGGAAATCCGTGCCGGCAGCGGCGGCAATGGCTCCGCCGATAGCGCCGGTAATATGATCATAGCCCGCACCTACATCGGTCACCAGTGGCCCCAGGACGTAGAAGGGTGCTCCCTGGCAAAGGCTCTTTTCCAGTTGAACATTGGCGACGATCTGGTCCAGCGGTAAGTGACCGGGTCCCTCTACGAACACTTGAGTATCAGCCTCTCTGGCGCGTTTCACCAGTTCGCCGATGATGATTAGCTCCTCGACTTGGCCTCTATCGGTGGCGTCGGCGATAGACCCCGGGCGGAGTCCGTCGCCGAGGCTCAAGGCAAAATCGTATTTGCGTGCCAGGTCCAGCAGTCGGTCGTAGTATTCGTACAGTGGGTTCTCCTTCCCGTTGTGCAGTATCCAGCCGGTCAGGAACGCGCCCCCCCGCGAAACGATATCGGTTGTTCTCCCCTGCTTCTTGAGACGTGCCACTGATGCTTGAGTCACGCCGCAATGAAGGGTCATGAAATCAACGCCGTCTTGTGCCTGCTCTTCTATGACGCTGAAGAGGCCCTCGATACTCAGGTTCACAATGGCTCCATACTCCTCGATGGCCTCAATACCCGCCTGATAGATGGGCACGGTTCCTATGGCCAGGGGGCTGGAGGCTATGATAGCTCTCCTTATGGCTGAGATATCACCCCCCGTGCTCAGGTCCATGACGGTGTCTGAGCCAGCATTGATGGCAGCCTGCAGCTTGGCCAGCTCTCGTTCCAGATCAAAGGAGTCCGGGGAAGTGCCTATGTTGGCATTGACTTTCGTCTTGAGTCCCTTGCCTATCCCGCAGGGAGCCAGGCCCTTGTGATTGGGGTTGGCCGGTATTACGATGGTGCCGTCAATCAAGCCCTGCAGGAGGAAATCCACCTCGACGCCTTCCTCTTCAGCTACGTGCTTCACCTCGGGTGAAACAATACCTCTCTTGGCCAGTTCTATTTGGGTCATTCTGTGGTGTTTCTCCTGCACACGCGAGTCAGGGTAGCTTGGCGTTAGATAGGAAATCTAGCATAGAATGACTGGCAATGCAAACGGCTGAAGAGTCCCGGCAGCGGCCTTTAGGGTTCTGGACTGAGTCACATCCTTTCTGGGGCTGTGATGCCCATCAGGTGCAGGACTCTGGCCAGGACGACCTGCGTGGCTCTGACCAGCTTGAGTCGAGCTTGGCTCAGTTCAGGGTCCTTGGAGATAACCCGACAGTGTTTGTAAAAGCTGTGGAAGACGGTGGCGAGGTCTTGGGCGTAGTAGGGTAGATGCTGTGGTTGCAGCATGTTCGCGACTTCCTCTACCTTCTCGGGCAGAAGTATCAACTGGCGGATCAGGGTCAATTCGGGCTCGGTACGTAGCCGGGAAACGTCTCCCTCAGACCAATCGATCTTTCTCTCTTGAGCTAATCGGATGATGCTGGCAATGCGGGCATGGGCATACTGGACGTAGTACACGGGGTTGTCTGCTGATTGTCTCTTGGCCAGTTCTATGTCGAAGTCCATCTGGCTGTCGGCGGAACGCGACAGGAACACGAAACGACATGCATCTGAGCCTACCTCATCTATCAGCTCTCTAAGGGTGACCATGTCGCCACTGCGTTTCGATACCTTGACTGCTTCCTTGCCCCGTCGCAGGGTGACCAACTGGCAGATTATCACTCTGAATTGCCCGGGGGCGCCTCCCAGAGCTTCTATTACTGTTCTCATTCGGGGAACGTGTCCTTGATGGTCAGCCCCCCAGATGTCTATCACCTGCTCAAATCCACGCCCTACAAACTTGTTGTAATGGTACGCGACATCTGAGGCGAAGTAGGTGGGAGAACCATCGCTGCGTACCAGTACATTGTCCTTGTTCTCACCCAGCGCACTCGATTCAAACCAGGTTGCGTTGTCCCTCCTGACTACGTAGCCTCCGTTCTCTAGCAGGCTCATGGCCCTGTCGTACTGCCCGCTCTCATACAGGTGCTTCTCGCTGAACCATGTGTCAAACTGGACATTCATGAGGTCGAGGTCTCCTTTGATACCATCTACCATCCTGTCAGTCCCAATCCTGCTCAGCTCTGAGATAGCGTCCTCTCCTTTCTGGGACAAGAACCTGTCACCATATTGCTGCACAATCTCCTTTGCCAGGTCAATCATGTAGTCGCCTAGGTAGCCGTCGGAAGGCATGTCGACTTTCCTGCCCAAACACTGCTGGTAGCGGGCATAGAGAGAGAGTCCGAAGGCGCTTATCTGGCTACCAGTGTCGTTCAGGTAGTATTCCTTTTGTGTTTGGTAGCCGGCCGCTGAGAGGACATTGGCGAGTGTGCTGCCCAGAACAGCACCGCGGCCGTGGCCCACGTGGAGGGGGCCGGTGGGATTGGCGCTGACAAACTCGAGTTGAACGCGCTTGCCTTCGCCCAGAGGAAGGTCGCCGTACGATTCGCCCGCGCTCAAGATGGAGTCCACCTGTTTGGCCAGCCAGTCCGATCGCAGGGTGAAGTTGATGAAGCCGGGTGGGGCTATCTCCACCTTGCCAACTTCAGGTGGAGGCGATATGTGTTCGGCTATCTTTTCGGCGATGGCGAGGGGAGGCATTCCCATGATGCGAGCCAATCTTAGTGGCAGGCCTGAGGCGAAATCTCCATGTTCGGGCTTCTGCGGGTGTTCTATGACCGTCTCGGGTAGCGTGGTAGAGGCCAGGCTGTATTCGCGTTGAACTTCGCTTACAGCTTGCTGAAGGCAACTAGCTAGCTTCTCCTTAAGCATTGAGCCGGTTCCACTTGTCTGCGGCCAGCATCACGGTCGGAGTGGATATTATAGCAGAGACTAGCTCCATTCGATGCGGTCGGACCACACCACTGACAGGCGCTGTCTCAGGGGACTGTGCTCCACTCTTCTCAGGTAGGTGTCATTCTGGAAAAGAGTCATCGCCTCTCCACGGGCCATCTCGAGAAGATCCAGGTTAGACAGTTTGGCTATCTTCAGGTCGGGGAGACCGCTCTGGAGGGTGCCGAAGAATTCGCCTGGCCCTCGGATATCCAGGTCTTTCTCAGCCAGAGCAAATCCATCATGAATTGTCTCTACGAAGTGCAGTCGCTCACTGGCTTCGGGTGAAGGCCTTTCGGGTATGAGCACGCAATAGCTTTGATCGCTGCCCCGGCCGACTCTGCCTCTGAATTGGTGGAGCTGCGACAGGCCGAAGCGGTCAGCACTTTCCACCAGCATGACTGTAGCTGATGGTATATCGATTCCAACTTCCACTACCGACGTTGATACCAGGATATCAAGCTCTCCGTCACGGAAACAGCGCATTACATGCTCTTTCTCAGCGGGAGCCATTCGGCCGTGGAGCAGCCCTAGCTTGAGGTCGGGGAAAACCTGCTTGGACAGATACTGGTGCTCGCTGGTGGCGGCTCTGGCTTCGGAGGCCTCGGATTCCTCAATGAGGGGGCAGATGATGAAAGCCTGCTTGTGGTTGCTGACTTGACGGCGGACAAAAGCGTAGGCCTTCTCTCTCTGCTGAGGCTCGAGATATTTCGTTTTCACCACCTGTCGCCCTGCGGGCAGTTCATCGATGACTGAAAGGTCGAGGTCTCCATACAGGGTTAGCGCCATAGTCCGTGGTATTGGGGTGGCCGTCATAATTAGAATGTGTGGATTGTATCCCTTTTGACGCAGCGCTGAGCGTTGCAGGACGCCGAAGCGCTGTTGCTCGTCTATCACCGCTAATCCCAATCGGTGAAACTGCACATCCTTCTGAATGAGGGCATGGGTGCCGATAGCAATATCGATCTTGCCTTGTGCAATCCTGCGGCGTAGATCCTTCTTCTCCTCGTCGGGAAGGCTGCCTACGAGCAGAGCAACAGTAAGCGGCCGTGACAGAAATCCGGTACAGCGTCTGATGTGGATTGACTTGGATGAGACCGTGTTGCGGTCTGGCTCATCACAGCTATGGTCCGGAGTGATGGTACTACATAGGTGGCCGCAGACGTTCTGGAAATGCTGTTCCGCCAGCACCTCGGTGGGGGCCATCAGTGCTGCTTGAAAGCCGTTGCTGACAGCCAGCAGCAGACCCAGCGTCGCAATCACCGTTTTGCCGCTGCCCACTTCGCCTTGTAGCAGGCGTGACATGGCCCTTGCTTGCTTCAGGTCAGCCAGAATCTCGTCCAGGACTCGTTCTTGAGCTCTGGTCAAGGTGAAGGGCAGATACTGTGAGAAGCTGTCGATGATCCCCTGGTCTATATGGAAAGCGTTGCCTGGCTGTCCCTCTTGCCAGTCTCGTTTCCTGGCCAGTACCCCTAGTTGGAGCAGAAACAGCTCATCGAAAGCAAGGCGCTTCCTCGCCTTCTCTGCCATTGGCTGACTGTCGGGGTAGTGAATCTGTGCTATCGCCTCGCCAAGGTCCAGTAACTGGCATCGGCTCCTTATCTCTGATGGTAGGAAGTCGCCCACTTGCCACGCCATGTCGTCGATGACTTCCTTGGTCCACTTCCGCACCTGTCTGGGATACAGGCCTTGAGTGAGAGGATAGATCGGAACAAGGCGTCCGGTGTGAATCAGTTCCTTGTCCTTGACGAGCTCCCACTCAGGAGACACGAGGACTTTCTGCCCCTTGAATATGCTTACGGTGCCGCTAAGTACTACTTGCGCGTTGGTGGGGAAGCTCCTGGCCAGGTAGGGCTGGTTGAACCAAACGAGTCGTAGGTTTCCTGTCTCGTCGCCAGCAATCGCCTCTGTCCCTGGCCGATTGCCGAAGGTGGTCACTCTGGATTGCCATATCGTGGCTATCACAGTCTGGTCTTGGCCTTCTTCCAGGTCGGCTATGGATCTCCTCTGGCTATAATCGATGTAGCGCCGAGGGAAGAAGTAGAGCAAATCATGTACTGTGGTGACCCCTAGTTTGGCGAATCTGGTGGCAACCCTGGGCGCAATGCCTCTGATAGCAGTTATGGGTGAATCCACTGTGAGCTGTTTCTGCCTTGATGAAGAGCGGTAAGAGGAGATCCGCCGCTGCTGGGCATCTGGCTGCACCTGCGTAGCTGCGTCTGCTGCTGCGGCGGATCTGAGTTCGGCGTGAAGGGTAGTGGTGCTTTGCTTCCTCTGCTTCTCCAATTGGTCTAGCCAGTGGAGAATGCGTGCTAGCCACCTTTTCCGCTCGAGTACATCCGAGGAGCGGTAGCGGGAATTGGCTAGGTTGAGCTGGTCAAAGGTGGCTAGAAGTCCTGGATTGGCTATTTCTTGCCTGATCTCTCCGGCGTGACTATGGAGATATCCGTCCAGACCTCCGATTACTGCCTTATCGCCGTACCCTTTCTGCTGCTCTAGCTCAAGGATCTTTCTCAGTGAGTCGGTGGTCGCCATCATGCGAGGTTGTCGCTTGGTTATGGCGAAAGCACAGCTTGGGCCTGGGGGCTATTCGAGTGAGATTATGTAATTGTAGTGAAGCTGGCCGCCATGAACTACTTCGACCTGAGCTTTGTATCTGCTGCGGATCTCTTGGGCTACCCCTTCGGCTTCAGCAGCCTGGATTTCGGCACCGTAGTAAATGGTCACCATTTCTGCCTGTTGAACTCCCGACTTAATCAGGGCTTCGAAAATAAGCACCAGGATGTCATTATCGGCAGCTATGATTTCCTCGTCATTGAGGACAGCGATGAATTGTCCTCTTCTTATTCGCAGGCCATTGAGCTGTGTTCGACGCACCGCCCTGGTGATCTCTAGGGTCTTCACCGTGCCTATTGCCTCTTCCATTACTTGAGCGTTGTCCTCTACGCCCAGATCGTAGTTGAAGGCAAGGAGGGCAGCTATGCCCTGGGGGATAGTCCTGCTGGGAACGACCTTTACTTGCTTTGGGGACAAAGGCTCGATTTGGCGGGCTGAAGCGATGATGTTCTTATTATTGGGCAGCAGGATGACGTTGTCCGCAGGCGCTGACTCGATGGCGTGCAGGAGTTGGCGAACGCTGGGGTTCATTGTCTGACCGCCAGGGACAATGAGGGTGGAACCGAGGCTATTGAATACCTGAAAAATGCCATCTCCAGAAGCAACGGCTACTACGGCGATGTCGACTTTCGGCATCTTTTCCCGTTGCATCTTTATGAATTCCTCGTACTGGTCATCCATATTCCTGACATCTATTTGGTGCAGGGTACCCAGATGCGTAGCATATTCCAGGATTACCCCCGGCTTGAAGGTATGGATGTGGACCCTCACCAGGGAACTATCTCCCGTAACGATTACGGATTGCCCTTTCTTCTTCAACTTGTTTCTGATCTCTTCAGGGTCAAGTTTCTTGCCTTCCACTACAAAGTTGGTGCAATATCCGTAGGGCACCTCTGCTTCGGTAGCTATCTGAGTTAGGTGTGGCGATAGGGGCTCGCTGGAAGGAACTAGCTCGGGTTTCTGGTGCTTTATTTCGTTTGACTTTCCCTTAAGGTAATGAAGAGCGCCGTCGAACAGTACATACAGGCCCTGGCCCCCGGCATCGACTACGCCAGCTTCGCGCAGCACAGGCAGCAGGTCGGGGGTTCGGGCTACCGAATCTCTGGCTGCCGCAGTGGCGATTTCCATTACAGAGACCAGGCTCTCGGAGTTGCTTCCCGCATGTGCGGTAGCAGCAGTGGCTGCGTCCTTGAGCACAGTTAGAATGGTGCCTTCCACAGGGTGGACAAGACCTTCATAGGCTGCTTGTGACGCGTCAGAGAGCGCGTTGGCGAAATCCATGCCATCGAAGGAACTCTTGCCTTCCAGCCCCTTTGCCAGGCCGCGGCAAAACTGAGACAGGATCACTCCCGAGTTGCCCCGCGCCCCCATTAGGGCGCCGGAGGCCATCGCCTTCGCTACTGAGGATGCGTTGCCATCGGGGTTCTGACGTACCTCCTCCATGGCAGAGTGCATGGTAAGCACCATGTTGATTCCGGTATCGCCGTCAGGAACAGGGAAAACATTTATGGCGTTTATGTCCGGAGCTGCTTTCTCCAGCCAGACAGTCCCCAGGGCAAACATCCTCTTCAGGGTTTTGCCATCGGCTATGTTGGACTTGGCCATATCTGCTTTTACCCGATGCGACTATTGTGATATCATTGGCGAGTAATACATGAGAACCGGATTTCAGTAAGGGGAGGCAAAGACCGTTCCGTGAAGTGTGATATCTGCGGCAAGAGAGTCCAATTTGGGAATAACGTAAGCCATTCTAAGAGGCGTACCAAGCGCCGCTGGTTGCCCAACATACACCAAGCTACTATAATCGTAGAGGGAAAAGGACAGAAAGTCAACATCTGCACCAGGTGCCTTCGCACCCAGGCCAAGGCCTCGCGCTAGCCCATAGCTTTTCATGGTCTTGTCCCGTGATTGACTCATTCTCACATCAGCCAAAGTAGAGCTCTCTAGGCCAGGGTCTCTCTGAAGTTCCGCAAAGCTTGGGTTATCCCCTCCTCAGCCTTGAATATGCTGCTTCCGATTGCCAGTACCCTGGCACCGGCTTCGACCAAGCCGGGCGCGTTATCGATGGTCACCCCTCCATCAACCTCGAGTTCCGCATTGAGGCCGTTGTCGTCCAGGATCCGGCGCAAGCGGGCCACTTTCCGGGTTGTCTCGGGAATGAAGGCCTGACCTCCAAACCCCGGGTCCACGCTCATCAGCAGGACCATATCAACTTGAGGCAGAATCTCTTCCAGGGTGATCAGAGGGGTAGCTGGATTCAGGACTACTCCGGCTCTCACGCCAAGCTCTTTGATCGAGTGGATGGTGCGATGGATGTGGGGGCAGGTCTCCACGTGAACGGTAATGATGGTAGCTCCAGACTTGGCGAAGTCGGAGATGTACCGTTCTGGTTGCTCTATCATCAGGTGGACGTCCAAAGGCAGGTGAGTCCAAGGACGGATTGCAGCTATTGCTGGGGCGCCGATACTGATATTCGGCACAAAATGGCCGTCCATGATGTCTATGTGAATGTAGTCAGCTCCTGCTGCTGTCGCTTCTGCCACTTGCTCACCCAGGCGAGCGAAGTCAGCAGACAGAATCGATGGTGCTAGCTTGATCGGCTCGTTCACAGGATCCCTGCTATCAGTTCGTTTGCTCTTGTCAGGGCTAGTTCCACCTGCTCTGGCGATGTAGCACCGGTGGTATTCCGTGAAGCTACCGAGGATTCTAGTGTAATGGCGTATACATCCTCATCGAACAGTGGAGAGAAACCACGGTATTCATTCAAGCTGAGGTCGTGGAAGTTCTGCTCCTTGGCAATGGCGTACCCGGCAAGCTTGGCTATAACGCCGTGTGCCTCCCGAAACGGCAAACCCTTCTTCACCAGATAGTCGGCCAAATCAGTCGCCAGGATGTAGTCTTTCCTAATAGCGTCACGAGTACGCTCGGCATCCACCTTGACTGTGCTTATCATTTGAGCGAATACTTGCAGGCTGGAGTGCAGCGTGTCTACGGTATCGAACAGTCTCTCCTTATCTTCTTGCATATCTCGGTTGTAAGCCAAGGGCAAAGCCTTCATGGTGGTCAGGGTAGCCACGAGGTTACCGTACACTCGCCCCGTCTTCCCCCTGGCCAGTTCGGCGACGTCAGGGTTTCTCTTCTGAGGCATAATGCTGCTGCCCGAGGCGAAGGCTTCATCAATTCGTATGAAGCGAAACTCATCAGATGCCCACAGGACTATCTCTTCTGCCAGTCGGGACAGGTGCATTGCAGCCAGGGCGGCGCAGGCCTCGTACTCTATGACGAAATCTCTGTCAGACACGGCGTCGAGGCTATTTGTGGCGACTTCGCTGAAGCCTAGTTCCCGGGCCACCAGGTTGGGATCTATAGCATAGGCTGTGCCAGCCAAAGCCCCGCTGCCCAGAGGCGACACGTCAGTCCGCGTCAGACAGCCATGAAATCTCTCAATGTCGCGTTGAAACATCTCAAAATAGGCCAGCAGGTGATGTGCGAGCAGGATCGGTTGGGCCTGCTGTAAATGCGTATAGCCCGGTATGATGACGTCCTTGTTCTGCGAGGCCAGTTCCACCAGCGAGGATTGCAGGTTCTTCAACGTCTTAATGGTTTCCCCTGTCTCCTTCTTGAGAAAGAGCCTCATGTCTGAAGCGATTTGGTCATTTCTTGAGCGGGCAGTGTGAAGCCTGCCGGCTACGTCACCGACTTTCTCAAACAGCCTTGATTCGATATTCAGGTGTATGTCTTCAAGGTCAGCTCTGAACTGGAAATCGCCTTGCTCGATTTCCTCTTGAATTGACTTGAGGCCCTTTATTATGATGTCGGCGTCGCTCTTAGTGATTATACCCCGCGCCCCCAGCATCCTTGCATGGGCAATGCTGCCCCTTATGTCCTCCCGGTATAGTCGCCTGTCGAAAGGAATGGAGGCAAGGTACTTCTTCACTAACTCAGGTTTGTCTTGTAGCATCAGTCTTGTCCGCGGAATAGCGATTGGGCGCGAGCCTGGATCTTGACTGGCAGTCCCCAGAGGTGGATGAAGCCAGGCGCAGCGGTCTGGTCGAAGACATCTCCTTGATCATAAGTAGCCAGACTGTAGTCGTAGAGGGAACAGGGGGATTTTCTGCCCACGATCTGGCAGTTTCCTTTGAAAAGCTTGGCCCTCACGGTGCCGGTCACATACCTTTGAGAGTTCGCTACGTAGGCGGCCAGGTCTTGGCGAAGGCCGCTGAACCATAGCCCGTTGTAGATAAGGTCAGCATACTCGGCAGCCACTTTGTCCTTAAACCGGAGCTGTTGCTTTGTCAGGACGAGACCTTCCAGGGCTTTGTGAGCTTTCAGAAGCACAACGGCTGCCGGTGCCTCATAGATTTCCCTGGACTTGATGCCCACCAGCCTGTTTTCGACATGGTCGATCCTGCCCACTCCATGTTTGCCGGCCAACTCGTGAGTCCTCTGAATAAGTGTCGGGCCTGCAAGGGGTTCGCCGTTGAGGCCTGTTGGCACGCCCCCGGCAAATTCAATCTCTAGATATGACGGCTCGTTTGGCGTGTCCTCAACAGCTCTTGTCCAGGCGAACGTATCCTTGGGCGGCTCGTTCCAGGGATCCTCCAGTGGGCCGCATTCGATGGATCTCCCCCATAGGTTCTCGTCGATGGAGTACGGGCTGGCCTTGGTGATGGGAATGGGAATGTGGTGGTCCTGAGCATAGGTTATTGTCTGCTCTCGAGTCATGTTCCATTCCCTGGCCGGGGCTATCACCTTGAGATTGGGAGCCAGAGCCGCCACGCTGACGTCCATCCGTACTTGGTCATTCCCCTTGCCGGTACAGCCGTGTGCTACCGCAACGGCACCTTCCTTGCTGGCTATCTCCACCAGAAGCTTGGCGATAAGCGGACGTCCCAGGGCTGTGGCCAAGGGATACTGGCCTTCGTAGATAGCGTCAGCTTGAAGAGCGGGAAACACATATGAATCAACGAAAGTCTCCTTGGCATCAATCACCACTGCTTTTATGGCTCCTAAATCGAGAGCTTTCTGCCTGATAGCAGAGAGATCAGGAACGTTGCCGATGTCTGCTGTGAAAGCTATGACATCCAGACTGTACTTCTCCTTGAGCCACTCTATTGCTACCGAGGTGTCCAGCCCTCCGCTGTATGCCAGGACTACTTTGTGCGACATTCTACCTCCTCGCTTTCTCGGCCAGGGCATCTTCCAGAATGCCGATTGCCTGGTCCACCTCTCGTTCGCTAATGGTGAGAGGCGGCATGAATCGGAGGGTATTCGGCTTTACCCTGTTGACCAGCAGCCCCTTTCCCAGGCAAGCCATAGCTATCTCCTGGGCGATCTCGCTGTTGAACTCGAGGGCTATGAGGAGCCCTCGACCTCTCACTTCAGAGATGAACTCAAATTGCCGCTGCAGGCCCTCCAGTCTGGCCATGAAGTGCTGGCCCAGCTGTCTTACTTTCTCAGGTATGTTTTGGTCAATGATGTACTTTACTGTGGCGTATGAGGCGGCGCAGGCCAGAGGGTTACCGCCAAAGGTAGACCCATGGTCACCAGGGCTGAAGGCGCAGGCCTGCTCTTTGGCCAAGAAAGCGCCAATGGGGACACCGCTCGCCAGCCCCTTGGCCAGGGTCATAATGTCTGGCTCAACGTTGTGTTGTTGGTAGGCGAAGAGGGTTCCTGTTCGACCAATGCCCGTCTGGATTTCATCAAGAATGAACAGGATTCCATTCTGACGGCACCAGTATTGCACTTTCTCAAGGTAGTCCGGGCTGGGAATGTTGACCCCACCTTCACCCTGTATGGGTTCCAGCATTACAGCGCAAGTCTGGGCTGTGGCAGCCTCCTTAATCGCTTTTACATCGTTGAATTCAACGTGGACGAAGCCAGCTGGCAAGGGGGCATATGCCTCCTGGAACTTGTGTTGCCCCGTCGCAGCAGTCATTGCCAGTGTCCGCCCGTGGAATGACCCGGTGGCAGTTACAATCTCGTAGGCGCCATTGAGATGAAGCTTCCCATATCTGCGTGCCAGTTTGACTGCTCCTTCGTTGGCTTCTGCACCGCTGTTGCAGAGAAAGACCTTATGGAGACTGCTGTTCTCTACGAGGAGCTGTGCCAGCTCTATCTGGGGAACGGTATAGAACTGGTTTGAAGTGTGAATTAATTTCTTGGCCTGCCTTTCTAAGGCCTCAACTACTACTGGAGGGCAATGTCCTAGGCTATTTACCGCCCAGCCGCCAACAAGGTCAAGGTATTCCCTGCCTTGGTCGTCCCACACTTGAGTACCCTGGCCTCGAACCAGGGTAACAGGGAAACGCTTGAAGGTGCTGAGAAACAGTCTCTGCTCCAGCTCGGGCCAGTTAGTCTGGGACAACGGTAGTACCTCCGACGCCATTCGCAATTTCGCTGAGCAGGGCGTGAGATACCCTGCCGTTGATAATCCGTGCCTCACTCACTTGTGTCAGCGCCCGGAGGCACGCTTCTACCTTGGGCACCATTCCGCCCGAGGCTGTGCCAGAGGACAGCAGGTTTCTTGCCTCGGCAGCGGTGAGCCTGGGTATGGTCTTGCCTGACTCATCTTGGATACCATCAACGTCGGTGAGGAAGACAAGCTTGTCAGCGCTTGTAGCCGCGGCAATTTCCCCCGCCACAGCATCTCCGTTGACGTTGAGCAACATCATATCGCTATTGACCGCGCCTGAGCATATCGGTGCCACCACTGGCATGAATCCTTCTCTTACCAGGAGGTTGAGTAGCGTAGCGTCGACCTTCACGACCTCACCAACGAATCCCAGTTCACGGCTCTTGACGCGTGCCCGGAGCAAATTGCCGTCGGCGCCACTTAGCCCTATTGTCCTTCCTCCTAGAGCCTGGATAGCTGTCACCAGTTCTTTGTTGACCAGTCCGGCCAGTACTGCGGTTGCTACTCTCAGACCTTCGGCATCAGTCACCCTCAACCCATCTACAAACCTGGTCGGAATGCCCATCTTCGAAAACCAGTCGGAAATGTGCTGCCCGCCACCGTGGACTACAACTACCGATACCTGCTTCTCTTGCAGCAGCACCAGATCCTCCAGGGTCGTGTCATGGCTACCCAGTGTACTGCCGCCTATCTTGACTACTATAACCCTCTGCATCTACGTTGTGTAAGCGCTGTTTATGGTAACATACTCCTCGGACAGGTCACAGCCCCAGGCAGTAGCTCTGCTATTTCCCAGATTGAGTTGCAGTTCGATGGATACTTCGTCGCTTTGCAGAGATGTCCGCATTGTCGCCTGGTCAAAAGGGATAGAACGTCCCTGTTTCATGACCTGGACGCCGTTCAAATAGACGTCCAGTTTCTCTTCGGCTATTTCCGCTTCGCTTCGCCCCAGGGCGGAGACGATACGGCCCCAATTGGGATCACTGCCGTGGATTGCTGCCTTCACTAGAGGCGAACTCACAATGGTCCTGGCAGCCTGGCGAGCCTCTGCCTGATGTCGTGTGCCCTCTACTGTGACCTCGATAAGCTTTGTTGCGCCCTCGCCGTCTTGCGCTATGGATTTGGCCAGATGAACGCAAACCTCGTTCAGAACTTGTTGGAAGGCCTCGCCATTGCTGAAGCCGATTGTCTCGTTTCCAGCCAGACCATTGGCTAACAGAAACGCAGAGTCGCTGGGACTGGTTTCGCCATCAACGCTGACCATATTGAAGGAGATGTCCACCGCCTCCCTCAATGCTGATCGGAGAAAAGCGCCATCGACTAAGGCATCGGTGGCTATGAAACAAAGCATTGTGGCCAGGTTGGGATGGATCATGCCTGAGCCTTTGGCTACCCCACCGATAGTCACCCTGGCTCCCATTGTGTCAAGGTGGGCTGCCACCTCTTTGGGTCTGGAATCCGTCGTCATTATCGCCTTGGCGAAGTCGTGACCGCCTTGTGGGCCAAGCCTTGTCTTCTTTATCCCATGGCGTATGCAGTCCATAGGCAATGGTGTCCCAATCACGCCGGTGCTTGCTACGAGGACTGCAGCCATAGGGATTTTCAGTCTCGTGGCTGTGAGCCTTGCCATTTCGGCTGCGTCGGCCAGTCCTTGCTCTCCAACACAGGCGTTAGCACAGCCCGAGTTGGCTACAATTGCCTGGGCTCGGCTTTTTGACAGGTGTTGATGAGACAGTATGACCGGGGCCGACTTGACTCGATTGGTGGTCAAGACGCCTGCGGCGACACAGAGAACTTCAGAGTAGAGGATGGCCAGGTCAAGCTCGTTCGGGGTTCGTATCCCGCACTGAACCGCCCCAGCCAGAAAACCAGGGACCGAGGTGATTGTGCCTGAGGGGATTAGCTTGGACATTGCCACCTAATATAGCAGGAAATCCAGGTACGGTCTATTTGGGCTTTACCACCTTGAGCTGGCAGTGCTAGAATTGACTTGGGAGTTAGTATGTCTGGACATTCGAAGTGGTCGCAGATCAAGCGGCAGAAGGGGGTTGCAGATACCCGGCGGGGGCAGCTATTCACCAAGCTTGCTCGCGAGATCATAATTGCGGTCAAGCAGGGCGGGAGCAGCCTGGAAAGCAACCTCCAGTTGCGTCTAGCGGTTCAGAGAGGTCGGGACAACAATATGCCCTCTGATAGTATTGAGAGGGCTATAAAGCGCGGCAGTGGTGAAGGCGGAGCATCTGAGTTGGCTGAGGTTACACTGGAGGGATACGGTCCAGACGGAGTGGCAGTCTTGGTGGAGGCCTTGACTGATAACCGTAATCGCACCATTCAGGATGTCCGGCGCCTGTTTGTGCGCCACGGTGGTAGCCTAGGTGAAAATGGGTGCGTGGCGTGGCTCTTTGAGAGCAGGGGAGTGGTGACTGTGGAGGGGGACGCATCAGATGCGGAGGAACTGGCATTGCTGGCGATTGACGCTGGCGCTGAAGATGTGAAAACGGAGAAGGGCTACTTGGAGATCTATACTGAGCCCGGTGTCATGGAGGAAGTGAGGAAGAGAGTCGAGGAAGCTAGCCACGTAGCGTCTGCGGAGGTCTCCTTGGTACCGAAGACTACAGTGCTGCTGGAGGACAACAAGGTGGATCAGACCTTGAGCTTTCTTGACGATTTGGAAGAGATGGACGACGTGCAACACGTCTACTCGAATATCGATCTGTCCGATGCCGCCCTAGAGAGGTTGAGCAGCCGGACATAGCGAAATGCGTGTTCTTGGCATTGACCCTGGAACGGTGAGCATGGGCTATGGTGTGGTGGATGTTGGAGATGAGATGAGGATGGTGGACTGTGGGGTGTTGAGGTTGTCCTCTCAGATTCCTGTGGAGGAAAGGCTACAGTGTGTATACCGTGGACTCACTGAAGTCATTACACAACACAGGCCTAGCGAGGCAGCGATTGAGGAACCCTTTGTTGGCCGGAACGTGAGGTCAGCGTTCTCTATCGGAAGAGCGCAGGCGGTAGCTATCCTTTCAGCAGTCAGTCAAGGGCTACCTGTGTACTATTACTCGCCGGCCCAGGTGAAGCAGCAGGTAACCAGCTACGGGCGGAGCGACAAACAGCAAGTCCGAGAAATGGTGAGAATCCAGCTCGGTCTGTCCAGTGCACCTGAGCCAAGCGACGTCACGGATGCTCTGGCTGTGGCTATTTGCCACATTCAGCAGAGTCGAGTGAATCAGTGGATAGCCGAGAGAACTTAGCATGATAGCTACTCTTGAGGGAAGCCTGGAATACCGCGGGCCTGATTCAGCTATCGTGAAGGTGGGAGGCATTGGTTTCGAAGTCCGCGTCCCTGGCTCAACTTTGGGCCAACTGGGGACTCCTGGTGATAAGGTTTCCCTTTTCACCCATCTACATGTGAGGGAGGACAACGTCTCTCTTTATGGTTTTGGCTCTGAACAGGAGTTGACCGTGTTCAGGAATCTTATCTCTGTCTCTGGGATCGGGCCTAAGGTAGCTTTGGCGCTGCTCTCTGCATTGAGCCCTGAGCAAATGGTGGTGGCTATCACGAGCGGCAACACGGAAATAATCAGTCAAGTGCCCGGGATTGGGAAGAAAATGGCGAGTCGGTTGATTGTTGAACTGAAAGGGAAGCTGGAGAAGGAGTGGAGGGAGGCTGTGTTGCCTTTCGGTGTAGAAGACGAGGATGTCATGGCTGCCTTGACCAGCTTGGGCTATTCTCTGAAGGAAGCCAGCAAAGCTGTCTCCACCCTCCCTGTTTCCAGCGAGCTCAGCTTGGAGGATAAGGTCAGACTGGCGTTGCAGCATTTGGCCGCAGAGTGAGCGGGCAGCTGCTCTCGCTGGCGACGCTGCTCGTCTGTTGCAGGGGGCAGGCGACCAAAGTGACGCTGGGGACCGAGCCTGGCCGTGAGGCTGACGGATCGGCCACATTGGTTGGTGCGCCGCTGGCAGCAGCCGAATGTGGTGGATTGCAATTGACCCGATGATGCTTCTGGTGGTTGGGTGGGAAACGCGAGGTGCAGCGTCTGGTTGCGGTGGATAGTCTGCAATGTCTGAATTCAAGTTAGTCTCTGTTTTTCCCCTTACCGGTGACCAG